>JAURBE010000148.1 GCA_030829145.1 Verrucomicrobiota bacterium | reverse complement strand
ATTCAAAGGCTTCGCCGTCGCTGCCGTCGGGGAGGATTTCTTGATAAACGTAGGTGGGCATTTTTATAAAAAGTAGTTATGAGCAATGCGGTGGCAACAAGACCTGTCGCGGAACAAAATGAATCAATGCTGAGAGGTTAATTTCAGAAACTGAACTAGATTTATTCGAGCTGGCATAATAAAATAACAGTACTGAGCAAAGAATCAAAGCATCAGTCAGATCATTCGCAACTCAGAACGAGGAAGTTTCATGATCGAATTGTGCTTCTGTAGTCGAAGGCCTGCCATGACCATGCGGAGCGCCTCGAATGGCGGAGAAGGAGGGATTGGTGTTGCTTTGCAACCTCTCTTCGAGACCGCCTGCGGGGTCCCATCTCCGCTTTGCTCCGTCGAACCCGATGGTTCTCATCTCATCCTTCTTATCGCAATTTTACGGCTTTGCCTTAAATGGCGGAGAAGGAGGGATTGATTCGCTCCGCTCGGGGCTTCGCCCTCAGTCTTCGACTGCTCCATCTCCGCTGCGCTCCGTCGAACTCCGTTCTCATCCCTCATTTGGCTGCGCCAAATAGTTTGTTGGGCTTCGCCCAATGGCGGAGAAGGAGGGATTCGAACCCCCGGTGCCATTTCTAGCACAACTGATTTCGAGTCAGTCACATTCGGCCACTCTGCCACTTCTCCTAAAATTGAGATAGAGAAGCGGTTCAAATCTGCTTGGCAAGCCTTGACTGAAATCCGTTACAAGCTCTGGTTCGCTACGCGAGCTGTCTGGTCGTCCCGGCGCACCAGCCAATTTCAGCTAGCGGCGCTTTCTTGTCGATAAAGGCGGTTTTATTCATACGGTGCGGTGTTGATCAAACTATGAGTCACACAGAATTCAAAGACATGCCATTAATCGAACCGCTGCAGCATGCGCTGGCGGAGAAAGGCTATGCGGAGCCGTCGCCGATTCAGGCGCAGGCCATCCCTCTGTTGCTCGAGGGGCGCGACTTATTGGCCTGCGCGCAGACTGGCACGGGTAAAACCGCAGCGTTTGCTTTGCCGATG
>JAURBE010000147.1 GCA_030829145.1 Verrucomicrobiota bacterium | reverse complement strand
AGCACATTCACACCATGCTCAAGACCACCGGCCAGGCTGCGGTGGTGCTACCCGATAATGTGCTCTTTGAAGGCGGTCCGGGAGAGACGGTGCGTAAGAAGCTGATGGAGACCACAGAGCTGCATACCATCCTGCGCCTACCGACAGGGATCTTCTACGCCAATGGCGTGAAGGCGAATGTGCTCTTCTTTGATAACAGAGCTGCGCAGAAAACCGCCGCAACCAAGGAAGTCTGGTATTATGACTACCGCACGAACATCCACCATACGCTCAAGCGCAAGCCGCTCCGCCTCGACGACCTCAAAGAGTTCATTGAGTGCTACAATCCAGAGAACCGCCACAAGCGCCAAGCCACATGGGACGAAGAGACGAACCCCGAAGGCCGCTGGCGCAGTTACACTTACGAAGAGCTAATCGCTCGCGACAAAACCAGCCTCGATCTCTTCTGGCTGAAAGACAAAAGCCTGGCTGATCTGGACAACTTGCCAGAGCCGGAAATCCTCGCCGATGAGATCATTGACAATATCGAAGCCGGTTTAGCGAATTTTCGGACGGTGGCGGCTGCTCTTGGAGCGAAATAGTTAAAAGGACGGGAATCCCATTTCGATACGTATCGGTGGCTTTGGTTCGGTCATGGACAGGAGTGTCCATGCTCCTGAGGTAGCCGCAGCTTTGGTTCGCGTAGAAGCGGCAAGAGTGTCGCTTCTACGCGAAGCACTTACGCGTTCTTCTGGCCAGTCACGACTTCCATCAAAGCCTCGACGCATTCGATCTTTGCGCTGGGGATCATACCATGGCCGAGATTAAAGATGAAGCCAGGGCGGGTGCCGGCTTGTTCGAGGACGCGCTGTGCTTCGATACGGGTGATCTCAGGCGTGGTGGTCAGTGTGACGGGATCGAGGTTGCCTTGGATCGCGATGCCTTGCTTGAGGGAACTGTGCACTTGACGCAGGTCCATTGTCCAGTCGAGGCTGAGAATGGATGCGCCCGTGCGAATTTGGTCATCCGCTTTGTGGCCCATGCCTTTGGCGTACAAGATCACTGGGACTCGCTGTTTAAGTTCAGTAATGATGTGGCGAATCCAGCG
>JAURBE010000146.1 GCA_030829145.1 Verrucomicrobiota bacterium | reverse complement strand
GATCAAGGTGCCGCTCTTTGGCGAAGCAGTGATTCGCGGCTTAAATGGTTTTGCCGGGCCAGCGGCCAATATGTCCGTGAAAATCCCACTGTCTCCGGCTGTTAAAGCAGGCATGCTCTGGCCATATAGAAGCTGGGCAGATCGTATCGCGGTGTGGAATTTTGTTAAAGATATCCCACTCAACCAGAGTCACCGCAGTTATGAGACTTTGGTTGAAGTCGAGGCCGGTCTAAAGAAACTCGCCGATAAGCCGGTGCAGATTGTCTGGGGTGGTCAGGATTTCTGTTTCAATAAGCACTTTTTTAAACGTTGGTGTGGTATCTTTCCAAATGCAGAAGTACACTTACACAAGGCGCATGGGCATTATATACTCGAAGATGGAGGGCGTGTCGTGACCAAGCAGATTCGGGCTTTTCTACAGGCTTGAAATTGATTCAAGCTAGCGCAGAGCGTGTCGATCCATGCCCCTTGTCGGCGCCAATGCACTGAGCGACCATTTGGTCGCTACGCTTGACTGCTTATGCGATTTTGATCTCGATTCGGCGGCCGAGTGCTTGGGCATATTTTTCAACAGTGGAGAGCTTCACGTCCTCAATATGATTCTCCAGTCGTGAGATTGCAGTTTTCTGAGTGCCGATTGCATGTGCCACCTGACTCTGGGTGAGTCCTGCGTCGAGTCGTGCTTGCTTGAGCATTAAACCGATTCGTAAGTTTTCATAGCCTTCATCGAAGCCCTGAGCGAAGTCGGCGCTGCTTGATTTTCGTTTTATAATGTATTGCTTTAAGTCACTCATTGGATGCCTCCTTTATGTAGATCTTCTTCCGTTGCTCGGCGATTTTGATTGCTTGTCTGGGTGTTTTCTGGGTTTTCTTGGCAAAGCCATTGGTCAGGACGACAAAGCTGTTTTTATATTCGAATCCTAGGATTCTGAAGAGGTTGCCTCCGAACTGTATCCTTGCTTCCCATATGTCGTCTGTGTGGGTCAATTTTTTCCAATATTGGCTAGGTATGATGTCCATGTCTTCTATGAGCTTTAGCACCCAAGCGATTTTTTGTGCTTGTTTGTCGGTCAGTTCATCAAGGAATTCCTCTACAGGACGACTACCGTTGGCTCGTTTGAAGAAGTAGACTTCTTTCATTTATTGGCAATGTTAACCTGTAGGTTAACATTGTCAATAGCGGTGTTGTCAGTGTTTGGAGTGTCGTTGAGTCATACTCGCGTGGCATTCTATGAGGATGTGCGCAGTGATCGCTCGGCAAGCTCACAGCGCAAACAGAACTATCTCGCGCAGAGGCGCAGGGCTTTTTGCAATGGGTCAGTATTGGTGGATCGGCATTTGTGGGAGAAAACTGTTGG
>JAURBE010000145.1 GCA_030829145.1 Verrucomicrobiota bacterium | reverse complement strand
TACTCCGCAAACCCCTCCTACGCATACTGATTGCAGCGCTACTAGCCATCGCATTTTCCGGTTGCAGCAGCACCAAGACAGAGAATGGCGTCACTGTAGAAAAAAGCGGCAACCCATTGAAATTCTGGTAGACCAAGTCGAGCCAGTTTAATAGCTGCGAGAGGCGTGCAGGAGCTGCGTCTAGGAAACCGTAAGTCCAACATTATCAGTAGCCAGTCGATAGACACGACTACGCACCCCGTTACCCTTGTAGACTTCCTGCATCGCGGCTCCAACTTTGAGTGCATTCGCTTGGTCGGTCACACATAACACCGTCGAGCCACTACCGCTGAGCCACCCAGTATAAGCACCAGCGTGACAACCTGCCTCAATGCTTTCGCAGGCAAATGGATTGAGTAGCTCACGGTACGGTTGATGGATATAATCATTCACCGCGTCCTGCAGACGTGTGAACTCCCCTGAAACCAGTACACCGACTAAAAATGCCAAACTGTTTGCACTTCGCACCACATCATCAAACGGGATGCTATCTGGTAGTACGCGGCGAGAATCTGCCGTGAGGACTTCATACGCAGGTGATACTGCAACAAATACTAACGAATCAGGTAGCTTAAAACGCACATGCTCACGATATGCAAACGTCGCCGGATCAGTACGAGCGATACAAAAGCCTCCAGCAAACACCGCGCACGCATTATCTGGCGCATTGTCCAATTTTGTCGTTAGCCGTATCATCGCCTCTGTATCCAGCGGTTGGCCGCACAAGGCATTTAAGCCAGCGACAATACTCGCGCGCACTGTCGAACTGGACCCCAATCCACGCGTCGCAGGCACGTCTCCCCAGATCTCATAATCAAAACCACTCACCTCGATTCCAGCAGCATTCGCAAACGCACGCGCCGCCGTCTCTACCATGAGCTGAGTTTCCTTTGAGCCATCACCTACACTGTGAATCGTCGCATCCTTACGAATGGTCACGCGCACAAAATTGTACAGCGTCAGTGCAATACTCAAGGTATCAAAGCCAGGCCCACAATTCGAGGTGCTAGCTGGGGCTTGTACAAGTACAGATTGCTGGGACATCATTGAAAATCTTTCTATTTATGACGGCGCATCTCACGCTCAGCCTCACGCATGGTGATCTTTTTCTTCAAACTCTCACGCTTATCAAAGAGTTTCTTACCCGTGCACAATGCGATCTCAATTTTGATCAACCCATGCTTCACATACATCCGCAATGGGATCAGCGACTTGCCGCCTGCTTCCATCGCGCCAAAAAGCTTATGAATCTCACGACGATGAAGTAGGAGACGGCGCTTGCGCAGAGGAGGATGATTTTGAAAATTGCCGAACTTATATTCGCCTATGTGTGAGTTATAGAGCCAGCACTGGCCTTTCTCGATGCGGCAGAATCCCTCTGAAATCTGTGCATCGCCATCGCGGATCGCTTTCACTTCAGTCCCTTTAAGCTCAATGCCTGCTTCTAAGCGATCTCCCACAAAATAGTTGTGGTTGGCCTTACCGTTGCGAATTTCCTTAAACCGGTCGTCCGCTGACTTTTTTTTAGCACACACAGTGAATGTCTCCCCAAGCCATGCAGAGGAAATCGTAGCGAGGGCGAGTCCTAGCGATCAATGGCGCAAATAAGCTTACGCCTCGTCCGTTTCCTCTTCGTCCAATTGATAAGTAATTTTACCTTCCATGATCTCGCGTAGCGCAAGATCCTCGGCGGAAAGACGCTCGAGCGACTCAATTAATGGCTTGTAGCCACTTTTTAATTGTTTTGCACGACGCGATACAACGTTGATCAGAATCATCGGATCTGTAATAATTTGCTGTGCAGCCTGTAAATAATCGTCTCTCAAAGTAGTGCTCCTTCTTAGAAGTGAATCTGGAAAAGCAGCGGAAAATGACGGACTACAGTCCATTTGCAATAAAAATAAATCTTAGCTGTAGCGTTGTGAACTGGCTCGCTTGCTACGATCGGTAGTCGAGTTATCGCTGCAGTGCTAAAATGGGGTTCATCGTCATTTACCGGGGAGATACTATTCTGAGCCTAATGGGGCGGCTATTCCGTTGGGGAGGGTCGACCTCC
>JAURBE010000144.1 GCA_030829145.1 Verrucomicrobiota bacterium | reverse complement strand
GTACTTCAATCAAGCAGAGGTGTTCTCTGCAGGATTTGAAGATCAGGCGCTCGGTGACACCGTCTTCAACGACGGTAAAGATGGCGCAGGTAATTTCGTTAAGACCCTGCCACTGGAGGTCAGTCACGCGCTGATGGCGGAAGGCAAAGCGAAGTATGATATCTTCTGTACGGTCTGTCATGGAGCCGCAGGTGATGGCAACGGTGTGACCAAGCCTTACGGTGTGCTCGCTGCCAGCTATCACGATGATCGCCTACGTTCGGTTGAAGACGGCTACATTTTCGATGTGATTCAAAACGGTAAAGGTCTCATGCTGCCTTTAAATGACCGTATTTCACCTGAAGAAAGTTGGGCGATTGTTCTCTATGTTCGAGCCCTGCAACGCTCACAAAACGCTGACGCGAAGGAGCTTTCCGCAGCACAACGCACAGAGTTAGGATTATAATACTATGAGTTCGGACGCACATCACGCTCAAGCCAACAAAGTAGGCAGCATCGCTCTTACAATTGGTCTTATTTTCACCGCAATCGCAGCTTTCGGCTTATTCCAAGGTTGGACTACAGGTGACGCTCGCCCATTCATGGGTTGGTTGCTCGGCCTCGGCTTCTGGATGTCCATCGCCATTGGTATGACCTTCCTGACTCTGATCTGGTATGTCTTCTACGCACGTTGGCCGGTGATCATTCGCCGTCAATGTGAACATGGTATGGTAGCCTTCCCATGGTTGCTGCTGTTGTTCTTGCCGCTTTTAGCGATCCCATTTTTTCACGAAAATCCCGGCCTATTGTGGAAGTGGATGAACGGACTCAATGAATTGCCGGGACATGGCACTGTCGGTGAGGATGCAATCGCTCTTTGGAAGCAGCCGTATCTCAATATCGAATTTTTCGCAATTCGTGCAGTGGCCATCTTTGGTGTTTTTATCGTCATTACGGGCCTCCTGCGTAAGTGGTCGTTCGACACCGACAAGACCGGCGATATTAACAACACGACTAAAGCGCATGCGCTTTCTGCGGTTGGATTATTCCTCTGCGCCATTGCGATGACACTCGGCGCGATCGACTGGTTCAAATCACTCGAGTACCACTGGTTTTCGACGATGTACGGGGTGTGGTTCTTTGCTGCGTGTATCCGCGCGGCCTTAGCGACGCTGATTATTCTTACCGTAATTCTTGCGGCGAAAGGCTATCTCAAGGGTATCCTCAAACAGGCACACCGCTATGACATTAGTTGCATGATGCTGGCATTCACGATCTTCTGGGCGTACATCAGTTTCTCTCAGTATTTCTTGATCTACAGTGCCAATATTCCTGAAGAAACTTTCTGGTACAATATCCGTGAGAAGAATTTCGATGGCACTTCGAACTCATGGTGGGGGATTAGCATGGCGCTAATTTTTGGTCACTTCCTGACCCCGTTCTTATGCCTGCTTTGGTACAAAACCAAGGTGGTGGTGTGGCGCACGGTCGCGATCTCAGTGTGGATCCTCACATTCCACATCATCGACCTGTATTGGAACATCATTCCTGGCAAGTTGGTGAATCCCGACGCTCATGCTGCAGGCTACTTAGTACGTCAGTTTTCTGTAAACTGGGTGGATGTCACATCGCTGATTGGTATTGGTGGCATCTGTATCTGGGCATTTTGCCGAAGCACAAAGAAGGCCGAGCCGATTCCAGTTCGTGACCCAAATATCGTACTTTCTATCAACTACTCGGAGTAATTTAAGATGTCTCAAACAGAATTATCCAAGAGCACTCGATTGCTCTCTTTTACTGGAATCGTCGTTGCGCTTCTTGCGTTCGTAATGATTCTATTTGTTGCTGATTTGCCCAGCGGTTCGACTCCTGTGGATCAGGCAGTAAATGAGGCCCGCCAAGCGAAGGCGGATAAAGCGCGCGTAGCGAGCCTTGCTAAGCTAACTGGCTACGAAGTTATCAATGCGGACGCTGGCATTGTACGTATTCCGATCGAAGATGCGATGAATGCGACTGTGGCGGCTTATAAAAACAATTAGGAATTAATCATTACGAATTAGGAAGCATGTTTCTGGCACTCTAATTCTTAATTGTTAATTCCAACTTAAACTTCCTAATTTTGAATTCAAACCAACAGTCCAACTCCCAGACCACTGGCGCGGCCGCATCTGTGCGCACCGTGTTAAACCAGGTG
>JAURBE010000143.1 GCA_030829145.1 Verrucomicrobiota bacterium | reverse complement strand
ACTGAAGAAATCACATGACAATCATTCGGGATGCTTCAAAAGCGGATGATCCTGTCGGACTTTTTCGCATCGTTAGCGGACGACTCAGAGGTCGTCCCTCCCAAGAGTTGCGGACGACACGGAGGTCGTCCCTCCCTTGAGTAGGAAGCCACTTCATCGTCCCAAACATACCATTAATACCTGCCCCGCTCATCGGCGATGGACCAAAAATAGTCCTTTTTGCTTTTTGCCTTTTGCGGGTGAGCACTTTTACTACCGCTTCTATGAGCTCAGTCTTGCAACTACTTCTTGAAGGTGAACGCCTTAACACTGCCCAAATCGGGCAGGTGCTCGGCCTGTCCGATAGCGCCGTCGACGCAGAACTAAAACGCCTCGAAGCCGAAGAGATTCTGCTGGGTTGGCGCCCTGTGCTGAATCCTGAGCGTGCGCAGGAAACGATTGTGCGCGCAGTGATCGAAGTGAAGATCAGCCCAGAGCGAGATGGCGGCTTTGATCGCCTCGCTACGCGCATTAGCCGCTTTGACGCAGTGGAGTCCTGCTACTTGATGTCTGGTTCGTATGATTTACTGGTATTTGCCACAGGCAATGATCTGCGTGAAGTGGCAAGCTTCGTGTCAGAGCGCCTTGCGAGTGTCGAAGGTGTGCTCTCGACCGCGACGCACTTCATGTTGCGGGCTTATAAAGAGCAGCGCCATTTACTTTTATCTCCGTCCGAGGGCAGCGACAAACCCGCTGTGAGTGCATAATGAGTGACGATAGCCAACGCTTTATCGCAGACCACGTTGCTGGCCTGCCTCGTTCCGGTATTCGCGATTTCTTTGCGATTGTTGCAGCCATGCCGCAGGCGATATCGCTCGGTATCGGTGAGCCCGACTTTGTCACCCCGTGGAATATTCGTGAGGCCGCGATCTTTGCACTCGAAAAGGGCAAGACCAGCTACACGGATAACATGGGGCTGATTCGCCTGCGCCGTGAGATCAATACCTACGTGGAAAATAACTTTGGGTTGAGCTACAATCCAGACAACGAGGTACTCGTCGCAGTCGGGGTTTCGGAGGCCTTGGACATTGCTCTGCGCGCAGTACTCAATCCAGGCGACAAGGTGCTGTATCACGAGCCCTGCTATGTTTCGTATAGCCCAAGCATCGTGCTCGCGCATGCGCAGCCAATCGCGATCGCCACCTCTGCCGAAGATCAATTCGGGATCAATCCCGATGCCGTCGAAGCCGCGTGGGAGCCGGGCTGCAAGGTGCTGATGCTGAATTTTCCGACCAATCCAACCGGAGGTGTGACGGAGCGCGCGAAGCTTGAGCGCATTGCCAAGTTTGCAGTGGAGAAAGATCTCTTGGTGATCAGTGACGAAATTTACTCGGAGCTCACGTTTGAAGGCGAGCATACCAGTATCGCAACGCTACCGGGCATGCAGGAGCGCACGATCTTTCTGCATGGGTTCTCCAAGGCATTTGCGATGACTGGTTTCCGGATTGGCTATGCTTGCGGCCCCGCGCCATTGATCGAAGCAATGATGAAGGTGCATCAATACAGTATGCTGTGTGCGCCGATTCTCTCACAAGAAGCTGCAATCGAGGCCCTGAAAAATGGTGGTCCAGCAGTCGCTAAGATGAAGGAGCAGTATCATCGTCGCCGTGATTTAGTCGTACGCCGCTTCAACGAAGCAGGGCTCGATTGTCACTCGCCGAAGGGGTCGTTCTACGCATTCCCATCGATTCAGTCGACTGGTTTGAGCTCGATGGACTTTTGCCAAGGCCTGCTCAAGGAGCAGGAAGTCGCGATTGTACCTGGCACGGCGTTTGGTCCCAGTGGTGCCGGATTTGCCCGGGCGAGTTTCTCCACCAGCTACGAGCGACTGATCGAAGCGACCGACCGTATCGAGCGCTATGTCGATAAGGTGCGTAAATAAGCCTTGTAAGTTCCTCATTGCTAGGGCAATCCAGCTCGGCTTTACTTCATATATAGGGTTGGTTGCCCACTTTGGCACACTTTCACTCTCACTTTCACTTTTTGGCACACTTTCACTTTCACTCTCACTTTCACTTTTTGGCACACTTTCACTCTCACTTTCACTTTTTTACTCTGCGTAGCAGCACATGATCGATCCATCCAGAACCGTGGCCCTTGTTGGCCGTCCTAATGTCGGGAAAAGCCGCCTGTTTAACCGACTGTGCGGGCGTCGCTTGTCGATCGTGCATGACATGCCTGGGGTGACGCGCGACCTGATCTCTGCCGAGGTCAGCGACGATTTCGTTTTGCTCGACACGGGGGGACTGGGCATGGAGCTGGAGATGACGCCTAAAAAAATTGCCACTGCCGCGGAAGAGCAGGTGAACTTTGCGATTCAAGCATCCTCAGTGATTTTATTTGTGGTGGATGTACGTATGGGCATCACCGCGCTGGATGAGATCGTCGCCGAAAAACTGCGCCGCTATGGTAAAGAAGTGATCCTGGTTGCCAACAAGGCTGACCTCGAAGAGAACGAAGATGACATCTATGAATTTATTAGCCT
>JAURBE010000142.1 GCA_030829145.1 Verrucomicrobiota bacterium | reverse complement strand
GGGCGGCTATTCCGTTGGGGAGGGTCGACCTCCGTGTCGACCACGGGCAGTTCGGAAACCACATGAAAATCCAGGAGTCTCCAAGAGCTGATAATCCTATCAGACGCTCAAGAGCAGCACCGGACGACACGGAGGTCGTCCCTCCCAAGAGCAGCACCGGACGACACGGAGGTCGTCCCTCCCAAGAGCAGAAAGCAGATCCAACGCTCCCAACTGACTTTCCTTTTTCAACGAACGTAGTAAAAATAGGTTCACAACTAGGCCCTCAAGGTATTCTTCGGCCAGCATTATAGATAAAAATGGCCCTCGGGCATAAAAGACCGAAAATTCCCATTGACAGGCTACATTCGCATTTTACTGTTTGCCGCTTTTCCAAAAATCATGAAAACGACTTTAGCTACAACATCAGACCACACCAAACACTGGTTCGTGGTAGACGCTGCCGACGAAACACTCGGCCGTATCTCCGTAAAAATCGCCAATGTATTGCGCGGCCGCCACAAGGCTATCTATACTCCGCATGCTGACACCGGCGACTTCGTCGTAGTTATCAATGCTGAGAAGATCCGTGTTTCAGGCAAGAAAAACACCGATAAAAACTACATGTTTTATTCTGGCTGGATGGGCGGCGAAAGCTACGTTTCTATGGAAGAAATGCGTGAAAAGAAGCCCGAATTCATTATCGAGCACGCAGTCAAAGGCATGCTTCCCCGTAACCGCCTTGGTCGCCAAATGATCAAGAAGCTTAAAATTCACGCTGGCCCTACGCATCCATACGAAGCGCAGCAGCCTAAGCCTCTAGTATAACTTTTAGAATATCTACAATGAGCGAACAAACATTTGTAACCATCGGTCGCCGTAAAACAGCACGTGCCCGTGTCCGCCTAACTCGCGGCACTGGCAAAGTAATCGTTAACGGAAAAGCGCCTGCGGACTACTTCAAGACTGAAGACTTCACCCGTGCCGCACTCTCTCCTCTCACCACTGTTGAGATGGCAGATCAAGTTGACATCACTGTGAAAGCAGAAGGCGGCGGTCTGAATGGCCAAGCTGGCGCGACTCGCCTCGGCATCGCTCGTGCACTTGAAAAACTTAACAGCGAATTACGCGTGCCTCTTAAACAAGAAGGCCACATGAAACGCGACCCTCGCTCACGCGAGCGTAAGAAATCAGGTCAGCCTGGTGCACGTAAGCGCTTCCAGTTCTCGAAACGTTAAACCGCCAAGCGGCAAGGACGCATTTTTTGCAAACCCTCCCAGGCCGTTTTCGTGCCTTGGAGGGTTTTTTCTTTTCCAAGTTTCTGTCTCATCAGTCTCCAGATAATCTCATTGATCATCGTTTACTTCCTAGTAGGCGCCACTTTTAATCCTCACTATCATGAACGCAGCAGTCATCGGAGCATCCGGATATTCCGGAGAAGAACTTGTTCGGCTACTCTCACGCCATCCCAACGTGACATTAGCTGCAGTCACCTCGCGCTCACTGGCGGGTAAGCCTGTCGCCGATGTGATGCCGGCGCTGCGGCACTTAGTCGGTGAATTGGAGTTTACCCACTCTGACCCAGTGGAGTTAGCCGCTCGGGACGACCTCGATGTCTTCTTCCTTGCGCTGCCACACGGCGTCGCATCGGAATATGCTGACCCACTCTTTCAAGCAGGTAAGACCGTCATTGATTTGAGCGCCGACTTCCGCCTTAAATCAACTGCAGTCTACGAACAGTACTATGGCCAAGCCCATCCCGCACCGCACTTATTGGCCGCTGCTCCCTATGTCATACCTGAACTTGCGGACGATCAATGGAAGAGCGCATCGCTCATCGCCTGCCCAGGTTGCTACCCGACCAGCGTGCAGCTACCATTAGTTCCTCTGCTCAAGCAAGGCATCGTCAAACCTTCAGGAATTGTCATCAACAGTTACAGTGGCGTCAGCGGTGCTGGTCGTACAGTCGCAGAAGACTTCATTTATTGCGAACGCAACGAAAGCATGAAGGGCTACGGTATGCCCATGCATCGCCACCTCTCCGAAATCGAAGAGCAGCTCGAAAAAGCAGCCTTTGCGGACTGCATCGTGCAATTTAACCCACACCTCGCTCCGATGTCGCGGGGTATCTCCACGACGATTGTAGCCAAGGCCAACGGCTCGCTTGGCAATCTTTACGCTTCTTGGAACGCAACCTTCACAGGTAAACCCTTCGTCAATGTGCTCCCAAGTGGCTCGTATCCGGATACCAAACACGTAACTGGCACCAATCGAGCAGACATCTCCGCGGTTTACGATCCACGGACCGACAATTTTGTCATTACCTCAGTCATTGATAACCTACTCAAAGGAGCTAGCGGCCAGGCAGTGCAGTTGCTTAACCTAAAGTTCGGTTTCGCAGAAACTGCCGGACTGCTGTAGACCGCAACTCCAACGCCACATTTCGATATGAACACCTCCATCCCAGTTAAACTGATCGAAAATTCTGGCGGACTCGCAGACTGCCCAGGCTACAAAATTGCTGGAGTAGCTGGCGATATTCGGGAAATCGGCGACACCGAACGCCTTGATGTAGCACTCTTCACCGCAGACACTCCATGCAGTGCAGCGGGTGTCTTTACGCTC
>JAURBE010000141.1 GCA_030829145.1 Verrucomicrobiota bacterium | reverse complement strand
TTCACCCTTAAGCGTTGCTGAGACCGGCCCAAACACTTTCATTAATGCGCCGTATTTGTTATCACCCGTGAACATCGATTCACTCGCTGATGCGTAAGCGAAAAACTTGTCACGGTCTTTGATTTCAACTACGTGGTTAACCCAGTATCCCTTCACGGTGCAGCCCTCTCTCTAAAAAATCAGCTCAGTGGCGAATCTTGTTGAAAAACACACTTTCTACTTTTTTCCCGAGCATCGACTCAACTGTCTTTGAAGATGCCAAGAACGACTTTTCAACGCCTTTACCATACACGGAAAAGAATAATTTAAAAACACTGGACCCGCAGCAGAGACGATCTGAAGGAACCAATTTCAAGCTGAGAATAGCGAAAGTCCGCGTGACTGCGCCGACAAATAATACAGCACGTTACCAACTTTACGCCAACATGGGCACAGTGTTGACATTAATGTGAATCACATTCGAGTCCTCGGCACTTTGCTGCTTAGCAAGGCGTTATGCCGCTTGGCTGTGTTGCGCAACGCGCTACTATAAAAAGTCTTCGATCCACGATAGCAATTTCAAAGCACTGAGATAATTTGCTAACCTACGTCTTAGTCGGCTTAAATGAATGTGCAAATCACCATCAAGCGCAGCGGCTCTTTCGAGAAGAGTTAGTGTGCTTAAGAAGCTATCTGGAGGCTCAAACATAGAATGAGAATTACTATAATCTGGTTGTTTTTGGGCCTATTTTCGTCAGAGGCTTTGGCGTGTAGATGTGCTAGCTGGGCTCTCGAAGATAGAGTATTTAAAGCAGACTCAATCTACATCGGCACTGTCACGGAAGCAGAAATTGTTAATCCAAAGAAGGGAAATAAACAGAAGTATGTAGAAGCCAGCCTTAAAGTTTTAGAGACTTTAAAGGGTAAGACTGAAAAAAACACAATGCTGAAGACCAGCCTCGGTAGTTGCGGTATCAAAATACAGATCGCTCAAAAGTATCTCATTTTTTCGCGAGCAGGAAGAGATTGGATAAACACATGTAGTGGTAGCCGAGTAATTTATCGTAAATACGAAGAAGAGTTAAAGGAACTAATTAATGAAATTATCAAAACTCGTCAAACAGTTGAAGCCAGAATCACTCCTGCCCCACCTTATAGCCTCCTAAGTGATCAACCCTACCGAGGGTAAGCATCATGACAGCCAGTGACCATCCACTACCCAGAAACCATTAATCCTGAGCTTTTAACCCAAAACCCAAAAAGCGATACTTTGACATCTTTGAAAAATGCGGTTTATAGTTCTTATTCTCCAAATGCATGTGGTTGGGCGGTCCTTTGAGGATGAGAAAAGACAAGACAGATTACGACGCGATTATTATTGGCTCGGGCTTCAGCGGCCTGTATGCGCTGCACCACCTCCGTGACAAATTGAAGCTTAACGTACGCGTGTACGACAGTGCTGGCGGAGTTGGTGGCACATGGTGGTATAACCGATATCCAGGTGCACGGGTCGATGCCCCTAGCAGCCCGTTTTACGCTTACACATTCTCCCAGGAGTTAGTCGACGACTGGACATGGAAGGAAACACAAACGCCCCAGGCTTCTGTGCTGGCTTACCTCGAACACTTTGCGCAGCGCTTTGATTTGACCAAAGACATTCAGTTTAAAACCTGGGTGACCGATGCAAGATATGATGAACAAACTCAATCCTGGACGATTGAAACCGATCAAGGAGAAACCGCCTCGGCGCAGTTTCTTATTTGTGCGGTAGGAGCCTTGTTTGTAGCCAACCGGCCGGACTATCCCGGTATTGATGACTTTGCAGGCGAGTGTTACCACACGGGACGCTGGCCTCACGACAAAGTCAGTTTTGCTGGCAAGCGCGTAGGGGTGATTGGCACCGGGTCGTCAGGCATACAGTCGATACCCGAGATTGCAAAAGAAGCAGAACACGTCACGGTTTTTCAGCGCACCCCCCAGTATTCTTTACCAGCGCGTAATCGAGCCTTGTCCGAGGAGGAGTTGAAACGATCGCGAGCCGATTGGGATGACCTACGCCAATCAATGCTGCATAGGGGTGGATGGCCACACAAAACGATCCGTAGAAGCGCTCAAGACTATACCCCAGAGGAACGCCACGCCATTTATGAATCGTTGTGGGAAGAAGGAGGCATACATCTGTCGATCAATAGTTTTAGTGCGGTCCTGATCGATAAAGACCTGAACGACGAAGTGTCAGAATTCGTGCGGGGCAAAATTCGCCAAATTGTTCGTGATCCTGAGACCGCGGAGAAATTGTTGCCAGACTATCACTTTGCCACAAAGCGTCTGATTTTGGACAATGGCTACTTTGAAACGTATAACCGGGGCAACGTATCTTTGGTGGATCTACGCGAGGATCCAATTAAATCCTTTTCGGCAACTGCTGTGCAGACCCAGCAGGGGGAACACCCAATCGATATGTTGGTGCTAGCAACCGGTTTTGATGCGGTCACCGGTTCAATGTTGAATTTAAATCCGAAGGGGCGCGATGGCTTGAGTCTGCAGGAAAAATGGGCAGACAGGTTCGAAAATTATCTTGGAGCGACCATTGCTGGGTTTCCAAATTTATTTATGATCCACGGTCCGGGTTCACCAGGCGTTTTGTACACTATGCCGCTGGGTGGCGAGCGCACT
>JAURBE010000140.1 GCA_030829145.1 Verrucomicrobiota bacterium | reverse complement strand
ACATCGCAAGCGATACCGATGCAGCCAATATCATTCGCGGCGGCTTGCACTGCATCTTCATGCAAATCAGCGAGCACTATCTGCTTTGCGCCCTCCGCAAGAAAAGCGCGGGCCATCGCCTGACCAATGCCGCCGCTGCCACCAGTGATAACTACAATGCGATCTTTCATTTCCATATTGGTCAACTCTTTTGTCAATGGGTTTCGGGTGAAATATACAGAGAGAAAATAAATTCAGTATGGACTAGCTTGAATATACACGCACTTCAAAACGTGTGTATTGCTACGTGAGCAGGTTTACTCAACGAAATAAAGCGTACCGATAAAATGCTCAAGCATGACGATAGAAGGGCGTTCGCTGCTTTACCTGATCCAGCAAAGACCAGTCACCCGATTCGACATCATGGCCTAGCGGAAAGGGCGGTCGAGCCGACTGCCCGTGAGCGGTCAGCACTCGGGGATCCTGGTAGTAAGCCTGCATAACAACAATTGTTAGCATCCTCGAGAAGGATCGAAATTTGGGGTTTTTATCAAGCAAGTCAAGTAGTGCTTCCGGTGTCGTGATCCGCGTATCAATCTCTTCACTCAGTGCATCGATACCTTCAATGAGGCGTCCTGAAAAATGTACTGCTTTATCCATGATGGTTCGCATCACTCGCGGATCAGAGGCCGAAGGTAGACCCAAAAAGTCGTCTTTTCTGATCATTGCATTAGCGATAGCGCTAATGATCTGCTGTTGCTTTTTACTGAATACATTATCGCTGGATATCAAATCGTCACTATTCATTTCTTTCCTCTATGTCTGCTAGTCAAATAGAGTGGCAGAAGCCAACTTCTCTTTGATGGTGTCTGCAATGTAAAGTGCCAGCGCCTGAATTGTTCTGGTCGGATTAACGGCAGCACTAGTCACAAACACACTGCCATCTATTACAAAAAGATTCTTCACGTCGTGGCTACGGCCCCATTCATTTACAACGGAAGTTTGAGGATTGAGCCCCATGCGTGCTGTGCCCATATTATGCCAACCGGCGTTGCCTACTAATCGCTGAACAATGACATCTTCAGCGCCAGCGGCTTCCAATGCCTCTGTGCCGCGCGCCACAGCAAAATCCAACATCTTTTGACTGTTTTCGCTGAGTGTATATTGAATTTTTGGCGCTGGAATCCCGTGTGCATCGGTCAATTCCGTGTCGAGCGTAACCTGATTGTGAAGCTCTGGTAGGTCCTCGCATATGGCGACCAGCCCCGCTACGCGTTCACTCATTTTTCCGTACGCTGCATGATGACCTTCTCCCTTTGGTACTCTGCCTGTAAAAATCCCTCGCAAGGCTGTCGCAGCCGGACCATAACCTCGTTGAGTTTCAAAACTAAATCCTCTTAAGAACCCACGCTCAAGGTTGGTCTCGTAGAACTCATGACTGGCAACGCACTTGTGCGGTCCTTTTGCACCATCCATAGCATCGCGAAAGATGCCCTCAATAGCGGCGTAGGGGTGAAACATTAAATTTTTACCCACCATGCCGCTGGAATTGGCAAGTCCATCCGGAAATAGCGCTGAGCTTGAGTTAAGTAAAATGCGGGGTGTGCCTATGCCGTTGCATGCCATCACCACTAACTCAGCGGGTTGGAACTGCTCATTACCATCCGCGTCGTAATAAATTGCACCCGTTGCTTTGCCCTCTTTATTTACTGTGATCTCACGGACACGGCATTGTGTTTTCAATTTGACCCCAGCGCGTATCGCATGGGGCCAGTAGGTGATATCGGTACTTGCTTTTGCACCTTGCGCGCAACCCATGCCGCAAGCACCTAGGTTGATGCATTTATCTCGACCGTCATACTGCTCAGTCGCGATGGCCATATCAGAGGGCCACCAGTGCCAACCTAACTTGTTAAATCCGTGTGCCAGTGTTTCACCTGTTCGTCCTAGAGGTATCGGCGGCATTACCGCCTCTTTTGGGGGGTAAGCAGGATCGCCGGCTAGTCCTGATACACCCATCATGCGATCATTTTCGTCGTAGTACTTCTCCAGCATCCGATAATCAACGGGCCAGTCTTCGGCGATGCCATCCAGAGATTTTACGCGGAAGTCAGATGGGTGAAATCTCGGATAATGTCCTGCAAATAAAATCGTGCCGCCGCCTACACCATTGTAGTTAGCAATAGAGATAGGAGATTCGCTGACATTGATCGGGTAGTCAGCAGCATTTGAGCGATGGTTGGGATTGCTGTTGAATTTATTGTCAGACTCCCAATCCATCGTGCTGCTGGGGTAATCTGACGGGTTAACCCAGTCTCCTTGCTCAAGGCAAAGGATTTCCATACGAGTGTCCGCCATGCTCCAGGCGAACGTCGCAGCCGACGCGCCTGCGCCCACAATGAGCACGTCAACAGGCGCTAAACTCAAGAGGCTTTCTCCGCGCGGCGCTGACGTCGAATAGCGGCTAGAGAGCCTCGATGTTCTTCTAGTTTGTCTTCATTTAAATCCATGCCAATGCCGGGTTTCTCCGATGGGATCAAATCCCCGTTATCCCAATTAAAAGGCTCGACAACAATCTCATCGAAGAAGTCGCGTGATTTGTAAATGCTTTCCTGAATAAGGAAATTCGGGATGTTGGCGTCAATCTGTACAGCTGCCGCAGTGATGATGGGGCCACCCCAAACATGAGGTGCCATGAGCACGTAATTTGCTTCCGCAAGCGCTGCGATTTTCT
>JAURBE010000013.1 GCA_030829145.1 Verrucomicrobiota bacterium | reverse complement strand
TTTCGGCTCAGTGACTTTATCGTAAGTAGCGTATTTTTCTTTAGGGCGAACAACTTGCTTGCGGTTGCGATTGCGTCGCGAACGTTGCGCCTGGTCGCCTTGTTCAGCTGGCTTAGCTGTAGCACTGTCTGCGGGGGGCTCTTGGTTGACTTTAAGTGGATCGGGCGGGTTGCCTTTGGGGTTGCGATTACGGCCGCCGCGGCGGCGACCACGGCGTGATTTAGATTGATTCGATTGATCTGACTGCTCGTGCTCACTGGAAGTTAGGTCTGCCTTGTTTGAACTTAAAGCTGGCTGCTTGGCTGCGCCTTTTGACTGACCACTGCGCTCTTTGCGTTGAGTCTTTTTCTTCGCCTTTTGGGGAGTCTGATAGCGCTCAGGGTGCGATTCAAAGTCCTCAATCGCTGAGGCAATCTTTTCTTCCATTTCCTCATCAGAGTAAGGAATCGTTCGTTCAATACGATCTGCTTCCCGAGTCGCAATGGCCTCCTGTTTGGGTGGGAAGTATTCCTTGGGTGGCAGTACCACTGTAGTGTAAGGGTCGATCGGGAGCGTTGTTTCTGGCAGTGATTCCTGAGCAGCTGCACTGATACGTGGGTAGAGAGTTATTTCGTTCGGCACATTGGGCTCGTTTGGATCTAAGAGGCGCTCGACTATGCGGGCGACATGATCCGGGTCGATGTGTGTTTGCAGGTGCTTATCGACGAATGCGGCATCATCATCCACCGTGTTCTGGCGTAGAATGAGGTTTGTCACGCGTAGACCAGCATCGCGTGCTTGGTCAAATAGTGCCGCGTTCATCGCCTGCAAGCCGCCTTCAATCAAGGCGTTGACCGCACTCGGGATGTGGCCGCTTTTGTTGGCTGGAATGATATTAATCAACTGACCACGAAAGCGTAGAAGATTTGGCAATACTATCCGTGTGAGCATAACAGGGCCAAGCAGGCCGACCTTTAAGATTGCTTCAAGATTACCAACCGGAAGTTGCTCGAAAGCAGCTCCAGGAGTCACATCAATTGCATGGATTAAAATGTGGATTGCTTTTTCCTGGTCTAGGATCGTTTCCACAGTTTTTGCAACTGCTGACAAGTCACTCAAGTCGATTGCATGGGCGACAAAATTCGGATCAGAAAATGTGACGTTAGAGAAGTTGTTACCAATACCGTGCACGCGGCAACCTTGGCGAATGAGGTCTTCAATCAATCGAAGGCCGAGTGGAGTTTCTGCTCCTGTGACAATAGCAATGTCCATATAATATTAGAAAGTGGCTCGGTTTGCGGAGAACGCTCTGGGTGAGGTTCGTCAAAAACGCGTTGGAGTGAATCGTTCGAAGTAAATAACTTCGGTATAGAGTTGGGTCAAAAGATATGAGGCAATGGTATTTTACTTCTAAGTCATCTGCGTGTCGTTTATTGACTGAGATTGGGCCTCCAGAGGGAGTGGCAGTTATTGCTGCACGTTGCACATTATCCGTTGAGCGCGAAACCAAGCGCTGCGGAGCGCACAAAGTAATCGCAGAAGAAACACATGATTAGTCAGTCGTTGCGTTGGTTTTTAGTAATTGAGCGAGTTCGCGCAACGAGTGTGCAACTGGAACCCCCGTCTCTGCTAGGCGGTCCGAGGCATGGTGCCCGTGCCCAAGTAAAATGCAGTCAGCACCAATCGCTTGAGCAACTTCGAAATCGTGCAAGGTATCACCCACGAGCACGATCTCATCGGGCCTCCAGTCGAGTTGCTCTACCCAGTTGCGACCTTGTGCGACTTTGCCTTCGGCGTAAATATTATCGGCACCAACTAACCCTATGAAGTGCTTGCGAATACCGAAATGATCGATGCCAGCATTGAGTGCTTCCTGCTTGGCGGCTGAGAGCACGGAATGACTCATGCCAACTGCACTCAGGTCACTCAAAACGGAGGCCGCATTAGGATGCAGTTGGCATTCCTGAAACCAGCGTGCTTCGTAGTCTTGTATAAATTCACGACTTATTTGATCGAAGCTATCTACGTCAGTGTCGAAGCCTAAATAGTCGTAAAAGTGCACGACAGGAAATCCGAAATTTTGCCGATATTCTTCGTTGCTGATCGCTGCCCTGCCCCGCCGCGTCATCAGTCCATTGAGCACTTCGACACAAAGCGAAGTGTCATTGAGTAGTGTGCCATTCCAGTCCCAGATGACATGTTTGTAGTGGGTACTCATTTAATCAATTAGGTCTGGTTTCCGCAGAAAAAGCACCGCTGGCACTTGTAAGAGCGAGAGAAAGATTAATGTGCCTTCAAATCCGGGCACACCAAGACGCTCGCCTTGATCGGCGGCAGCCATGTAGTTGAACATGACGGAGACCACCATAAGAAATACGAAAGCGATCGAGCAGAACAAAAGGAGCCCGTACATCCACTTCCAGCGCGCTTCTGTCATGCTTTGAAATGGCAGATTCAAAATAATACCATAAAAAATAAAATAGCTGACCTTGATCCCATCGAAGATCCCATCAAGCCCACGGGTCACTATTAGCAGGGTGAGGACTATTAAGATCACTCCAAGCGCATGGCCGCTCCAGCGCGCATAACGTACCCCATCGGGTACTTGTGGCAGTTGTTGTTTTTTTGACATAGTTATTCGAAAAGTTGGTGTAGGGTAATGTTTCTGAGCTGTTCGGTTTCAATTAATGCGCGCTTGCGCTCAGCGCCCCAGCGATAATTTCCTGGGCTACCTGTGGATAGTACGACTCGGTGGCAGGGAATGAGTAATGCGATTGAATTGGCTGCGATTGCAGAGCCGACAGCCCGGCTCGCACCGGGTTGCCCTACTCTATTAGCGATTTGTTGATAACTACACTGCTCACCAATCGGAATCTCTAATAGTGTGCGCCATATTAAGCGTTGAAAATCACTGCCCCTCGGAGCTAGGTAATTCCACTGTTTTGTCGGAGACATGTGCTCAAAAGTACGGAGCCATATAAGAAATGCGCGTTGAAAAGCACTGTCATAATCATCGTGTTCAGAATCTATATCCATCTCAAAATTCATTGCTTCAATGCCATTGCTGCGGATTATTATTTTGAGTCGACCCCAGCGAGTATGGAGTACGCCGGAAAATTCCAAAGTATTTAGATCGTTCATCAATATAGTGAACAAATTATCATTTAAACTTGCCATGGACAAAGTGGTGCTCAATCTAGCTTTAATTTCACACGTAACCTCTAATTCAATACGATATGGCCACTAAAGCACAAATTAAAAAAGTAGAACGTAGTCCAGAAGCTGATCGCAAGAACCTAGATCTAGCGATTTCAGGTATCAACAAACAATTCGGTAATGGTGCAATCATGCGCCTAGGTGAGGCGACTAAAATGGAAATCGATTGCATCTCGACTGGCTCTATTGCGATCGATTTAGCACTCGGCATCGGAGGTTTACCACGCGGCCGTATCTGTGAAATTTATGGTCCTGAAAGCTCTGGTAAGACGACTTTTTGTTTAAGTGCGATTGCTCAAGCACAGAAAGAAGGCGGCAATGCGGTCTTTATTGATGTCGAGCATGCGCTTGATCCTCGTTATGCGAAAGTTGTTGGCGTGGACCTTGAGAATTTGATGGTGTCCCAACCCGAAAGCGGTGAAGACGCGCTGAATATTACCGAGACCCTCATTCGTTCGGGTGCGGTTGATATCATCGTGGTCGATTCTGTCGCAGCGTTGGTTTCAAAAAATGAGCTCGATGGACAAATGGGTGACACTACGGTTGGGCTTCAAGCGCGTATGATGAGCCAGGCGATGCGTCGATTGACAGCTGCTATTAGCAAATCCCAATGCATCGTTCTGTTTACCAATCAGATTCGTGAGAAGATAGGCGTGATGTTTGGCAGCCCAGAGACTCAACCTGGTGGCCGTGCCTTGAAGTTCTTCGCTTCGGTGCGCATGGACATTCGCCGTATAGGCCAAATTAAAGAGTCTGCCGGTAAGGTCGTGGGTAATCGTACGCGCATCAAAATGGTCAAAAATAAGGTCGCACCTCCTTTTACCGAGACTGAGTTCGACATCATGTACAATGAGGGTATTTCGCACTCTGGATCTTTGGTTGATCTCGGAGTAGAGCATAAAATGCTGGAGAAAAAAGGTTCATGGATTTCATATAAGGGCGAGATGATTGGCCAAGGTCGTGAAGCAGCGAAACAACATATTAAAGATCATCCAGAACTTGCAGCTGAATTAACAGAATTAATCATGTCGAAAGTTCATGTCCGCGGCGGCGAGTCATTGACTGGCGAGACTGAAGGTGCCGAGTAGTTGCTGCGTACCTTTCCCGTGATGTGTTGCTTTTGGAAGTAGTGATACAGTGATTAAATAAGCGGATAGGCGTACATTTTAATGTGACACGTATCGTTTCGCAATGACGGGCATGATTAACTTTCATGCCCGTTTTTTTGCACTTATCGATGGAGGATTATTGGCGAGATATTGGTACAAAGAAATTAACATCTAAATTTCATCCAAAAATGTACCCTACTGGACTTAATTTAGAAGATATCTAGTAAATGTTTCTAAAGCCTTAATTAACAAGGATTTGTGAGATAACTATCAAATGCTTTCGTACGATGAAATCTCACTTATTAAATAATAGCTGAATGTCAGTAATTGGGCGGGCTAGAGAATGATTTATGGCTCTTTTAGCTGACTTTAGCGTGCTTTATTTTTAGTTAACAGTCCCCTACTCCGTGTTATCTTTGGTAGAATCCAAAATAGAAGCCTTAAGATGTACCTTGACGTAGCACAATATGTGGAGACTTTTGCCTCACTATGCCCGCAAGTGATACGATCGTCGCTCTTTCAACACCCGCCGGAGAATCTGCTATCGCAGTCATCCGTCTGAGCGGACCCGCATGCCCGAAGCTTTCAGCCGAATTATTAGGTCGCTCGCAAGAACTCAGTTCAAGGGTGGCTCATTTGGGCAAGTATACGGATATCAATCATTCGGTTATCGACGATTGTCTGTTCACTTACTTTGAACATGGTAAATCGTTTACAGGCGAAGCAATGCTCGAAATAGCGCCGCATGGTAACCCCCTGATTGTCCAAAAGATTATCGCAGATCTATTTCAACGAGGCTGTCGGGCTGCCGAACCGGGCGAATTTACACGTACTGCTTTCTTAAATGGAAAAATGGATTTGAGCCAAGCGGAAGCTGTCTCTGATCTGATTCGTGCACGTTCCGATCGTAGTATTAAAGTCGCACAGCGCCAGCTACACGGGTCAGTTGGCCGAAAAATGAGCGAGCTTACAGAGCGCTTATTGAGCGTGATGGCTCACCTGGAAGCGTATATAGATTTCCCGGAAGAGGATTTGCCTAGCGAGAACCAAGATGGCCCTGCTGCTGAGTTGCAAAAACTGATTATAAACATTTCAGATCTAATTGAAACGCAACGATATACATCGCTTTTGCACGAGGGAATTAAAACCCTTATTGTGGGCGAGCCGAACGTTGGAAAAAGCAGTTTGATCAATGCACTCACAGGATCAGATCGCTCCATTGTGAGTGATATCCCGGGTACTACGCGTGATTATATTTCGGCATTTTTAATGGTAGGCCCTTGGCGTATTGAGATTTTGGATACCGCTGGTTTGCATGAAGCGGGTGACGAGTTAGAGCAAATTGGCATCAATCACACAATTGAGCAGGCGGAGACTGCAGACTTCTTTTTGCTAGTTCTTGATGCGACGGGTGTCTCCCCTCACCTACCGCAGTCCCTGCTCGATCAAATGACCGTGAAGAACACCATTGTGGTTGAGAACAAGATTGATTTACCAACGGCAAAGGCTCATGGCGACTTTATGGCCGAGTTCCAACATGTGCGAGTCTCTCTGCAGACACACGAGGGACTGCAAGCATTTCGGCAGTTGTGGGCAGAATCGATTGATTCTGGAGTGCAGCAACCTAATGCCGATGGAGTCGTTGTAAATGCGCGGCATGCCAGCGCCTTGATGGAAGCACTTGATGCTCTTGAGCTTGCAGCTGATAAGATGCGTGAAGACGACCAATCAGAGCTGGTGGCCTCAGATCTGCGAGATGCGGTTGAGTCGATCGGTAAGGTCGTCGGTAAGGTGGATAATGAGCGCATGCTTGATAGTTTATTTAAACAGTTTTGTATTGGAAAATGAGTGGTGGACTTAAATTTGGGCCAAATCAACCCTATGACGTGATTGTATGTGGTGCTGGCCATGCTGGCTGTGAAGCCGCTCTGGCAGCGGCACGGATGGGTGCGGATACCCTGATGTTGACGGGTAATTTAGACACAATCGCACAAATGAGCTGTAATCCTGCGATTGGCGGTCAAGCTAAAGGACATATGGTCCGCGAGATCGATGCGCTTGGTGGGGAGATGGCAATCAATACAGATACGACTGCGATCCAGTTTCGTTTACTGAATGCCTCAAAAGGGCCGGCAGTACAGGCGCCACGCGCGCAGTGTGACAAAAAGGCATACCAATACCGGATGAAGCATGTGATTGAGTTGCAGGACAACTTAGATTTGTTTCAGGCGATGGTTCAGGGGCTTATCTTTGAAGGTGGCCGAGTTGTGGGCGTGCGCACCAACCTCGACGTCGATTTTTATGCCAAAACGGTAGTCGTCACCACAGGCACGTTTCTTCGTGGATTAATGCATGTTGGCAAGAATACCAATAAAGGCGGGCGTATGGGTGATTTTTCCGCCGAAGGGCTTTCTGGGTCCTTTCTTGAGGCAGGTATTGAGCTCGAGCGCTTAAAAACAGGTACTCCTGCCCGTATTTTGGGTAGTAGTATTGATTTTAGCCAACTCGAAGAGCAGCAGGGCGATCCTGATCCTACCTTGTTTGCTTTTTACGATACTCGAGGCGTGGATAATTTGTTCCACGTGGAACATACTAACTTGGATGATTCTGGTTCCGATCATGAGTTGTTCCACGTGGAACATCCGGGCGAAAAAAAGCTTGGTTGGTTGCCTGGCAAAGATCAGGTGTCTTGCTGGATGACTTACACGGGAGCGAATACGCGACAGGTAGTGACCGACAATCTGCATCTTTCGCCGATGTATTCGGGACAAATTGAGGGCACGGGGCCGCGCTACTGCCCAAGTATTGAAGATAAGTTTGTCCGCTTTGCCGATAAGGAAAGGCATATGTTATTTCTTGAGCCAGAAGGGCGTAATACCAACGAATGGTACATTAATGGCCTCTCAACTAGCTTACCTTTTAGTGTTCAGTTGGATATGTTGCGGAGTATCGATGGTCTTGAAAAGGTTCACATGCTGCGTCCCGCATATGCGGTGGAGTACGATTTTGCGCCACCGACTCAGTTGTTCCCATCCCTTGAGTCAAAGAAGGTGGAGAACCTATTCTTTGCTGGGCAGATTAACGGCACTTCGGGGTATGAGGAGGCGGCAGGGCAGGGATTGATTGCGGGTGTGAACGCGGTGCAGAAGCTACGTGGTGAGCAACCATTGGTATTACAGCGCCACGAAGCATATTTGGGGGTGCTGATCGATGATCTAGTCACTAAAGGAACCAAAGAGCCTTACCGGATGTTCTCAAGCCGTGCCGAGCACCGGCTATTGTTTAACCATCCGAGTGCGGAAATTCGTTTGTTAGACCAGATTAATAAATTACAACTCGTTGACAGCCAACGATTAGTAAGAATTAAGGCAAAGGCTTCCAAGGTGGCGGAATGGACGCAGCGCCTAGAAGTCGAGCGCAAGGCTGGGGAGAGCTATGCGCTGCACCTGCGTCGCTCTCATTCGCAGGACGACTTTCCTGACAATTTGAAAGCGGAATCTAAAGAGGTGCGCGATGAGGTGCATTATCAAGTGGTGTTCAAGGGTTACCTTGAGCGCGAGAAGAAGCAGATTGAGAAGATGAAGCATATCGACCACATCCGCATCCCGGACGACTTCATTTATGCCAACGTCAAGGGCCTGCGCAGTGAAAGCGCGCAAAAGTTGGTTGAGATTATGCCTCGTACGCTAGGGCAGGCCAATCGTATTAGCGGCGTGAACCCTGCGGATATCAGTATTTTAATGGTACACCTCGAGGCACGTCTTTCTAAGAAGAAGTAAGTATTTCTGTGGTTTCCTGATGGGTGCTAGAGGTTTGGCGTCTCGAATGCAAATTAGTCGGCATTTCTGTGGTCGCTTGTGGTCACCGTTCATTTCACTGCCTGGCGGCGGCTCGCTTTGTATCGCTCGGGTTACGATTGTGTTGCGGTCAGGTAAAAATAATCGTGCCCATTTTTTTCAACGCTTTAAACGTTGACGAGTAGGGACTTAATGTCGTTTTAGCAAAACATCGTAAGGGCTTTAAATGCTATTGCTTCTTCTCGATTATGAGCCCTTATCATATACATTATTTCTAGCTTATCTATATGCACACTCTTAAAGCCCAGCGTATCCTAGTCGTCGATGATGAGCCTGATGTCACAGAGTTATTGAAGTATAAATTCGAGCAGGAGGGCTATCGCTGTCAGGTATTGAATGATCCTTTGTTATTTGCCAGTACTGCGCGCGACTTTGAGCCTGAGATTATGATTTTTGATATCATGATGCCTGAGCTGAGTGGATTGCAGCTGTGCCGCATGGCGCGCGCCGATCCTTTACTGAAGCATGTCCCAATCATTTTCCTGACAGCGCGTGGCGAAGCAGAAGATCGTATTCAAGGGCTGGAGATTGGCGCGGAAGATTACTTGCCTAAGCCATTTAACATGAAGGAGTTATCTATTAGAGTGGGGAAGCTTCTAGCGCGCAGTGCGACCGTTTCAGAGACGACAAAGTCTACACGCATTGAAATCAGTGGTGTGGTGATTGATGAAGATTGCCACCAATTGAGTATCGATGGGGCAGAGGTGATTTTGACTGCCACTGAATTTCGTTTGCTTAAACTGCTGATGGAGCGGAAAGGGCGAGTGCAGTCGCGAGATCACTTACTGGTGGCTGTTTGGAATTATGATACGGATATAGAGACACGTACTGTCGACACGCACGTACGTCGTGTGCGAGAAAAGTTGGGCCCATATGCACATTTGATTGAGACTGTTCGCGGAGTGGGCTACCGTGCTGTCGATATCTAATGGTTATTTGCTTAAGTTTACTACTCTGTGCGGCTTTGTTTGCTCACTGGTTGACGATCCGAAAAACGCGTGCAGTGGTGCGCGAGTTGGAGGAGTCAGTGCGGATGAAACGTCGTTTATTGCTGAATGAGCCCTCCGCTCTGTTACGTCGTATCGGGATGGAGCCCTTGGTTTCAGAGACCAATGAGCTGATCGATCAGCATCGTAGCTATACCGATGAAGTGTTTGGTCAATCGACTCGTTTGGATGCGATGCTTGGTTCGACTCAGGAGGCAGTGATCATTTTTAATGATCAGCGTGTCGTGGAGTTTTTAAATGAATCAGCGAAGCGTTTATTCCAGGGTAACCGCGCACTTAAGGGAGCTCGCTTGGAGTCGGTATTGCGCTCGTCGAGCTTGCTGGATTTTTTGGATGGGTATCGGGAGGATCACAGAATTACTCAGCAGGAAATTAGTGTCGATCGCGAAGGTGGTGTACTGTGGTTCGAGGCTTCCTGTGCAGAGGTACGTGATATTTCGGCTAAGAATGCGGTGTCTACCTTGTTAGTGCTGCACGATATAACTCGTTTGAAGAGCCTTGAAATGGTGCGGCGCGACTTTGTGGCGAATGTATCCCATGAGTTGCGCACCCCCTTGACCATCATTAAGGGCTTTGCAGAGACATTGGAGGAAGATCATGCAACGCTAACGGCTGAGACCCGTTCACGATTTATTGAAAAGATAGTTAATAATGCGAAACGCTTGCATGTGCTGGTGGAAGATCTGCTGGAGTTATCTCGTCTAGAGTCTAAGTCGGATCAGGTGCAGCCGACTGAACAGTCCCTGCTGCAGTTGATGGACGAAATACTGGAAGACAATCGCCAACGACTGGATACGAATGTGCAGAGCATGGAATTGGATTTCGATGAGAGGGTAGGGGAGTTTGCATTTGATCGTTTTCGTATTCAGCAGGTCTTTGACAATTTGATTGAAAATGCATTTCGCTATGCACCGGACTTTACACGATTGGTTTTAAGTGTGCGCTATGAGGATGCGCAAAATATGGTGCATTGTTGTGTCGCAGACGATGGACCAGGTATCCCGGAGAAGGATGTGCCGCATATTTTTGAGCGCTTTTATCGTGTGGATAAAGGTCGCTCGCGTGAAAATGGCGGCACCGGCTTGGGTTTGAGTATTATTAAACATATCGTCCAGCAGCATGGCGGTAGCGTCTCTTTGGAAACAGGCGAAGCGCAAGGAACTGCGATTCATTTTACATTACCTTACGTGCAGTTGGCTCAGTCTGAATAAAGCGAGAGGAAATGTATGGAGGGCTGTTGGCGCCTTACTCCCTGTGGCAAGTTTGTAAGTTCTAGCCCAATGCGATATAGTCATTGCCAGCGCCCAGGCATATCCCCTGAGCCGCGTCTCAACGGCCTTGACCTAGTGGAGTGTGGCAGTGCATAAACGAAATTATTATGGAAATTACACAGGCACACGCACGCGAGCTAGAGAAACAGAAACTGCGCAAAGCTGAATTGAGGGCGGAGTGCGAGGCTGCGTTGAGTGGAACTGATCGGATTTTGTTTGAGGCGGGCTGCGGCCATGGGCATTGGCTTACAAGTTATGCGGAGGAGAATTTGGCGCAAACTTGCGTGGGGATCGACTTGATCTCTTGGCGTATTCGCAAGGGACTGGATAAACGGAATAAGCGCCAGCTTCAGAATTTGCATTTTTTTAAAGCCGAACTTGGCGAGTTCTTAGAGGTGCTGCCGGAGCGTATCCGCTTTGATATGACCGTGCTGCTGTTTCCAGACCCATGGCCGAAAGCGAAGCACCATCGACGTCGTATGGTGCAAACTGGGTTGTTGGACGAAGTCGCGCGCCGAACCGATGTAGGTGGCCGTTTTTGCTTCCGCTCAGACGATCTGCCTTATTATGAGTGGGCCGTAGAGCACCTACAGGCGCATCCTGAGTGGCAGATTGATGCGCAAGCAGAGTGGCCGCATGAGATGGAAACCTACTTTCAAGAGATGATGGAGAGTTACCACTCGGTGGTTGCCCATCGCGTATTAGCACAGAGCTAGCTGGTCAGGCGTTTGCGGGGCAGCCTGTACCGCAACCTACAGCCAGGTGCACTACGCTACACTCAACTAGAGCGGCGTCAGACAATATCCAGCCAAACGATTAAGACGAGCTGAGTGAGGATTGCGATGGCCAGTAGGGCGTAAGCGAAAATCACAAAATAATCTTTCGCGAAGCTGCGTCCACGCACTTTTAGTATACGCTTTGGTTTTTTTGGAGCTTTAGCTGAAGACTGTTTGCTTGCTCGATGCTTACGCTCACGTAATCGTGTCAGGCTGTCGGTGAGATTGGTTGGGCTACTCATAATTTACAGTAATTGATAGAATTAGTCAGAGCTGCGCCGCGAGCAAGGTTAGAAGTAGATCTGTCTATTCATAGAAGGTATTAGTACGGCTAATCCTGAAATTGAAAAAAGTTCATTCGGGTGTTGACGATAGCAAGCAGGCGCTACATCAAGTTCGATTTTTCCTGTGGTTCCTCGCTGCAAAAAACAATACTCTTTTCAGTTCTTCGTGAACAAATTATTACCAACTTTTTTCTTCCTATCTGGAACAGCGACATCTCTACAAGCTGCAGGCGATGGCGTAAGTCCATCTCCGTACAATTTGACGGAGATCTTAGGGCTACCACTGACGAATTCGATTGTTACAACATGGGCGATTTCGATCGCATTCATTTTGTTCATTCGCTGGGCAGTTGGTTCGCCTAAGCTTATACCTAGCAAGGGTCAAGCAGTTGTAGAAAGCTTAATTGATGGCCTGCGTGGATTGCTTGAGCCAATCGTAGGTAAGAAGGCGTTTCCGATGACATTCCCACTTTTGATCGGTTTGTTCATCTACATTCTGATTCATAACTGGAGTGGTTTGATTCCAGGTGTCGGGGTGTTTGGGCATATCGATGATCACGGGCATTTCAGCTATTGGATGCGGCCTGCGAATGCCGACTTGAATTCTACCTTCGGCATGGCGCTGGTTGCGATGATCGCATGGCTAGTGATTAGCCTCAAGGTAGCTGGCCCTAAGTTCTTTATTTGGGAGCTTTTCGGTAATAAAGCAGACAAAAAAGAAACGCCTGCAGCCATCTACATGTTGTTGGCGCCGATCTTCCTGATGGTGGGTGTGATTGAAGTTGTTTCGATCGCCTTCCGTCCAGTTTCTCTTTCGTTCCGTCTCTTCGGCAATGTCTTCGGCGGTGAAAATCTGTTGACCAGCATGACCGGTATGGCGCCTTATATTGTGCCAATTCCGTTCTATTTCTACGAAGTGTTGGTTGGCGTTGTTCAGGCACTGATCTTTACCTTGCTCGTTGCTATCTACATCGGCCTGATGACCAACCACGACGAAGAAGCACACTAAACTTTTAAACCCTTTCCGCGTTCGGGACCATGTAGCAAACCGTGGACGACGTAGAAAACCACTAAATACAAAACTCAACGATACATATTATGTTCGATATCCTCGCAGAAATTACAGGTAAGATTCACGTAGCAGCAGCAGCCCTTGCGGTTCCTGTCGGCATTGGCCTCATCGGCCTTAAAGCGTGTGAGTCTGTCGGCCGCAACCCAGAGGCAGCTACTAAGGTGCTCGTTCAGTCCATTATCGCAATGGCTTTCGCTGAAGCGATCGTGTTCTTCGCGATCTTCCTTGGCTAATCTGGATACCTAAGTCTTTGCCGACGGTCTTCGGACCGTCGGCACTTTCTGACTCTTTTCTTTCCAATCCCGTTTTCTCTATGAAGGCCACTTTCATCACTCTGCTACTAGCACTCTCACTACCGCTCGGTCTCATCGCCGCTGGCGCTGCACACGATGCACACGATGCAGTTGTTGCTCACGGCGAAGAAGCTGCTCCGGCAGAAGGCAACAAGTTGACGATGATCACCGATAAGTTCGGTGTGACAGTGCCGACTTTAATCGCGCAGATGGTAAATTTCTGCTTGGTTGCATTTGTCCTGTACAAATTTGCCGTTAAACCAATCGCTGCGACGCTCGATGAGCGCCAGCAGAAGATCGCAGACGGCCTTCAGTATGCTGAAGAAATGAAGACACAGCTGGCAGAAGCGGAGCGCGAGCGCGCTGAGAAGATTAAGCAAGCAGCAGCAGAGGCTCAAAAAATCCTGACTGAGTCTCGTGAGCAGTCTAAGGAAATGATTGAGCAAAAGACACAAGAAGCGGCTGCACAAGCTGAGGCGATCATCCGTAAGGCGAGTGAAGCGACCGAGCTTGAGCGTCAAAAGATGCTCTCCGATGTGCGCCAAGAAGTCGCACGCCTCGTAGTCGCAACTTCTTCCAAGGTGCTGTCCCGCGATCTTTCTGATACGGAGAAGCAAAATTTCTCCGACTCTGCAGCCAAAGAATTGGCAAGTGCTGGCAACTAAGCCTTCGATTTTTACCTGATGAAACGCGACCAAAAGATCACCCGCCTAGCGAAGAAGCTCGTCGAGCTCTCGAAGGACAATGGTGTCGTAACTGAAGCCAAAGTGACTGAAGTGCTCGCTGGCCTCAAACAGGTGCAGCACCGCCATCATCTGACGGTTCTCAAGACCTTTCTTAGTTATCTTCGTCGCGAGATCGCGCTGCAAACGGCTGTCGTAATGACTCCAGGCGCTTTGAGTGACGATGCATTGAAAGCAATTGAAGCCACTTACAGCAAAATGTATAATCGTCCTGTCAGTGCGGTCATTCAGCAAGAGACTTCTTTGATTGCTGGTGTGCGTGTGCGCGTCGGTGACGATGTGTATGATGCGTCCGTTGCCGGTCGCCTTCAGCGTCTCGCCGAGAATGTTAGCTAATCGAACTTCACACCTTCCCACTTTTAAACCTTTTCACTTTTCTTATTCCCTCTCCATTAGTTTCTCATGAGCTCTATAGTCGAACAAATTGAAAACGAGATCGCTAGCTTTCAAGCTGGCGCCGTCAAATCCAACACCGGTAAAATCGTCGCCATCGCAGATGGTGTCGCCAAGCTTGAAGGCTTGTCGGGTGCAATGTACAATGAAATGATCGATTTTGGTCAAGGTGTCTTCGGTATCGCCTTGAATCTTGAAGAAGACGAAGTCGGTTGTGTTATTCTTGGCGATTACTCCAAGTTGAAGGAGGGCGACGAAGCCTCCACGACTGGTAAACTGCTTTCAGTTCCTGTCGGCATGGGGCTGCTCGGTCGTGTCGTCGACGCGATTGGTAACCCAATCGATGGCAAGGGCGCAATTAACTCCTCTGAGACATATCCGGTCGACCAAATCGCGCCTGGCATTATCCCGCGTAAGTCGGTGGACCAGCCGATGCAGACTGGTATCATGTCGATTGACTCAATGATTCCTATCGGTCGTGGCCAACGTGAGCTCATTATTGGTGACCGCTCGACTGGTAAGACAACCATCGCAATTGATACGATCATCAATCAGGCGAAGATCAATAACCAGCACCGCAACGAGGACGGGAGCTTCCCAGAAGACTTCCGCCCAGTTTACTCCATCTACGTCGCGGTTGGTCAGAAAAATTCGAACATTGCTCGCACCATTGCTGTCCTCGAGAAGGCTGGCGCGATGGAATACACGATCATCGTTTCAGCCTCTGCGGGCGACAATCCTGCCAACCAATACATTGCACCTTTCTCAGGTGCATCGATGGGTGAGTTCTTCATGAACAACGGCATGGACGCATTGATCGTTTATGATGATCTTTCCAAACAAGCGGTTGCATATCGTCAAATATCCCTCGTTTTGAAGCGCCCATCTGGCCGCGAAGCATATCCGGGTGACGTGTTCTACCTCCACTCACGCCTCCTTGAGCGCTCGGCTCGTGTGAATGAGGACAATGGTAACGGCTCGCTGACCGCGCTGCCGATCATTGAGACTCAAGCAGGTGACGTTTCCGCTTACATCCCGACCAACGTGATTTCGATTACAGATGGTCAGGTCTTCCTCGAGACTGATTTGTTCAATCAAGGTATCCGCCCCGCGGTATCGGTGGGACTTTCCGTTTCTCGTGTTGGCTCTGCTGCGCAGATTAAGGCGATTAAAAAGGTTGCTGGTAAGGTGAAGCTACAACTCGCTCAGTTCCGTGAGCTTGCCGCGTTCGCACAGTTCGGCTCCGACCTCGACGCGAAGACCAAAGCTCAACTCGAGCGTGGTGCACGTGTGGTAGAGCTCTTTAAGCAAACTGCATTCAATCCAATTCCAGTCGAAGTTCAGTCTTCGCTGATCTACGCTGTGCAAAATGGTTTCTTCGATGCGATTGAAGTCGCTAAGATTGTTGAAGCTACTTCTAGCTTACGCGAGTTCCTTGAAACACGCGGGTCCAAAGTGATGGATGCGATCCGTGCTGAAAAAGCAATTAGTGATGAATCCGAAGCAGCCCTGAAGACCTCCCTCGATGAGTGGCAAGCTGGATTCTCTGCATAATCAGATTCTAACTCCTTTCTTCTAACTTCTAGCTTTTAAAACATGGCTAATCTTCGCGACATCCGCCGCCGCATCAAGTCGGTTAAAAATACCCGGCAGATCACGCGTGCAATGCAGCTGGTTTCTTCCTCCAAGATGAAACGAGCTCAGGACGCCGCTGTTGCCGGCCGTCCATACGCGTTGCTCCTTGCTGATTTGCTCGATACAGTCGGTGAAAAGCTTGATCTTTCCGGTGCTACGATCTCGCATCCCTTCTTTGAGAAGCGCGAGGTCAAGACGCGTGGCATCCTAATTCTCTCGACTGACAAGGGCCTTTGCGGCGCGCTCAACACCAATCTATTTCGTAAGATTGTAGAAGAGGTGAAAGGCGACGCAAAGTTCATCACTGTTGGGCGTAAGGCGACTCAGTTTATTTCTCGTTCGGGTCGTGATCTAATCGCAGATTTCACCATTTCTGATAAAGCCGCCTTCTCTGAGCTTCGGGCAATGCTGAAGCTTTTGATCGATGCGTATAAAACAGGTGAAGTGGATACGATCGAAATCGCTTATCCGAGCTTCGTCAACGTACTCGTGCAAGAGCCTGTGCTTCAATCGCTCTTGCCGATCGTCGATCTACGTGAAGTCCTCGACCAACTTAAGAAGCGCGTCGCTGACCTACCATCTTTGGAAGCTCGTTCTGATGCGCGCGAAATGGTTTTTGAGCCAACAGCTGAGGCAGTCCTTGATGCACTTCCTGACCTTTATGTTAAGGTCATTATCCATCAACTTCTTCTCGAGAGCCGCGCCGCAGAGTATTGTGCACGCATGGTTGCGATGAAGGCTGCCACAGACAACGCTTCGACGCTCGTTGATGACCTCACACTCGATTACAACAAGGCTCGTCAAGCCGCGATTACTCAGGAAATCCTGGAGATCGCTGCTGCATCTGCCGCGCATTAATCCTTTCCACTTTCCTACCTTCAAACTTTTCCACCTCTTATAACCATGAGTAAAAACGGTAAAATCGTCCAAGTCATCGGTGCCGTCGTCGACGCCGCCTTTCCAATCGACAGTGTCCCAGAAATTTTCGACGCTATCACAATCGCTTACTCTGTCGATGGCACAGAGAAGAGCCTCACACTCGAAGTGCAACAGCACCTCGGCAATGGTCTTGTCCGCGCAGTTGCGATGACCTCCACAGACGGCCTCGTCCGTGGTATGGATGTGACTGGTACCGGCGCGCCGATCTCTGTTCCTGTGGGTGAGGCTGTTCTAGGCCGCATCTTCAATGTGACAGGCGACACCGTGGACGAAAAGGGCCCAGTCGCAACCGACGAGCGTCGTGCGATTCATCGCCAGCCTCCAGAGTTGATCGACCAAGCAACCGAAGCTGAAATCCTTGAGACCGGCATTAAGGTCATCGACCTGATCTGCCCATTCACAAAGGGTGGTAAAGTTGGCGCATTTGGTGGCGCGGGTGTTGGTAAGACCGTTGTCATCATGGAGCTGATCAACAACATTGCTAAGGCGCACGGCGGTTACTCCGTATTCGCTGGTGTGGGTGAGCGTTCTCGTGAGGGTAATGACCTGTATCACGAAATGTCCGACGCAGGCGTTATTGACCAGAAAGACATCAGCAACTCGAAGGTTGCTCTGGTCTACGGTCAAATGAACGAGCCTCCTGGTGCACGTATGCGTGTCGCGCTTTCTGGTCTGACTATGGCGGAATACTTCCGTGATGAGAAGAATCAGGACGTGCTGCTATTCGTGGATAATATTTTCCGTTTCTCTCAAGCCGGCGCTGAGGTGTCTGCACTGCTCGGTCGATCACCTTCAGCGGTGGGTTACCAGCCAACACTTTCTCAGGAAATGGGTAACCTTCAGGAGCGTATTACCTCGACTAAGAAGGGTTCGATTACCTCTTTCCAAGCGGTTTATGTTCCTGCGGATGACTTGACTGACCCTGCGCCAGCGAACACTTTCGCTCACCTTGACTCCACCATCGTGCTTGAGCGTTCGATTGCTGAGCTTGGCATCTATCCTGCGGTGGATCCGCTCGCTTCGATCTCCAATGCACTTGACCCAGCGATCGTTGGTGAAGAGCACTACAAGTGTGCGCGAGGCGTGCAAAATGTGTTGCAGCGCTACAAGGACCTACAAGACATCATCGCGATTCTTGGTCTCGACGAGCTGTCTCCTGAGGATAAGCAGACTGTTTATCGTGCACGTAAGGTGCAGAAGTTCCTTTCGCAGCCATTCCACGTTGCTGAAATCTTCACCGGAACACCGGGCGAATATGTTTCTACTGCAGACACCATTAAGGGATTCCAAATGATCCTCAATGGTGAGTGCGACGATCTTGCCGAGAACGACCTCTACATGAAGGGCGGAATCGATATGGCAATCGAAGCAAACAAGAAGGGCTAAGAGCCACTTGCGGCTCTATTACGAATTACGAATCATCACGATCACTCACTATTCCTAATTCTAAATTCCTAATTAAATAAAATGCTTACTCTAGAAATCATAACGCCTGACGAAAAGGTCCTCAGCACTGAGGCTGATCAGGTCGTATTGCCGACTGAGTCGGGCGAGGCAGGTATCCTAACTGGGCACATCCCGATCGTAACCAAGGTCATCGCTGGCGAGTTGAAGGTGATTAAAGACGGTAACACTGAGTTTATCGCCGTGGATCATGGCTTCGCCAAGGTTCTCGGCAATACGATTTCTGTGCTCACCGAAGCCGCTGTGGATGTCAAAGACATTGACCTCTCGGAGGTTGAGTCCGCGCAGGCGCGTGCTGAAGAAGCGCTGCGCACTGCAGCAGCTGAGGGCATTGATCCGAGTGAAGTCGATCGCCTTGAATCGAACATCCAGTTCCTCATCGCGCAGAAAATTGCCAAAGGCCGCCGCCGCCGTTAAGCGCGGATCTCAGCATAGCTTTGCCGCGACGCTCGAATCATGCAGTGTTTCCGGAGCAGCAGCAGGGTTTTTTCGAACCGATCAACCTGATGGATTTTGACCGCAGGGTGTGATGCATAAAGCCGGAGATGTGCGCTTGCTTCTCACAAAGCACGCGAAGCCCGCCAGGGTATGGTAGCTTAATGTTAATGTTTTTCGTAAAATCTCGTTGGATTAAACAGAGAGTCTTTTTTCGAGTACTAGCTCGATCACGCGTCTTGGCCTTTGTGAGCTCGGAGAGCTTTGTGAGAGATTGATACTGTTATCAGTATGAGCAGCTGTGTTGCATAAATCCCGTTGAATTGACGCACCAAGCATTCGATTGTTGTTGGGTTTGGAGATCGCGCACGGCTGATCTTACAATACCCCCACCGGTAATTTCTTGGTTTCGCGTTTTTCGAACTGAATCCAGTCAGCCATAATACGGGCGGTCTCGCGGAGATAGATGTCAAAGTCGGGCTTATCTTCGTCGTCCTCGTCCTCGTTTTTTGTAGTCAGATTGTCCATCTTGTCTTGGGCGATTTTTACTTTTACACCACCTTCGATTTCGATTTCTACCTCGTTCACTTTTTCGGCAGTGAGTACCGTCTCGGCATCTTCAAGGTTCTTTTTCGAAAGTGCGTCTTGTTCTTCGGCGACTTTTAGGATGAATGCTTCGCTGTTATAGTTGTTTTCGCTCAGTGTTTCATAGACCTTGTCTATGGATTCGATATAGACCCGGTCAGCGATTTGTCGGGCGATGCGTGTTTCCAGGTTCAGTGAAATGTCTTTTTCATCGAAGCGTTGACGGCGCCATTTGATTTGTTCGTTGAGGAATGCGAATTCTTCGAGCTCATCTTGGCGAGCAGCGCTATTACGCCCGAGTGCGGCTTTTAGTTCAGGGTCTTCGGGGCTAGAGATATTGAGCTTTTGCCAATCGTTGATCCAGTCGACTTCGTCGATCTTGTCCCATGCTAAGGCATGAGGCAGATCAGATTCGCCGATCGGGAGAAACTCGTTGACCGAAGGGAGTGCGATGTCGGAAGGCACACCTTTGAGCTGAGTCGAACTGCCGCCTGGAAGGTAAAATTGCTTGATCGTGATTTTGGAGGCAACAGGGCGGGTGGTGGCAGCTGGAGCTGCTTGAAACCATGAAAAGGCGGGGCGACGATTCATATGGTAGACTTCCTGCACAGTGCCTTTGCCATGCGTGGAGCTGTTGCCGACGACCAATGCACGTCCGTGATCTTGTAAGGCACCCGCGACAATCTCTGAGGCCGATGCACTGAAGCGCGAGGTGAGCACGATGAGCGGGCCTTCCCATTCGATATTCAAGTCGTGGTCGGACAGCACATCCGTGCGGCCATCCGGATTGCGCACCTGTACCACAGGGCCAACCGGGATGAAGAGGCCCGCGACACGAACGGCTTCACTCAGCAGGCCTCCACCATTCATGCGCAGATCGAGAATAATCCCTTGTGCACCTGCAGAGTTGAGCTTTTGGAGGAGCTCGGTGACATCGCCAGCGGTTGTAGTCAGTGTGCCACCTGCTCCTATATTACCGTAAAAGGAAGGCAGTTCAATGACACCAACGGGGGTGAGCCCACCAATGGCATTTGGGATATCGATGAGCGTTGCAGAGGCTAGATTGGCGGTGAGTTTCACTTCACCACGTGTGATCGAGACTTCTTTACGCACCGAGGGATCAGCTGCTGAGCCTGGGCGTATGAGCAGGCGGACGAGCGTGTTTTTTTCGCCTTTAATCTTTCTCACGACATAGCGTAGTTGCATGTCCACTACGTCTTCAAACTCGCCATCAGGACCTTGAGCGACGGCAAGGATTTTATCTTCGTCGTGCAGCAGCCCAGATTCTTCTGCCGGGCCGCCGGGCAGGATCTGCTTAATGGTGCAGATGCCATCGTCATCTTGAAGCAAGGCACCAATACCAACGAATGAATTTTGCACCGCGGAGTTGAAGCTTTCGAGTGTATCTGCAGAAAGGAAGCTCGAGTGTGGGTCAAAGAGTTGCGTCATCGCATTAATGAAGGACTCCTGTACTTCGGCTGCTTCGCGGTCGTTAATATAGGTGAGGTTGCGCTCGTAGCGACGGCGGATGGTCTCACGTGCTTCGTCGAGAGTCGCCGCGATGAACTCGGGATCATTCAATAGTCGTTCAATTTTGGCCGGGTCGAAGCTGTCGGCTTCGTTATCAGAGAGGACATCTGGGTTTTTAGTTTCGCCGTATTCAATCTCCTCATCCCGTTCTTCGCTTGCGAGTGAGAGCAGTTCATTGAGTAGCTCGTATTTTAAGCGGCGTTCCCAGAGTGAGTTGCTTTCGGTTTGGTTGGTCGGCCATTTTGCTTCGCGGCGGTCGGGTGTGAAGGTTTCGTCGGCAGTGAAGTCGAAGTCTTGAGTGAGACGCTCATAGACCCATTCGGTACGGATTTGGGCATTGTTTTGGAAGGCTGCGTAGATTTGAAAGGCTGCGTAGAGATTTCCTTTGGCGAGAAAATCTTCCATCGCATCGCCGAAGCGGAAGACAAAGCGGTCGACTTCACTGCGGAGGAAATACATATGGGCATAATCAAATGATTCGGAAAATGCCTCGACGATTTCGCTACCGTTGAGCGCATCCATATTTTCGCGAAGGTAATGGCGCGAGTTGATGGTATTTACCACCCAGCGTGTTTGGGCAGTCATTTCTTTGGTTTGCTCGAACTCTCCATATGCAGAGGCCTGTAGCGTAAGAGCTGCGAGTGCAATGGCTACGCAGCGAGTAAAGGGTTTGAGTCGAGTGATCATTAAAAGTGGGTCTTGAGTCGGCTTGCGAGTATACGCGTGGTGATTACTTACTGAGAATGTCCTTTGCTTGGTCGAGTGTTGATTTTTCGGCAGGACTGAGTGATCCGAATCCGGAAGTATTGATTTTGTCTAAAATACGATCGACCTCTTTTTGCAGCTCATCGCGGCTAGTGGCTGGGCGGTTGACGCGGTAGCTGGTTTGGCTGGTTACTTTTTTACGGCGCTTGAACCACGCAGGCAACTCGATGCTAGGGCGGCTAGGAGCTGTGCCAAAGGGTGATTGTTTGCTGTAAATATAGCGAAAATAGAGCACGCCGACGAGGAAGCCACCGAGGTGGGCCGAGTGAGCGACGTTATGGCGTCCGCCAGGAAGTTCATTAAATATGAGCGCATAAATAGAGTAGCCGAGCAGTCCCCAGAAGAGCCACTTTGGCTTGACGGTGACAGGAAGGACAAAAAACAGCAGTAATGTAATGGGACGCTCGGGGTAGAGCAGGCAGAAGAATGAGACGAGCGCGAAGACCGCGGCTGAAGCCCCCACAAGGGCACCATAGCCATTAAAATGAAAGGCTAAGTAAGCCAATGCACCTGCGATGGCGCCACTGAAATAAAGTAATAGGAACGCACGCTTACCCAGCAGTGGTTCGATGATGCGACCGATGAAAAAGAGCCCAAGCATATTACCCACGATGTGCATAATTGTTGCGGAGTCGTGCAGAAACGCATAGCTGACGACGGTCCAGACTTTGAGGGCTTTAAAATTTACTACACTAAAGACGCCCCAGTCTGTTAGCAACTGATTCGGTCGTCCATTGGCCGCGGGGAACGCGACGTTGAGTACTTGTTGCAAAACAAAGATGGCGATTGTGACGATTAGGAGAATGGTCACAGCGCTGGCCTGCCGAGCAGTAGGCTCTGTATTTTGGCGCATGTAAGGGCGGTCGTATAACATCGGAAATTGAAAGGTGATAGGCAGCACCTCAGCAGACCGCAGCAAGTGTCGCGTGTTCCAGCAGAGAGCGAAGCATACAGAAAATAGGGATTCTGCTGGGATTGCAATTGAAGCTTCAGCTTAGATGCAAATTAAGATTACAGGGCTTCCCGCTTGACTCATATAAGAAATACCCGATTTTCCCTGCATGGCAGAACTAGACGAAAAATGGCCGGAAAATGTTAAAGGTAAGTTTTATGTCGATGAACAATGCATCGACTGTGACCTTTGCCGCGAGACTGCTCCGGATTTCTTTACGCGTAACGAAGACGGAGGCTATTCCTTCGTGCACAAGCAGCCAGAGTCCGCTGACGATATCGAGCTGTGCATGGAAGCGCTCGAGGGGTGTCCAGTCGAAGCGATCGGCGAGGACGGCGAAGACTGAGCCGATCCGCCAAGAACTAATTTCAAAAGCCCGCAACTTAAGTTGCGGGCTTTTTTGTGCAGAGATTAAGCTAAGCGGTGCGGGTTAGGTATAATGCCCGCAAGCTACCTGCCTTAGGTTACGAAAACCGTTTCCAGACTGAGGGTACGAAGAGCACCATTACTGCATAGAGCTCCAAGCGGCCAAGGATCATTAATAACGAGAGAAATATCTTAGTCGAGTCGCGCAGGTGTTGAAAGTGCTGCGAAGGACCGATGGCGTCGAAGCCTGGCCCAATGTTAAAGAGAGTCGCTTGGACCGTAGAAAAGACGCCAATAAATGCTAAGTGTGGTTCATTGGCTGAAACGAAGAGCATCGAGCCGATCTGCAGGCTGATCAGTAGCATCAGAAAAACGATGACATTTTGAATCGCTTGCTCGCTCAATAATTGGCCACTTATGCGCATAGGAATCGCAATATTTGGCCGAAAGGCATGCATGATACTGCGCTTCGCGGCTTTCATTGCAATGACGATGCGGACGACCTTGACGCCACCCGCAGTGGAGCCCGAGCAGCCTCCGATAAACATGAGAATAATCAGCAGCATCTTGGCGGGCGGCAGCCATGTGTCGAAATCCACTGATGAGTAACCAGTTGTCGTCATAATCGAGACTGCCTGAAATGCAGCGGTGCGGATGCTGTCGTGGTTCGGTAATTCACCAGTGAGCTCCACCAAATAGATCGACAGTAAAAAAGTAGCGCCAACTAAAATTCCATAAAACCAGACGACTTCTTTAGTGTGCCGCAGTACGTGTTTACGTTGCTGTAGCAAGCGTATGACAAATACGAAGGTCGTGGCCGAGAGCACCATGAAAACAATGGAGATCCATTCCAGTGCTGGGCTATTAAATTGCTCTAGGCTCTTCGGCTCAGTGCTAAAACCGCCAGTCGCGATGGTCGTCATGGCATGATTGATCGATTGAAACCAGTCCATCCCGCCCCATTTGTAGGCGATAGTACAGAGCCCCGAGATGCTAAAGTAGTACAGCATCAGGTGGAATGCGCCGCGCTGAATCCGACCTTGGTCGAAGTCTGCAGACGTGCCGGAGGATTCGTTACTGAACAGAATTTTTGCACCTGCACCGAGCGATGACAGTAGGGCGACGAAAAAAACGACTACACCAAGTCCGCCGACCCATTGGCTGAGTGAACGCCAGAACAAGAGGCTGTGGGGAAACTCGTGAAAATTCTGAAATGCGGTCGCACCCGTCGTGGTCAGTCCCGAACTGCTTTCAAAAATGGCATCTGAGAGTGCGCAATGCTCGACTATCAATAGATAGGGAGTGGCTCCCACGACTGTCGCCAATAGCCACGAGAGACCAATCAGGCAGAGTGCTTCGCGCCGAAACAGCTTAGCGACCCCTTTGCGCCCGAGGAGGTGAAAGACGAGCGCCAGACCAAGCGTAATCCCGATCGATATCAAGAAGGCTTGCAGGGATGCATCCCCAAACGATTCGCCGCAGGCTAGTCCAGCTACGATACACAGGCCGAATGCCCCAGCGAGTGCCAGTAGCACCATGCTGAGTAGTTTATAAATGATCGTTGTATTCACTCCGTTTCAGTCCTCTTAGGTTGGTGGTATCCCGATTGAGTCACGAGGGGCATTTACAGGAGCCGATGGATGAGGTCCTTTTCCTGCTCTTTATTGACCAGCACCAACACCCGATCACCCGCAAGGATAGTATCATCCGCGGCAGGTACACGTGCTTTAAACTTATGCTGAATGGCGACAAAGAGGCTGCCGATGGGGAGCTGGATGTCTTTGACTGTCTTGCCCACACATGGGCTAGAATGGTTGATGCGCAGTTCCAGAATCCGCCCGCCGCCGTTGGGTAATTCTGCGAGCACAGAGAATGGCTCTGTGGAAAGGCTGCGTTGCATGAATTTAGCGGTCGCTCGACGCGGTGAAACAACAACTTCAATGCCGAGCATGGTTTTAAGAATGTTGTCGAGCTGATCGTAGTCGCCTTTATTGATGACAACCTGCACGTGTGGTGTGCCCAGCTTAGATGCCTGCAAGCTAGTTAAAATGTTTTCTTCGTCATCCTTGGTGCAGGCGACGAAATAGTCGCACTGCCCAATTTGCTCTTCTTCAAGTAGGCGTAAAGAGGTCGCATCGCCATGAATCACAGTGATTTCTTGGAAGCGTTCGCTCAGTGTGCGACAATGCTCAGGGCACTTCTCAATGACGCGAACTTTAAAGCGAGGATGGGAGAGTAGGCGGATGAGGCTAATCGCGGTTTCGCTGCCACCAAAGAGTACGACACTCACTTCTTTAACTTTTTGCTTGGGGTCGAAGCGCTCGCGCAAGGCGAAAAGTGCATCCGGATAGCCAAATAAAGTGACGACATCGCCCTGTTTCATTACAGTTTCAGGGCCAGCGACCTCACTCACCTCACCACGCAGGATATTGCCAATACGCACACGTGGATCCAGTTTCAGGTCTTTGAGCTTTTTGCCGACTAAGCGAGAGCCGCTGGCGACACGCTGCTGTTGAAACTCGATTTGCCCGCGGGCGAAGTTTTCCACTGCGACCCGCCCCGGGTTACGGATCGCTTTGGCCAGCTCGACTGCGCAAATCGCCTCAGGATTAACCAGTAGATCGATGCCAAAGTGTACCTGATAGTTGATTACCGAATTGTCGCTATACGTTTCGTCATGGATGCGGGCAATCGTGTTTTTGGCGCCGAGGCCTTTGGCTAATGAGCAGGAGATGACATTCGTTCGATCGTCACTCGTCATCGCCAAAAATGCGTCGCAATCGGCGACATCGACATCAATGAGTTGACGCGCGGAGCTACCATTCCCGGCAATGATACGAGCGTTTTGTTCCTCATCCAGAGACTCTGCGCGCTTGGTAGACTGCTCGATCAGAGTCACGTCGTTCCCGCTGGCGGAAAGCGTCGTGCAAAGATTATGGCCGACTTCACCGGCACCGATAATTATGATCTTCATGCAAAGAGATTTAGCCGTGTGGCTAAAAAATTTCGTCGGATAATGACGGCTTTAGCGGTTATTTCCAGAAGTTTCTCAGCGTTTCAGATGGGCATAGTGATCGGGAGTGTCCGCACTTTTTCAGGATCCATCGGTTGCATTGCGGTTAAGAGCTTAGCAAGTAGCGGATTAGACTGACACCTCAACGGCAAAACTCGAGCGTTGACCTGGCTCAACCGTGTGCAGGCCGATCTTGTGTTCGGCACTGTTGGGCGGCCCCATCCATGGCTCCACGCAGTAGAACGGGCTGTCTTTAAATTCTGTCCAGATCACCATGGCATTTGCAGGTGAGGCGGTGTCGGTATCTTGTAGAATCCGAATGGTGACGTCTTCATTGCCATCCTTCGGCCCGAATGCCGTCAGTTCGTCGTGCAACTGGGTGTAAATTCGATCACTGTTTTCGTCGTTGCCAAAGGAGCTATGCTTATCAAATGGTTTGACTGGAATCAAAGTGCCGTCCTCTGCATGCGTATAGCATGCTTTAGCTGGAATTTTGAAGCGGTAGTCGCCGCGTGTGCTACCTTCGCGCCATGGCAGCGCGAAATAAAAGTGGTGTCCCGCAGACCATAGGATTGGCTGCGTATCTAGATTTTCCAAGGTCAAGATTACCTTTATGGACAATTCGCAAAACTCATAGCGCACAGTGAATCGGTAGTCGTATGGATAGGCTTGGTGGTCGTCTTCGGTTGGCTGAAGTTCGGCAGTGAAGCCTTCATCGTTGATCGCAACGATACTGAACGCCCCATTTCGGGCAAAGCCATGTATTGGCATCGGCCGGACTGCGCCATCTTGGTCTGGCCAGTAGCCTATCTTCCCTTTGCTGAAGCTGCGCGCCGCGAATGGAAAGAGAATCGGGTTGCCCCCGCGCACTTTCGCGAAGTTGCCGAAATCAGCACCTTCAGGCCATTGGATGACGTCGCGCACGCTGCCATCAGACATCTGTACGTTCCAGTTCATCAGTCGCGCACCGAGCTCGGGGCGTGCAAGGAAGCTCGAAGGGCCACAGGTCCAGCGGTGCAGTGTGACGCCACCATAATCAATCGTTTCCATAGAGGTTAAAACTGAAGCAACTTTGGTAAATTGTCTAGCGTGAGATTATCGATCGTGGCTGCTCCGCTTACGGCTGTCCGTTGTTAGTTCGGTAGAATGGTTGTGAAGTTTCTCGTAGACATAGAGGATGCATGAAATTGCGCGTCAATGCTTGCGTTGCATGCGCTAATTCCGATACAAGAGCTAAGTTTCGTTATGAATCGTATCTCTCTTTTTCTCTTAGCGTTTTGGCTTTTCTGCGTGAATGGGGTGCAGAGCCAAGAGGTCAATGAGCCTATTCCAGTGGCCAGTAGCCAAACGGATGTCTACGTGATCCCGATCACTGATGCGATCAGCACACCGAATCTCTACATCCTTCGTCGTGGTTTAAAGGATGCGATTGCGAACGATGTCGAAATGGTGATTCTTGATATGGATACCCCCGGAGGTCGTGTGGATTTGACGCTGGAGATGATGGAGATGCTCAATCGATTCGAAGGGATCACTGCGACTTATGTAAATGACGATGCAATCTCGGCTGGCTCATTCATTGCGGCAGCGACACAAGAAATTTACTTTTCACCAATCGGTAAAATCGGTGCATCTGCGGTGATTCAGGGTACAGGCGAAGATGTTGCTGAAACCGCCAAGCAAAAAATCGAGAGTTATTTGCGCGCAAATATACGAGTCATGACTGCCGAGTATCCTTACCGAGCAGATGTGATCCGTGCGATGCTGGATGCCGATTTTGAACTGAAAATAGGCGATGAAGTGCTCAAGCCAGCGGGAGAATTATTAACGCTGACCGCCGCGGAAGCGGTCAAAGAATATGGTGATCCGCCGAGCAAGCTCCTCGGCGAAGGGATCTATGATTCGATTGACGATTTGCTCGATGCACGCTTGGGCGCGGGCAATTATGAGATTCGTGACTTTGAGCTCAGCTACTCTGAGGAGATCGCCAAGTGGATGAATACGATCGCCCCAATTTTGATGGGATTAGGGGCGCTGTTACTCTTTATTGAATTTAAGACGCCAGGCTTTGGTATTTTTGGCATTGGCGGGCTCGTCTTGCTTGGAATCTTTTTTGCGAGCCACTACATTGCAGGTCTTGCGGGCAATGAGTCTGCGTTTCTCTTCGTACTTGGTGTGTTGTTGGTGTTGGTGGAGCTATTTCTGTTTCCCGGTTCGGTGGTTTTTGCGCTGTCTGGGATGGGACTCATGCTTGGGTCGCTGCTCTGGGCGATGGTTGATTATTGGCCAGCAGGCGAAGGGGGCGAGGGCGTTGCGATTGCGCCAGAGATGTTTGTTGAACCACTGGTACAATTGATTTTTGGGATTTCAATAGCTGTTGCAGGTGCTGTGGCTATGTCGCGACTGTTGCCTGGATCGTGGTTTGAGCGAAAGATGGTGCTCGCAGAGGCTGCGGGTGGTGATAGCCACGCGATTCGCGAACAGCGAGCGTCGACTTTACCCCAGCCAGGGTGCGAGGGAGTCGCATTGACGCCATTGCATCCCGGTGGCCGTGTCGAGATTGATGGACAGCGATACGAGGCACATTGCTCCGTGGGTATGGTTGAGCGCGGCGCTGCGATACGGGTTGTCCGTAGCGCTGATTTTGAGCTAATTGTTGAGGAGGTAGTGTCATGAGTATGATCCTTGGCTTGGTGCTGGCGGCGCTGATTCTGGTCTTCTTTGAGGTCCTATTGCCGGGTGGAGTATTGGGAGTTTTAGCGGCGCTGTGTGTGTGTGTCGCGACATGGTTCGGCTTTGATGCCTATGGAGTCCTTGGCGCATTGGTCGTCTTCTTTGGTAGTCTGAGCGCGATCGTCATCCTGGTGTTAATGGAGTTTAAGCTGATGGCAAAAACCTCGTTCGGACAGAAATTTTTACTTCAAGCTGCAGTCGACGG
>JAURBE010000139.1 GCA_030829145.1 Verrucomicrobiota bacterium | reverse complement strand
GGTATGAGTATTTCGTTGGAAGGTTTGCACTATGAAGCGATGGAAGAGCGACTTGCAGCATCGGGGGTGAATCCTGTGCATGCGAAGCCCCTTTTTAGAGCGGTGCAACGGCGTTTGTTACGTGAGGATTTAGCTACAGCTGAGGGTATTTTGCCACCTGTGCAGCGTTGGCTGGCCAGTGATGCGGCGATACCATTAAGTGTGCTCGACCGCGTCGATGACAGCGCAAGCGCCGACGGATTCACCCGCAAGTATTTGCTCCGTCTTCACGATGGTGCGGAAGTAGAATCAGTGCAGATGGGCTTCCCTGGTCGATACACCGCGTGTTTGAGTAGTCAGGTAGGCTGTGCGATGGGCTGTGTATTTTGTGCGACTGGCCAAATGGGCTTTTCGCGCAATTTAAGCTCTGGTGAGATGGTGGCACAGGCGCATCATGTGGCGCGTGAGTTGCGTCGCACTCATGGCGAGTCTCTACGCAATATTGTCATGATGGGTATGGGCGAGCCCTTACATAACTTTCAGCCAACGATGGACGCACTGGATATTATTACTGATAATCGTGGTTTGAATATTGGGCCTGCACGTGTGGCAATTAGCACTGTGGGTTATATCCCCGGAATTCAGAAACTGGCACGTCATCCGAAGCGCTATTCCTTAGCGGTGAGTCTCCATGGTGCAAGTGATGAGGAGCGAGGTGAGTTGATTCCTATTAATCAGCGCTGGCCACTGGCGGAATTGTTGGAGGCTTGTCGTGAGTATTCTGCGATTAAGCGTGCGCGTGTGTTTTTCGCGTGGACTTTGATTGGCGGTGTGAATGATAGCGACGATCATGCGCAGCGTCTCGCAGCCATATTGCAAGGCATGGATGCTCATGTGAATTTGATCCCGCTCAATCCAACAGAAGGCTTTGATGGGCAGGCTCCGGACGAAGTGCGTGTGCGTGCGTTTCAGCAAATTATCCAAGAGGCGGGCTTGCCGAGCACGGTACGTCAACGTCGGGGCATTGATGTAGCAGCGGGTTGCGGTCAGTTGAAAGCGAAGCGTATACAGCGCTCGCGCTAACTCAGGCATTTCATCTAAATCGGGCGGCGAATACGGTGACGATATTTTTTAGCCAAGGCTTCGTTGTGCGCAGCACCACCGTCCGCATTTTGACTAACATAGGTGGGAGGAGTGACACCCGCGGCGATCAGTTGCTCGATAATTTCCATAGATAGAAGATTGAGCAGTAGGGCACCGCTCATTGTCGAAGTGGGGCCGACTTTGAAGGCAAATCCAGGTGCATCGATCGCGGCATCTCCAGGTAGGCCACCATTATCGAGGACATAGTCGCCAAGTTCGTAAAGTTTTTTGCCGGAGGGATGGCGCGATGTGGTCGCCTTAGACATCTCTAGTGAGGTGAGCACAACGACATGCAGTCCAGCAGCTTTGGCTTCCATGGCCACCTCGATAGGACTTGCATTACGGCCTGAGTTAGAGATCACGAGTACCACATCGCCCGGTTGAACATCGTATTGATACGCATAGCGTTGAAACAGGCGCGCGCCGTAACCCGCGATTTGTTCGGGCCAACCATCGGCAGGGTCATTGATACTGCTGACTGGCACCAGTCCGCCAGCCCTCCGCTCAATCTCAGATGCAAGGATTTGTGAATGGCCACTGCCAAATGTGTGCAGCACACCATCAGCGGCGATTGACTTAGCGATGCGTAAGCCGGCTGCTTGAAGTGTCTCCGCATTGTCACGGTGCACGTTGGCTTGAAGTGTATTACTGGTTTCGAAAAAACGGTTTGCGAGGCTCATTTGACTAAGAGGTGGGAGGTGGGAGACTTGAGGTCTGAATTAACCAAGACAGACAAGAATGTCTGTGTCACGGCGTGAACAATTTAAAGATCGAGTAGCTTCATGCCGATACCAATCCAGAGTGGTATGGTTAATAAACTGAGGAGTGTAGTGCCGAGTACCACTTTAAGCGCGACTTCCGGCGATCCATCGAAGTGCCGTGCTAAAACGATTGGAAAGACTCCGCAAGGCATTGCCGCTTGTACTGCGATGACAGCCTTGAGCTCTATGGAAAGTGGCAGGATGAATGCAGTTAAGATAAATAGTGCTGGCAGTATCGCTAAGCGCAGTGCTGATGCGGCAAGCGGAATCTGCAAGCGATTTGTCAGCTTAACACCTTGTGAGAGATCCGCAAAAGTCGCACCTATCAGAATTAATGCGAGCGGGATTGCGCACTGTCCAAGTATGTTCACAGTCTCTAGCGAAAAGTGTGGGAGGTGTCGATCGATCTTGAAATAGTTCATTGGGACGGCAATCAGTATGGCGATGACGGGGCCACTAAAGACCCGTTTCCAGACTGATTTTGGGTCGTTGCGCGAAAGGATAAACCCACGCCTAGCACCCACATGGCGATCTCAACTCCGAGATTATGGACTAGCAGTACGCCCATCGTTTCGCGATCAAACAGCAGCGCGATGATAGGGATTGGGAAGTAGCCGTAATTATAAATCCCGGTCGTAAATGCAAAGGTATTACAGTCCTTTTGATTGCCGATCCGAAACTTGCGCGCAACCAGCATTGCTAGTGCAAATCCACCAACGACAGTGGTGAGTCCGACCAGAGGCGGCAGAATTAGATTGGAAGGTTGTCGCAGTGCATCATTGCCCAAGATGATGCTAAAGATAAGCGCGGGATAAAGTAAGTTGACGACTACGTTCATTAGGCTGCGGTCGAATGCAACATCCAGCCAGCCAAGTTTGCGTGCCAACACCCCGGAGGTGATCACGAAGAATATCGGCAAGACTGCCGAGAATACAAGTAGTGTCGTTTCCATCTCTATTATTTAAGCAATCTATCCGAGTATACGTTG
>JAURBE010000138.1 GCA_030829145.1 Verrucomicrobiota bacterium | reverse complement strand
CTTTAGCGTCATCTGGGTCGATCGTGAAGGTAAAGATATCACGGCAATCTTGACGGCCCTGGGTGTCTTTCTCTGGCACTTGATCCGGAATTGCGTCGGTTTGTTTCTCGACTGCGGCAGGAAACTGAGGGTTGAGATTGTATTTAAATAAGATGGCTTTGAACTCGGCGTCTGGCTCATGTGTGCGGCCGAGCACTTCACTGATTTCGCCCTCGGGATTGAGGTGGCGTTGTTTCCATTCAAGTAGTTTGACCACAACTTTGTCGCCCACTTTAGGCAGTGGCTTAAGACCCGAATTTGCGGGTTCAGGAACCAGTATATCTTGGATGATACGTGGATCATCCGGGATGACGTAGTAGGCATGACGGCCTTTTTCGAGAGTGCCAGGAATGGCTTCTCGCGCACGCTTAAGTATACGAATGACACGGACGTTGGGTTGTTCGTTCGCATCGGCGTTGTTGTTGCGACCTTGGCCCTTGCCACGGAAGGCGCGGCGCGGGCGCTGCATGATGCGGGCGAGTACTTGGTCGCTATGCATGGCGACGCCAGTATCTTCGGCAGAGATTGGGTAGCCTTTGCCGGGCCCAGATGGTTTGCCCGTGGCTGAATCGGGGATCAGCGTGGCCGCTCCGTTCTGACGAAACATAATACGCCCACTAACCAGGTCGGCATCGTCAGGGATGCAGAGCTTGTCTTTTTTGAGTCTAGCGATTTCGCCGCGCTCGAGCATTTGATCGAGTAGGCGATGGCCATTTTTAATTTCTTTGGGCGAAAGTTTTAGAACTGCAAAGATTTCTTCACGCCGCATGGGGACATAGTCTTTTGTGCGTAATAGTTGAAGTAGGGTTGAACGTAATTCCATAAGGGTAAAAATGATAAAAATTTCTGGGAGAGGCGAGCTGCGATCTTGTTACACTTTAAAGTATGATCGTAGCCGCTGGCTATTTGATGAAAGCAGTTAAACTGCTTCGATTAACATCCGTGTGTTTCTTCGGCGATCGAGAGCCAATGGTCTGTTGAGACGATGGGGGAACTTCGCATTGTGAATGGCGCTGAGAATCATACGCTTGATTTTGAACTGCTTGAGCTAAGCCAGTGGTGCAGCTTTTGTGACGATGACCTGCGATGCGAAGCCTCAGCGAAGTATGGAGCCGAAAAACGGAGTCGAACCGTCGACCTATTCATTACGAATGAATTGCTCTACCAACTGAGCTATTTCGGCGTGCCATCCCTTACTTAGCTAGGCAATGTGGCTGGATTAGCAAGTGAATTTTGAGAGTGCTTACTGCGGAAATGGAATTACTTTCTGATTTTTTTAACTACGCAGACAGGCAATATTTCAGTCGCCTGCTCATTTTTTAAAATAAATAGACTCGTATCCTGCGACCTGCTTCCCGTATCCCATAGGTGAATGAATTTTAACAACGTAGCTATTGAATCGCTCGCTTATGCGCTGCCGGATGAGGTGTGGACCTCTGCGGATGTGGAGGCAAAGCTGGCGCCCATGTATGAGCGCCTGCGCTTGCCGGAAGGGCGACTGGAGCTAATGACAGGGATTAAGGAACGCCGCTTTTGGCCTGCGGGCAGTCGCGCGTCGGAGGCATCTGCGAAGGCGGGTGAGGCAGTGCTTGCACAATCATCGTTTGACCGCTCTGAGATTGATTTGTTAATTCATTCAGCGGTGTGTCGTGACCGACTCGAGCCCGCGACTGCAGCATATGTGCATGGCTTGTTGAAGCTACCGGGTAAGACACAGATTTTTGATGTCTCCAATGCCTGCTTAGGCTTTTTAAATGCAATGGTAGTGGCTGCCAGTATGATTGAGTCGGGGCAAATTGAGCGGGCTTTGATTGTCTCAGGTGAGAACGGTCGACCGTTGGTGGAGCATACCTTGCAACAGCTGCTTCAGCCCGAACTCACGCGTCAATCGATCAAGCCGTATTTTGCTAACCTTACGATTGGTGCCGGTGCAGTCGGCGCGGTGCTCTGCCGCAAAGACCTGGTGCAGGGCACGTGCCCCTTACTGACAGCGGCCGTGGTCGAAACCGATAGTTCAGCCAATCAGCTTTGCCAAGGCGACAGTGCGGGTGATGCTTTAGAAATGTTGACCGACTCGGAGGAGTTACTGGTCGCTGGTATTGGCGTGGCGACCCGTGCATGGGCGCGTTTTGTGGCGACGACTGGTTGGTCTGCGGAGACCCCCGATCGGGTGATTACTCATCAAGTCGGTAAGGCGCATTCGCGCGAATTATTCAAGGCACTCGGATTAGATCTAGAAAAAGACTATACCACTTTCGAAACATTGGGCAATGTGGGTTCAGTATCCTGCCCAATTACTTTGGCGCGTGCCATCGAGGAGGGTGCCTTTATAGCGGGGCAAAAGACCGCGCTGCTTGGAATCGGTAGTGGTTTGAGTAGTTTAATGATGGCAGTGGAGTGGCCGCAGCATGACTAATTTAAGAGCATCTCAATTGCCGCCCAAAGTACGCCTCGAATATCCGTTTGCGGGGAATTTATTTGATCAGCCAGCCACGCCCCTTTCGGAGGGGCCTGTGCAAATGCATTATTTGGATGAGGGTACGGGGCCGGTTGTGATCCTGTTGCATGGCAACCCCACCTGGTCGTTTTACTATCGAGATTTAGTCCTGACACTCGTGGCTGCCGGGTATCGCTGTATCGTGCCGGATCACGTTGGCTGTGGGCTTTCGGATAAGCCACGGGATTATTCATATACGCTGGCACGGCGCATCGAGGATGTAGAGCGCTTAGTCGATCATTTGGCGATTACAGAGTTTAGCCTGGTGGTCCACGATTGGGGTGGCGCGATCGGCTGCGGGCTTGCTGGGCGCCGGCCTGCAGCATTGCAAAAATTAGTGCTACTAAACACCGGG
>JAURBE010000137.1 GCA_030829145.1 Verrucomicrobiota bacterium | reverse complement strand
TTTGTAAATGGTTCAGTCAATACTTCGCACCTTAGGCTCTGGCGTGCTCTGCTACTGTGCATTGACGGCATCAGCGGTTGGGGTGGATCGATTGGCTGTGGAGGATGAATCAACCGCCGTTTTGAGTAATATTGCGATGCCAGAGATGGGTAATCAGCGTTTAGATTCTATCCTGATGCGCTATTACGCTAAGGGTATGGGTGGTCCTGAGGTTTGGGATAACATCCTGAGTATGCGTATATCAGGGCAATTGACGCTTAAAAGTGGTCGTTACGATTTTCATGCGACTCGAAAAAAGCCGCACTATTTGAAGATCGTAATTCGTGACGGACTGCGTCATGTCATCAAAGGCTTTGATGGAAGTGTCGCTTGGCAGTCGAGACCACTTGTGGGTGATGCCATGGAGTTATCTGAAGCAGACGCTCGAGAGTTTATTTTCAGCGCACATTTCGGCAGTTATTTACTCTATCCCTATGCGCCAGGCAAGCAGATCGAGTACCTCGACACGGTACCAGTGGATGGTGTGTTGTGCCAACAGGTTCGAGTGACTGTGGATACGGGTTTTCAAGTCGACTATTTCATCGATACACTCAGCTGTTTAGAATTAAAAGTGGTGACGACGGATTTGCAGACGGGTCAGATTTCGGCTGTCACTTATGAGGACTATACCCTTGAATTTGGAGTGCCGATTGCGCGGAAAATCGTCAGCTCGGAGGATGGTAAATGGTGGTCCACATTCGAACTTAAAGACGTCAAGTTGAACTCGGGGGTGATGCCTTGGATGTTTCAAATGCCCGAATAGCGAGCACTTAGGGCAGTAATTAGGTTCTTAATTTGCAGCTATTGAAATTATGGTTGAATGCTTTTTTTTGTTGATCGTCGATCAGCGAGGCAGGCATTGATCTATGTTGGGAACCTTGGATTTGCCTTTTGCTCGTGGGAGGGACGACCTCCGTGTCGTCCGGTACTGCTCTTGGGATGAACGACCTCCGTGTCGTCCGGTACTGCTTTTGGGAGGGACGACCTCCGTGTCGTCAGGTACCGATGCGTGAGAGTCTGACGGGATTATCAGCTCTTGGAGGCTCCTAGAATTTCATGTGGTGTTAAAGTGCCTGTGGTCGACACAGAGGTCGACCCTCCCCAACAGAATCGCCGCCCCATGAGGCTCAGAATAGTATCTCCCCGGTAAATGATGAAGAACCTTGTAGGTCTTTTATGCCCGCTTGATTTTTTCGTGCGCAGCTGTTTTTATGCTTCGGTTTAAGCAATCTTTTAGGTAGGTTCACGGTGTATGTCTTTATTTTCCTCATTTTGCTGTGTTGCGTTCTTATGTGCAGGAGTCTTTTTGCAGTCATTATCGGCACAGAGTCACGCCTCGCTCGATAAGCCTCTACCGACGTATCGAGAAAGAATTCAAGGCTACGAGGCAATGTCTCTGCAAGGAATTGACCCGGGGTTGAGTTGGATCCTTGAAAATTATTATCAAGCTGCGTTTGGTGGTCAGGGAAATTGGCGTAAAATACGAAGTTTGCGCTTCGAGGGCGTCTTGCGCTTGCCGACGGGCACTTTGAGCTTTGTCGCGTTTAAAAAGAAACCGGATTATTGTAAAATTGTACTATTTGCAGGTAATGGGGCACGTATTGTCATGGCGTATGATGGGAGTGATGCATGGCAGTTGAATACAATGGAGTCCAGCGAGCCAATCCCGATGCCGTCGATTGAAGCGCTCAATTTTATCCGCGACGCACCTACGGCGGGGCATTTGCTGTATCCGAATGTGCCAGGTAAACAGATCGAGCTTCTCGGGCCGCGCACCGTCAACGGGTATGCATGCTTTGATCTGCGAGTGACCCTTGCCGATGGCCAGCAGGTAAGCTATGCAATTGATAACAAGGAGTTTATCGAGCGGCAGCAACGTGTGGTCAATATGGTTTCCGGCGACCTTGAAGTCACGACCCACGAGCAAGTGAAAAAAGTTGCCGGGGTGACGGTTGCCTTGCACAGTAAAATGACCGTTGATGGCGAACTAATACACGAAGTGCAGATTCAGCGCGTTGCGGCAAACTTGGGTCTCATGCCTTGGGTGTTTGCGCGGCCCTCGGCGACGGATGTGCCAGGTCAATTGCCCGATGGTGTCGAAGATCAGTCGCTACGCCTCAGCATAGAGGAGTCGTTGGACCTTGAGTCCAAGAGAGGCGCGTTGGCTATTCGCGTTGGCGATGATCTTGCGCCAGGCTTCTTTGATGCCACGCGCTTTCCCGACCTAGATGAGGCGGCCAAGCGGTCCATTCTTGAAAATATTGGTGAATTTTAGTCACAGGAGTAGGTTATTGTTTTGGAATTCGAAGGCAGTGACATTGAACTGATGGGCGATGATCGTATCGCTCAGAGCGCCTAATTATTAGTGGTTGGCTCCTACCTCCTATTTTTCTACGCGTGATTTATAGTGTGAAATGGCCTTGCGAGCGTAATCCAGATGACATCTTGGGCTTGATGCTATATTCGGCAACTTCATGGGGGGGGTCGTAGTTTCAGTGAATCTGCCCTAATCCTCGCATAAATTAAAAAAAATATAAAAAAACTTGCAATTCCTGTGAGGATCGAAATTCTTAAAGGACTCTAGGTATTCTGTATTGAGTGCCGAAAAATGGCTTAACCCCATAATTCTTTGATCTAAAAGTGTTCCCTGCATGCCTTTTGTCTTAGAGAGTCCTCAAAAACTAAATATCTATCAACTACCTTAAAATATGATGAAAACACCCCATAAATTTATTGCGCTGCTCTCTGGGGCCGCGCTGCTCGCATCCACCGGATTTGCGCAGACTGTTGCGACTGATCCGGTCGGGTATGTGACTACCACTGTATATGGTAATGGTGGGTCGGGCCAGCGGTTAACGCTTGTTTCCCCATCTTTTCATTCTGGAAGTGTGGCTTCTGGCGTGGTTTCGGCATCAACTT
>JAURBE010000136.1 GCA_030829145.1 Verrucomicrobiota bacterium | reverse complement strand
TGAAGATCTTCCATGGCGTACCTAACTAAGGAAATAGCGTTCGAAATTACGGGCGACTTGCTGTCTCAGAGATTCGATTGGTGTGGCGCGCAGATCTGCAATAGCGGTATAGCCATCAATTAGAGTGGCTGGGTGTGTGAGTGCGTCTCCGCGGACAGAATTTGGAAGATCGAAGCTTCGCAGTCCTGTTGCTGGTAGCATGTCGGGGGCATCGGTTTCGATGAGTAGTCGCTCTGCTGGCACGGCGCAAATACGTACAGGCGCTTTCGATTTTACGGTTTTGAGTTGTCCGGCGTTGAACGAAAAATAGGCACCAAGCTCTACCAACTTAGAGATTAATTCGACCGGACCATTATAGGCGTGGAGGTGAAAGCCGCGCGCGGGCAGTGGCTCGCGGCGTAGTGTCTCCATTAGCGGGCCGATCGCTTTAAGGCAGTGAATCGAGACTGGCAGATTGCGTTGAGTCGCTTGGTTAAGTTGCCAGCGAAAAGCAGCTTGTTGACGTTCGAGGTCGTAGCCTTCGATCCATTGATCTAGGCCCACCTCACCAATGACTCTAGCACCGCTAGCGAGCGCTTCTAGGAATTGTGCCTGCCAGTCAGTTGGTGCATCGTTCACTTCCCATGGGTGCAGGCCGATGGCGGGAATCATGCGTGGCTCTGATCTTGCCAGACTCATAACTGCCGGCCAATCGCTGGGAGAGGTGCCGTTAACGACCCCGTACTCTAAGTCGATCGCGCGCAGGCAAGGCTCGATCGCTGCCCCATGGGCGCGCAGGGCCGGGTCGGCCATATGGTTGTGTGCGTCATAGAGTGGGGCGACCATTGCTTAGACTTCAGCAGGGATAGGTGAGACTTGAGAGACTTGAGATGACGAAGGAATTAGGAGTTAGAATCACTTCTTTCTGCGAAGTCCTTGCGTTCACTTGTGCGACAGGAATGGGGCGGTGACCAGAGTTTCGCTCGTGTGTAATTACGAGTCTGCGAGGCAGGATTGTGCGAACCGTTTGATCGACTCGACGATACGGCTCAAGCCATTGCGTCGATTTGGGGAGAGGTGCTGCGTGATGCCAACTTCTCCCAGAAATTCAGCATCGGCGGCAATGATTTCTTCAGGCGTTGCATCGCTGTAAAAGTTGCACAGTAATTCGGCGATTCCTTTGACAATTGCTGAGTCAGACTCAGAGCGAAACGAGCACAAACCACCGTTAAATGCCGGCACGACCCAGAGCTGCGACATACAGCCTTCAATTTTGAAGCTATCAATGCGCAGGTCTTTGGTGAGCCCTGCAGCTTTTTTGCCGCGATCAACGATATAACCGAGCCGTTCGTAGGCGTCCGGAATCAAGGTGATCTCTTCGACCAGCGCGTCTTGTTTTTCTTTTAAGGTCATGATTTCTAAGAATGTTGAGTAACCCATATGTATTTAGAAAATTGAAGCGAGCAATTTGTGGGTGACGATTGTGGTGATTCAGTGCGTAGGAGTCCATGGTAGACGGATCTTTCAGCCACTCATGGACGACCGACCACAAAAAAGCCCGACGGAGAACCGTCGGGCTTGGTGGTAATTCGATGTAAGGGGCGCTTACAGTGTGCCTGCGTAAACCGCGTTTTCGCCCAGCTCTTCTTCAATACGAAGGAGTTGGTTGTATTTCGCGATACGGTCGGAGCGACTCATGGAACCTGTCTTGATTTGCCCAGCATTCGTCGCAACTGCGATATCGGCGATGGTGACGTCTTCGGTTTCACCGGAACGGTGAGAGATGACCGAGTTGTAGCCGTTTGCCTTACCGAGCTCGATTGCTTCGAGTGTTTCAGTGAGCGTGCCGATTTGGTTGACCTTAACCAGAATCGAGTTGGCTACGCCGAGATCGATGCCCTTCTGCAGGAACTTAACGTTGGTGACGAATAGATCGTCGCCGACGAGTTGAACCTTGTCGCCGATCGCGTCTGTGAGAGCCTTCCAGCCATCCCAGTCGTTTTCGTCGCAACCGTCTTCGATGGAATCGATTGGGTATTTCTTGGAAAGCTCTTGTAGATAAGCAGCTTGCTCTGCGGAGTTGCGCTTGGCGCCGCCTTCGCCTTCGAACTTAGCGTAGTCGTAGACACCATTTTCGAAGAACTCAGAGGCAGCACAGTCGAGTGCGAATGTGATGTCGCTGCCGACCTTGTAGCCAGCTGCTTCAACTGCTTTAGTCAATGTGTCGAGTGCATCTTCAGTGCCGTCGAACTTGGGAGCGAAACCACCTTCATCACCCACCGCTGTGCTGAGGCCACGGTCATGCAGCACTTTCTTGAGGCTATGGAAACACTCTGCTCCCATACGAATCGCCTCGCTGAATGTTGCTGCGCCGATTGGGCGGATCATGAACTCTTGGAATGCGATAGGCGCATCAGAGTGTGAACCACCATTGATGACATTCATCATTGGTACTGGCAGCACCTTTGCATTTGGTCCGCCGATGTATTTGTAAAGAGGAAGACCAAGTGCGTCGGCTGCTGCATGTGCCACTGCAAGCGAGACACCGAGCATCGCATTGGCACCGAGCTTGCCCTTATTGGCAGTGCCATCGAGTTCGAGCATGATCTTGTCGATCGTCAGCTGGTCGCAAGCATCGAAGCCGATGAGTTCAGGAGCGATGAGACTGTCGACGTTCTCAACAGCTTTGAGGACGCCCTTGCCAAGGTAGCGAGCTTTGTCGCCGTCGCGAAGCTCAACAGCTTCGTGCTCACCGGTGGATGCGCCGGAAGGAACGGCAGCGCGGCCAACGATGCCGGACTCGAGTTCGACGTCGACTTCAACAGTAGGATTGCCACGCGAGTCAATGATTTCGCGGGCGCGGATGTCTGTGATGATTGTGCTCATAATAAAGCGATATTTTTCTGGATGAGATGAATGCCCTGCCTCCGCATAATTGAGTCATAGCGGATAATCGGACAGCGCGTGTGTTGTTGTGCATGCTACAGCCTAGCTGTCAATAAGTCTGTTAAACCTAGTGTGAAGTACGC
>JAURBE010000135.1 GCA_030829145.1 Verrucomicrobiota bacterium | reverse complement strand
TGACCAAATTAAAAAAGACCTGCTTAATTTGTCCACGGTCGCCCAAAATAGATGGGATCTCTTGGGCGACCTCCACATTAACGTCTAGGCAACGATCGCGCAACTCAGCCTCCTGCACCCGTAACACCTCATCCACCAACTCGATCAAATTCAGCTCGTTGAGCTCAGGTTGCTGAGGACGCACTGCTTCAAGGAAATGCGTAATAATGCCATCGAGCCGCTTCACCTCACCTTGGCAGACCTCGAGTGATTCAGTCATACTGCCAGCAACATCACCCAGTTCCAACTTCTTCAACTGGCGCTCGATCAACTGTAAATGAATCGTCAACGAGTTGAGCGGATTGCCGAGTTCATGAGCCACTCCAGCAGAAAGGCGCATGATCGAGGCAATACGCTCAGTCTCGATCCGCTCTTCCATCGTAACTTTTTCTTCGGTCACATCGGAGAGCACGACCACCATACTGCTGCTATCATGATGCCCTACCTGGGCATCTATTGGCACCATATAGAGGCGTACAAAGCGGTGTTCCGGGTAGGATAATTCTACCTCACGAGAAAGTACAGGAGAGCCATGATCCGCATCTGCTGCTTTATCCAGATCGATTGAGCGCGCTAAGTCAGGCACCATCTTCCATAGCCGTGTGGTGCCGACATCCTCCTCCTTTAAACCGATTAGACTGAAAGCAGTGGAGTTGGCATACTGCACAACACCCTCGGAATCGATCACCAGAATGCCATCCTGAATGGTATTAAACACTGTCTCCTGTAACTTACGATCTCGGGCAAGGCGCTGTACTAAGATGCCAAGGTTGACTGAATCGAGGTCATCAATTCGGCCGAGTATTTTATCAAGTCCGGTATTTTTCATCGCAGCATAAAATAAGGAAGCACCACAGTTATTGTGAGATAAAAAGCGCAGTCTCTCTGCCCATCAGGTTCATCTCTGATTCAATAGTCTGTATGTATGAAAGAATCTAGCGGCTGAATCAAACGAATTGCAGCGCTTATGCCATCGGCGTCACCAGCTCAATCAGCTGCTTTGCGATTATTTTTTTGGTAGTCGGGCCGATCTTCAGCGAGCTACCATCCGCCGCAATCAGTGTCACTTCATTGGTCTCCGCGGCAAATCCAGCCCCCGCTTCTCCAACCTTGTTGGCCACGATCCAATCACAGCGCTTTTCCTCGAGCTTTTTGCGGGCGTAGGCATCGACATTATTCGTTTCGGCGGCAAAGCCGACGACGGTCTGATGTGCTTTGCGCTCAGTCATGGTCTTTAAAATATCAATCGTACGCTCGAACTCGATGTGCAGCGATGCATCTACCTTCTTCTCTTTCTCTGCATGGCGCTTCACCGGACGAAAGTCGCTGACTGCAGCAGTCATAATCAACACATCGCAGGCATCAAACAATGCATCTACATGGTGAAACATTTCCTCAGCACTCACCACTGGATATAAAATAACATCATCGGGCTCCTGCAACGCCACTGGCCCAGCCACCAAATCAACCGTCCAACCCGCAGCCACAGCCGCCTCTGCGAGCGCGTAGCCCATTTTGCCGGAGGCCGGGTTGCTCAAAAAGCGCACTGGATCGATAAACTCACGAGTGGGTCCAGCAGTGATAAGACAGCGAATAGAGCTTGCGTTTGACATAACTCGGAAAAGCCTAGGCTACTATATGGTAGAACAGCAACCCAGCACCGCACCGAATTTGCAAAATTCCTCACAGTCGACAAAACCACCGGTTCAGAAAGAAAACACATTTCTTAATCTCGGTTTTAATATCCTCCTGCCGATCTTAATCCTGAATAAGGGGAAGCAACTGTTTGGTGACTTCTTGGAGCCTTATTTTGAAAATGTTGCGATCGGTATACTGATCATCGCAGTGCTTTTTCCGATCGGCTATTTCATCTACGATTACGTTAAACGCTCTAAGTATAACATCTTCTCCATACTCGGACTAATCAGCGTGTTGCTGACAGGTGGTATTGGCATCCTCGAAATCCCGACAGAATGGTTTGCGGTCAAAGAAGCTGCCATTCCCTTACTGCTAGGCATCGCGGTCGTGATCTCGCTCAAGACTCCGTGGCCACTGATTCGTACCCTGCTGTACAACCCTGAGATTATAGATGTCGATAAGGTACACCGCGCACTCGTCGAACATGACAGTGAATCCGCCTTTAACCAACTGCTCACTAAATGCACCTGGCTACTGGCACTCTCATTTTTTCTCAGCGGAATCCTCAACTATGGCCTCGCCCGCTGGATTGTAGTGAGTCCGAGTGGCACCGACGCTTTCAACTCTGAGGTCAGTAAGATGATGACTTGGAGTTGGCCGGTCATCGTCATTCCCAGTATGGCAATCATGATGTTCACACTTTGGATGCTGCTGGGGGGCATCAAAAAAATGACCGGCCTTGAATTGGAAGACGTTCTACACGCCCCTCCACCAAAGAAATAAAAGGCCTGAATTCAGCGCTGGGGATCTTATAAATGCACAGGTGTTGTGCGACTTGTTTAACCTAAGTCGAATAGACGACTCCTTTGTACCTTGAACCCGGGATTATACATTAGAAAAGTGATTCTATGCGTCTAGCTGGTATTTAGATGCGCTGAACGTTGTTGCATCGTTTACCCAAACGGTGTGAACTTACCGATTGAGTATTGCGATCAGTCTGTGTCGCCTTTTGGAGGCATGGTTGTAATGCGGCGATTTTTAGAATGTGCGGTTCTGCAGTTGTCTCTCACAAAGGTATGCTAGCTTAGCGTTTAGGTTTTTCGGGAAATCTCGTCCGATTTAAATGCTAGGCTTTTTTTAATACTTCCTCGATCACGAGCCTTGGTCTTAGCGAGCTCCGTGAACTTTGTGAGAATTTTTTGCATAAGTATGTGCTGTAGTACTGCACAATGCCAAGGATGTGTGGTGATCTCTCACCAAGCACGCTAAGCTCACAAAGGCCTGAGAGATTAAAGTTTACTGGGTGTTTTATCGTTTAATTGCGCCCCCAGCATTTAGTCAGCCTTTGAGATTTAAACGCTGACTGAACACCATCCATCA
>JAURBE010000134.1 GCA_030829145.1 Verrucomicrobiota bacterium | reverse complement strand
TCTTTCCATTGCAGTCCCACTCCTTGACCTCAAGCCACAGTACCTTGCACTCAAGCCCGAGCTCGATGCGGCGGTGGCCGACGTCATTGCGTCCCAATATTTCATCCTCGGACCGACGGTTGAAAAGTTCGAAAAAGCCTGTGCTGAGTACTGTAATACCGCGCACGCCATTGGCGTCTCCTCTGGTACCGACGCACTGATCGTTGCCATGATGGCGATGGGCATCGGCGAAGGCGATGAAGTCATCACCTCCCCGTATACGTTCTTCGGTACAGCAGGGTCGATTACGCGGCTCGGTGCTAAGCCGGTTTTTGTCGATATTGAGCCCAGTACCTTCAACATTGACGTCGCGAAGATCGAAGCAGTGATCACCGACAAAACTCGCGCGATCGCACCCGTGCATCTGTTTGGGCAAATGGCTGACATGCGCGCCATCAACCGTCTCGCTCGCGAACACGACCTGCTCGTGATCGAAGACGCCGCGCAAGCGATCGGCGCCAAGCAACACGGTCACCCCGCCTGCTCTTTCGGGCACATGGGCTGCCTGTCCTTTTTTCCCACTAAAAACCTCGGGGGCTTCGGCGACGGTGGTATGGTGCTCTGTGACGACGCCGAGTACGCAGGCATCATTCGCCAATTACGCAACCACGGCATGGAACCTAAATATTTCCACGCGCGTGTCGGCGGCAACTTCCGCCTCGATGCACTGCAAGCCGCCGTGCTCGACGTCAAACTGCCGCACCTGAACAACTGGCACGAACAGCGCCGCGAAAATGCGGCACTCTACCACAAGCTCGCCAGTGAAGCCGGCATCAGTCGCGATGTCAGCTTACTCGATTCAGGCGACCTGCAAAACGGCATCATCCTGCCCACCGAAAAAGACGGCAACTATCATATTTATAACCAGTTCGTCATTTACTCCGATCAGCGTGATGCACTGATCGACCATTTGCGCGCCAACAACGTCGGCTGTGAGATCTACTACCCACTAGCTCTTCACGAACAAGAGTGCTTCCGTTTACTCGGCTACAGCAAAGGCGATTTCCCGAATGCCGAACGCGCCGCTGCCATGAGCCTTGCCTTACCGATCTTCCCAGATCTAGCACCCGAGCAGATCACCCGCGTGGTCGAAGTCATTGCCGATTTCTTGGCTTAATCATTTGCATGAGTGCACTTGACAGCAAGTAGTCAACTACTAGTCTACTAATATGACTACTATCAAACTAAGCGAAGCCAAAGCTCATCTCGGTCGCTATGCTCACCAAGCAGCTCAAGGGCAACAATTCATCATCGCCGATCGAAATAAGCCCGTCGCAGTCATCGGTCCAGCACCGCAACCCGACGTTGGAATTCGCCCGAAAATCGGTCTCATGGCCGGGCAAGCCACGATCCCAGACGATTTTGATGCGCCACTCGAAAATTTCGAAAACGACTTCTACGGCGAATGAGACATCTCCTCCTCGATACCCATGTATTCCTTTGGAGTCAATTTGCGCCGAGTAATCTCTCGCCCAAGCTGGCGGCACTGTTCGCTGCGGAAGATGTATGCTGGCACTTAAGCCAGATTTCTGTGCTTGAGATACAGATCAAATACGACCTCGGAAAATTGGAATTGCCTGATCCACCTCAAAACTTCCTTCCAGGTCTGATTCAAGACTCAGGCTTAAACTTTCATCCCCTTGAAAACAAAGCGATTTACATGCTCGGCAAATTACCACACTTACACCGAGACCCCTTTGACCGGCTACTCATTGCCTCCGCGCTGGTCAAAGGCTGGGAAATCGCCACAGTGGACCCGGTCTTCGATCAATACCCGGTGCAAATCGTGAACTAGCTTCAGTCAAATCACTTTAAACTCAGCACGCTCCAACTCATGTTCCTAAAACGCTTCGGCCCTTACTTCAGCTACCTCAAGCCTGTCCGCAAGCAGTTCGCTCTGGGCCTCGGCTTCGGACTCATCTCTGCCGCAGCGTCCGGCGCCGGCCTACCGTTTATTATTCAATATCTGGTGCCGCTGGTGACGAGTGACGACAAACCGGAAGGCATGGCCCTGATCCTGCTACTCTTGTCAATCCCGCTGGCCTTCTCTTTGCGCGCACTCGGCGGATTCCTGAATGCCTACTATATGGCATATGCCGGGATGCACGTGCTGGAGCGCCTGCGCATCATGGTGTTTGAAAAGATCCAACATCTACCGCTCGCTTTCTTTCACAAAAACAATGTCGGCGACTTGATGAGTCGCGTGATGGGCGACACTGGGCAGCTACAAACTGCCCTGGTTAAAGTAGTCAACAGCTTAGTCAAAGAGCCGGCCACCTTAGTCAGTGCAGTCGGATTTCTGATCTACCTAACGATCAGCGAATCCGAGGTCGCGTTCATGCTCATTGCACTGGCCACGGTCCCGGCCTGCGTATTGCCAATTCGGGCCATTGGCTCACGTATCCTTAAAAAAGCCAAACTAGCACAAAACCAAGCGGGTGAACTCAACAATGTGCTCAACGAAAATCTGTCGGCCGTCCGCGAAGTCCGTGCCTATAGCCTCGAAACACGCGAGATCGACCGCTTCTCCGCTGCGGCTCGCAAACTATTCAAGCTAACCCTCAAAACAGTCAAATACGACAAGGCACTCTCGCCCCTAATCGAGCTGACCACCGCATTTGCACTCTGCTTCTCTCTCTACGTCGCCGTCCAGAAAGACATTCAACCCGAAATCATCGCATCGATCCTCACCGCACTGTACATGTGCTACGAACCAATCAAAAAACTCGGTGCTGTCTCCAATACCATTCGTCAGGCGCAAGCCTCACTGGACCGCCTCGAATACGTATTACACTCCGAGGATACGGTCCCCGAAACCGAAAGCCCGAAAGCACTCGGCAAGGTATCCGGTGAAATCCATTTCGACAATGTCACGTTCCGCTACGCCGAAGAGGCCGCACTCAAGTCCGTCAACGTGACCATCAATGCTGGCGAAGCCATCGCCTTGATCGGCCCCAGCGGTGCCGGCAAGACCACCTTTGCCAATCTTGTGCCACGTTTCTATGATGCCGTCGAAGGCAACGTCCGCATTGATGGCATCGATGTACGCAAACTGGA
>JAURBE010000133.1 GCA_030829145.1 Verrucomicrobiota bacterium | reverse complement strand
CGAAGCTGTGGTGATTAGTGTGCTCGGCGGTCTGGTTGGGTTAGTGGCCAGTGTGGGGTTGTTGAGCGTCGCGCAAGGGCTGATTCCAGGGGGCGATGCCATTCAGATTGTGCCAGTGATGGCGATGTTTGCAGGCTTCGGGTTCAGTAGTGTAATCGGGCTGGTCTCAGGTATTTATCCAGCGATTCGAGCCGCGCGGCTCGATCCGATTGATGCGCTGCGCTATGAATAAGCGGCTTTGTTAAGTTGCGCTTATTTGATAAAGCGTATCGTGATCGGATACTTGTAGTGAGTGCCCTCGCTGGCTTTAATCGCTGCAGTGATTGTGAGCACGATGTTTGCAAGCATCAAGCCGAGCATAGTAATGATTCCAATCAAGATGAAAACGAGCACTGCTGAAATCAGCATGTAAATGGTCATCGAAATTTGGAAATTGAGGGACTCTTTACCGCAGAAGTCAGCGAATGGATCGTCGTGGCGCTTGAGCAGCCAGACAGTGAGAGGACCCAGAATGTTGCCAAAGGGGATACCGAGAAGAAGTGTCAGTGCCAAGAGATGGCAGAGCATGCCCATCGTGTTGTTGTTTTTGGTTTCCTGTATCGGAGTTTCACCTAATCGCTGCGCTTGACTGTCCGCTGGTGACGGAGATGGTTCAGTGACATCATTGTCCATATGATCGTGGGTAAAGATTTAGGACTTTTTGGCAACTTTGAAATCGAAGAGAAGGACTCGAGTCGCGCGCGCACTGATGCAGTCATTTCTAGTTACTTCTGCTCAGCACGTAGAAATACCAGAGTTGAGTCGTCAGATGCGCCGGCATCAAATTGATAGCCGTTGGTGTTGAATGTCTTAAGCGCTTTGGTGGATTGTACCTGATGGCGCACAATGAAATCTGCCATCATGCCGCGTGCTCTCTTCGCATAGAATGAAATGATCTTATGCTTGCCGTTCTTTTCATCTTTAAAGACGGGGGTGATGAGTTGCCCTTGCAGCTCCTTGGTTTTGACCGAGGAGAAATACTCGTTGGAAGCGAGGTTGACCACAAGGTCGGAGCCCGAGGCTAGCAGGTCTTTATTCAGCAGTTCGGTGATGGTACTGCCCCAAAATTGGTAGAGGTTGTTGCCGCGAGTATTGTCAAACTTGGTGCCCATTTCGAGTCGGTAGGGTTGCATGCGGTCGAGCGGGCGTAGCACACCATAGAGCCCAGACAAAATTCGAATTTGTTGCTGAGCGGCGGCGAAGTTTTCGGGCGACCAGTCGGCCAGTGTCAAGCCTTGGTAGACATCGCCGGTAAATGCCAGAATGGCTTGGCGACTGTTGTTGCTGGTGAAGGTTGGCTGATAGTTTTGATAGCGCGCGTGGTTTAGCTCGGCGAGTTTGGGGCTGATGCTCATGAGCTTGCCGACCGCTTCTGGGCTGAGTGTCCGAAGTTGGTCGATCAATTCACTGGAGTGTTTTGCCAAGCGCGGTTGAGTCGCTTTAGCGGTGAGTAGCGGGCTGTCGTAGTCGAGGGACTTTGCTGGAGAAAGAAGAATCAACATGCTACGAAACAAGCTTGAACGCTTTGAAGTGCAAGAGGGAAGCAACAAAAAATGTCGAGTTGTCAGGGTTTTAAGGCTTCGTTTTGCCAACTGTGGGCAGCGATGTTGAGGTATGGTGCACGCTAGTCGAGCGTCAGCAATACATCTGCACGGCAAGTCTATGGTGCCGAAATGTGTTTAAGGATTCCAGACATCACGCTTGCCAGCGGCGGTGAACCCACTTTGCTTCTGGCCATGGCCAATACATCGCAGCCCAGATTTCTTGATTACGCTACCGCCCGTAAAATTGCGGACGAGTTTGGCTCGCCTGCCTATGTTTATGATATGGCAACCTTGAAAGCGAATGCGGCCGACGTGCGCGCTTTCCCAAATGCATTTGGCCTGACGGCTCGCTATGCAATGAAGGCTTCGCCGAATGCGGCGATTCTAAAGATCTTTAATGATGCCGGACTGCACATCGACGCAAGTTCCGGCAATGAAGTGCGCCGTGCGATTGCTGCTGGCGTGCCTGCGGGTAATATTAGCCTGAGCACGCAAGAATTACCGGCCGATTTCGCTGAGCTGTACGAGCTTGGGCTTGAGATCAATGCATGCTCGCTTAGTCAACTAGAGCGCTTTGGACAAGCCTGCCCAGGCCGGGCGATTGGTTTGCGCTTTAATCCAGGTGCTGGTTCTGGTGGCAATAACCGCACCAATGTTGGCGGCCCAGCGTCGAGCTTTGGTATCTGGCACGAGTGGATCAGTGAGGTGCAGGCGATTGTCGAGCAGTATGACCTCAAGGTGATTCGTATCCATACGCACATTGGTTCGGGCAGTGATCCAGCTGTTTGGCAGAAGATTTCAGGCATGAGCTTGGATTTAGTTCGTCAATTTCCTGATGTGGTGTCGCTCAATCTGGGTGGCGGCTACAAAGTCGCGCGCATGGAAAATGAGGTTGGCACTGACTTGCAAGAATGCGGCGCGCCAGTGGCTGAGAAGTTCCGTGAATTTGCCGCTGAGACTGGCCGTGAAATACGACTAGAGATTGAGCCAGGTACGTATCTTTTGGCCAATGCCTGTTCGGTGCTCTCAGTGGTGCAAGACATCGTCTCCACGGGAGCAGAGGGCTACGAGTTTTTAAAGCTAAACACTGGAATGACTGAAATTTTGCGTCCCTCTATATACGGAGCACAGCACCCAATTTTTATTATGCAGGCAGTGGCCAATGCTGCGACGCAAGACTACGTGATCGCAGGGCATTGTTGTGAGTCCGGCGATATTTTAACGCCAGCTCCAGGCGATCCGGAGTTGTTGGCAACACGCGCATTGCCAGTTTGTCAGATTGGCGATCTGTGTGTGATCGATGGTGCAGGCGCGTATTGTGCCGCTATGTCTACCAAGCACTATAACTCGTATCCTGAAGCAGCTGAAATCATGCTGGACGATACCAAGCAGCCGCATTGGATTCGGCGCCGACAAAGACTCGAAGATTTGTGGGCCAACGAAGTCGCGCTGGGTTAATCGTGGCGTCTGCGCTTGCGCAGGCTGCGGTGTGATTGCTGCGGTGGTGCTGACTGTGGGCACTGAGGGCGCGAGCAAGCTCGCACGCCACG
>JAURBE010000132.1 GCA_030829145.1 Verrucomicrobiota bacterium | reverse complement strand
CACGCTCACGCTCGACTTCTTGCTCAGGTAAAGTTGAATGCAGCACGATATCCGAAAGCACATCGACTATCTGCGTAAATGCCTTAGACGGCGCATCGATATAATAGACTGTGCGATCAAAAGTCGTGTACGCATTGATGCCTCCGCCCATGGCGTGCACCTCACGACTGATGCTCTTGCCATCCCGGCGCGCAGTGCCCTTGAACAGCAAATGCTCAAGATAGTGCGATAAGCCGGAACCGATCAGCTCATCCTCATGAATGCTGCCGGTCTTCACCCACACCTGCACCGATACGACTTCGCTGGAGAAGTCAGGGCGGTGGACGAGCGTGAGCCCATTATCCAAAACATGGCGTTCGACCGGCGCCCTGAAGAGGCGTTCGATAATATCTTGGGAGGCGGCGGCAGAGAAATGATTGGTGGAAAAATCCATATATTCGGTAACAGTAATCCGGTTCGTATCACGATTTCGATACTAAGTTTCAAAGGAAACACTCTATTTAAGTGACGGGAGCAACCTCTAGTTAATGTTATAAATTTGTTTAACTCGTTGCTCTACGCTCGAATACATAGCTCAAGCATTGATATTTCAGTCGAATCCTCTCACTATTCAGCTGTTATCATTCACTCAAAGACTCTACCCCATTCTACATGAACCCTCAGGATATAACTTCCCAGCCGCCCGCACCAAAACGGGTGCCCAGGTACCAGCTAAGCTTAAAAGCCGCTATGGCCGTCGCGACTAAAGCTCCTGGCCATCAAGCCTTTAAGCCTTTGATGAATCCAATGGATGAATTCGCATTGGCATCACCTGCCGGACAACAGGACATGGAGGCATACCTACTGGAGTTGCAGGCCGACATCATCAATCGCGAAGAACTGCTCAACCAACGGGAAAAACAATTTAGTGCGCGCGAGCTCGAATTAAACGAACGAGAAGCCCTGCTTGAGGCGCGTAAACAAATTATCGAATCCTCCACCGGCAGGCAGGATAATACCTCTAATTCCAACGAATCGAAGGCTGCCTTGGATGCGCTCAAAAAAACATTGGATGCACAGGATGCTTCACTCAAAGAAGCTCGCAAAATGCTCCGCGAACGTGAGCTTTACGTCGAAGAATGCGAGAATACATTGGTGGAGCAATCCATGGTTCTAACAGAACGCGAAGCACAAGTGGAACAGAGCGAAGAAGACTTTGCCATTCAAACCAAAAGTATCAACTCATCCTCGGCAACAACTGAGACCGACTCCTCGAAAGCGTCTTAACGCAAGCGAGGGCGCTTAATCGTCGGTTTGATCGAAGGTACATAAGGTGCATCAAAGGCCGTCTTAAAATCGTAACCGACATTAAAGTCCTCGGGGCTATCCTGATCGGTTTTTCCGAGCACCCGACAGGCGACGAGATTGAATACGATATTACCAAAATCTCGACAATTGGTAATCCCCCAAGATTCCAGTACGGAACGCGCCATTGGACCGTATTGCTCCAAAGTATAGAGCCGAATTCCCTCCAGCAATTGCTGGCCGCTCAGGTGATTGGATTGGTTCAGCTCGCCTTGCTTGGCCATTTCCTTCAAGCTAAAGTCCAGAGCTTGCCTCAAGAAGTAATACGCACCACGCGCATAGCGTGGATCGTCCTTACGAATGGTATGGATGACTTCGTTAAAATCTCGGTTCGGGTCGTTCACTAAAATTGAATAGAAGTGGGAATCGAGCAGACGTCAACTATGAGCACAGGCAATCGATCGCCACTCCACGGACCATTGAGTATCTAAACACGGCAGCGCCGAGGCTCTATTCGTCCTCAGAAAAAACAGGCGGCGCCTCAGCCGAGTCATCCAAATCCTGCAGGCTAAAGTTAAATATCGGCAGCAACAGGATCAGTCCGACGCAGGTAAATCCTAAAATCGCAAACCCCGTCACATCATGCACACTGCCAATATCACCAACTAAGGGTAACACCCAATGTGCATCGATCGCTTGAGAGCCATAATTATAAGCCCACAAGGTTAGAAATAAGCTACGCATCAAATTGGTCAGCACCGCAAAACCCATCGCCGCGACCACCAGCAGGACCTTCTTCCAGAAACGATCTAGGAACACCGCAGCCAAAAACGAGCCGGCAAACAAACACGCCGTCAAGGAACGAATACCTGAACACGCCTCTTCCACCCCCACTTGCCCCTCAGGTAGAAGCAACACATTGCCCTCTCGCTCAATCGCATAGCCTATGATATCAAATATATTAAACACCACGATCGTCACTTTCGTCAGCAAAAATACACGAATCTCCTTTTCAACCACCGACACCATCGGTGCTGAAATCAGCCAGATCAGGGCAGGAAATAAAAATAATCCAGTCAACATTAAGCGGCTCCTCAATGACAGCGACTGGCCATCAACACGCTCCTTCGTCATAATAAAGACCACACTGAGCAGTAAGCCAGCGAAGCCAGCAGCAATCGCCAATGAAGCTGGATTTTGCGGCCCGGTAACCGAGCGCAGTAACGCACCGATCGCGAAAAGACTCAATCCGGCGAGAAACACTGCATACGCGATCCACTCAAATAACTGCGTAAGACCAGTAGCGACTGGAGCAGTAGGTGGGGCAAGCGCTTCCGGAGCCTCGCTATGCTGCAAATAACTGCGGATCACTGGCCAGCGGTCGTAAATAACGTAGATCGCAAAAAAGGGCACCAAATAGCCGAAACTGTAATCCTCACGCGCACCCCACCAGAAGAATTGATCCCATACCGTGTAGAGTGCAAAGCCAAGCAACATACCAATCGCAACGAGTTGATCTCGAGCTAACTTTTTAAAAATAAAAACTTGAGTTGAATCACTCATGATGGGCGCAAAAGAGATCGAAATAAAATAATGGTAATTTTGATTTTATGAAAGTCACTCCTTGCAAAAGCAACCCTCAAAAAGCTCACAGCGACCGCCAACACCGCCAAAAACTCACCTCAATAAATAATCGACGCATCGAGATAGCACCCTACTATTATGAATCATATATATGGTCGATACCGCTTCCAATAATCCTTCCCCGCAACATCCGCCATCTATGCCGGGCCTACATGCTTATTGGCGGATGCCCTACATTCTTGCACCGAAGAATCCCGATAATGGCGG
>JAURBE010000131.1 GCA_030829145.1 Verrucomicrobiota bacterium | reverse complement strand
GGCGAGCTGCGGTAGTTGGTTTCGATCTTGTGCACGGTCGCTCCCGGGTGGCGTTCGGTGAAGCGCATGATGTTGTCAAAGTCAGCACCCCGCCAAGTATAGATACATTGAGCATCGTCGCCGACCGCCATGATTTGGTGGTGCACACCGAGGATATCGACAATCTCAGATTGCAGGCGATTGGTATCTTGAAACTCGTCGACTAGTATGTGTTTGAAACGCTCTTGGTAGTACACGGCGATTTCAGGATGCTCACGTAACAGCTTGAGTAAGTACTCGAGCAGGTCATCATAATCGACCACTTGTTGCTCCAGCTTGGTCTTTTTGTAAACCTCATAGATGTCCGCAATCTTGCGAGCCATTCCTTCGAGGAAGGGGTAGTGCTCTTCGGCCTCCTCAAACACGCTTCGGCAGGTGTTACGCGCGTAACTGATCATATTATGCACCACCTTCGGCTTGGGGTTGTTCTTGCCTTTGATGAACTTTGAATCGACGGATTGGATGGCATTTTTGAGGAGCGATTCGGCTTCGCTCTCATCCAGTATCGTGTAGTTGCGCCGCAGGCCGACGGATTCCCCGTGCACGCGAAGGATACGCTGCGCGATGCTGTGAAAGGTACCACCCCAGAGCTGGTGTTTTTTGACGCCGGTTAGTGCTTCAACCCGCTCAAGCATTTCCTTGGCCGATTTATTGGTGAACGTCAGTAGCAGTATTTCGTAGGGCTTGATGTCTTTATGCAGTAAGTACGCTACTCGGTAAGTGAGCGTGCGGGTCTTGCCCGATCCAGCACCTGCCAGTACGAGCGCTGGCCCTGGCTCCGCGGTGACCGCGTTATACTGCTCGTCATTTAGCTCGGCGCGAAAGTCGATGGGCGCAAATGGGCTGGATTCGGTATCGTAAAAATCGGTCATTAAAACAGGAGTTGGACGCGGGAAGTGTGTGACTGGCTATCAACCTTCTAAATAGTGCATCTAGGATTATACGCCAGAGGGCAAAATGAAAATGGAGAATATGTTGGTTCGTTGTGCTAGGTTGACTTCTGAGTTGCGATTTGAGTTTCGGTGGTTTCTTTCCCTTAGATGCAAATCATTCCCTCCAGTATGCTCCCTGAGCGCGATCAAGACGCGCTGCGTGTTTTCCTGGAAGGGTGTCGCGAGACGGCGCAACGCAAAGGACATTTTCAGATTGCTAGTATCTCCCTAGCAGTGAAACACATCGCACCACTGGCAGTGCTGCAGTCGATCTATGAGCCGGACGAGCGACACTTTTATGTCGAGCGCGCGGCCGATGAAGAGGCACTCGCCGGCGCCGAGGCCGTTGCAGAGGCGACTTTTACGGGGCCGGAGCGCTTTGCGCAGGCACAGGCTTTTGCCGACGAGATCATGGAGAACACCATCGTGGTGGGAGACCTCGACGAGCCGTTTACAGGGCCACATTTTTTTACCGCATTCACGTTTAATGATTCTGTGCCAGAGGGTAGTGCGTTCGCCCCTGGGACGATTTTTCTGCCTCGTTGGCAGGTGTCGCGAGCGAAGGGGAAATATGGTGCGGTGGCCAATATTAGGATCGATCCAGACGCAGATTTGGAGCAATTGGTCGCGCGCGTCTGGGGCGCGTATCAGAAATTTTCGACTTTCGATTATGTCGCCGACGGAGAGCTGCCTGAGCCAGTTGCCACGCCTGCTGTGGTGGAGCGCTCAGAGCTTGCGCCGGAAGTCTATTCAGGGGCAATTACAGAAGCGCTTAAAGCAATCGATTCGGGTGCGTATGAGAAGGTGGTATTGGCGCGGGGGATCAAGTTGGAGGCGAATGAGCCCTGGCAACCCTTGGATGCCTTGCACCGCTTGCGAGAACGCTTTGCTGGTTGTTTTACGTTTTCTTTTGGCGGTGGAGGAGGGCGCAGCTTTATTGGTGCCACACCCGAGCGACTCTTACGGATACGCGATGGTCAGTTGTTGACTGAAGCGATTGCTGGTTCGGCGCCGCGCGGTGTCTCTGCGGGAGAAGATGCTCGCTTGGCTCGTGGCTTGCTCGAAAGTCGTAAAGACCTTCACGAACATGCCTGCGTGCGTGATTCAATTTTAAGGCGATTAAAGGCAGTCGGTGTATCCGGTCGTGCGGATTTGGTGCCGTCTTTATTACCGCTGGCGAATGTGCAGCATTTGCGCACTGCAATTGAGGCAGAAGTCACTGATGACGTACACCTGTTAGACATTCTACAGGAAATGCATCCGACGCCCGCAGTCGGTGGCACGCCCCGTGAGGATGCGGTACCTCGGATTCGTGATTTAGAACAACTGGACCGGGGTCTCTATTCCGGAGTCGTGGGCTGGTTTAATCATCTGAATGAAGGCGAGATGGTGGTCAGTATTCGCTCTGCATTGATTGAAGGCACGACGGCTCGCCTGTATGCCGGCGCTGGTATTGTTGCAGGATCAACCCCCGAAAAAGAGACGCGCGAGACCGAGCTTAAACTGCAGGCATTGTTGGATGCATTGACGGCGTAGGGCCGATTGAGTGGTTTGGCATTAAAAAGCTCTCAGTACACTATGGCAGCTGAGGGCTTAAAATTGGCATCCCGTAGGGGATTGGTGCGCTGCCGCGCATCGCTACGCGACCAGCTTTCAGCTGTCCCATCTTCAGTCGCTGCGCTCCTTACGTCGACCCCTTGGGTTCTCATCCCTTGAGAGCGTTGGGTGTAAAAAAGCCCTCAGTACACTATGGCAGCTGAGGGCTTTAAATTGGCATCCCGTAGGGGATTCGAACCCCTGTTGCCTGGATGAAAACCAGGTGTCCTAGACCGGGCTAGACGAACGGGACGTGATGCAAAGCCCGGAAGCTACGTTTCGGTGCATCGCCCGCAAGTCTTTTTTCTGATTATCTCAGGAAATTTTTCGTTGTATGCATGATGCTAATTAACCGGGCATAAAAAAGCCTCTTAGAGTGATCTAAGAGGCTTTTAAGATGGGTGCAGGGACAGGATTGTTTGGTCGTCCTGCGTCCTCCTGTGTCGTCGCGTTGCTCCTTGGTAGAACCTGTGCGGTTCAACTCCTGATTGCACCTGACATTAAAAAAGCCGACCCGCGTTGCGGACCGACTTTTTAAATGGGTGCAGGGACAGGATTGTTTGGTCGTCCTGCGTCCTCCTGTGTCGTCGCGTTGCTCCTTGGTAGAACCTGTGC
>JAURBE010000130.1 GCA_030829145.1 Verrucomicrobiota bacterium | reverse complement strand
CTATCAACAACAACTCGCCGACTGGCAAACCGCCGTCGAAGAATGGGAAGCGAAAGGCAAAGAAGGGAAGAAGCCGTCGAAACCGAGGCCACCAAAGGATTTACAGCCACTCGATTCTGAACTATTGTCAGAACTTTCCAGGCTACCGAATTCGTGGGGATGGGATAAGTTGGGCTGGATGACTTGCGGATCTGAATATGGAAGTTCGGCGAAATCAGAAAAGACAGGTGATTGTCCTGTAATCCGTATGGGAAATATCCAAAGGGGTGAACTGGACTGGGATGATCTTGTTTACTCAAATAATCAGGAAGAGATAGATCAGTATCTTCTATCTGCCGGAGATGTATTATTTAACAGGACAAACAGTCCCCAATGGGTCGGGAAAACCGCAATCTACAGGAGCACTCGACCTGCTATATTTGCTGGTTATTTGATTCGTGTGAATCAGATCAATAGTATCGTTGAGAGTTCGTATCTGAACTACTACTTAAATAGTCATACTGCTCGGCAATACGGTAACACGGTGAAAACCGATGGTGTAAATCAATCAAACATCAACGGAGACAAATTAGTTAATTATCCATTCCCGTTCTGCTCCCTCCCCGAACAAAAAGAAATCGTCCGCATTCTCGAAGCACAGTTCACGGCCATCGAGCAAAATGAGGCGGAGATTGACACGGCCTTGCAACGCGCCGAGGCGTTGCGGCAATCCATTCTGAAAAAGGCCTTTGCCGGAAAACTCGTCCCACAAGATCCCAACGACGAACCCGCCAGCGTCCTCCTCGAACGCATCCGCGCCGAACGCGAAGCGTCAGAGGCGGAACTCAAGGGCCACAAGAAGGCGGTTAAGAAACGTGCTCGAAAGAAAACGGCAATCAGTGCTAAAACTACATCATCATGACGACTACACCCGAACAGGTTGATCTATGGCTTGTTTCTAATTCAGAGCATCAACGCCTAGAGTTTAAGGAAGCAAAAACTCAATATGATAACGAGAAGTTGTTTAAATATTGTGTGGCACTTGCAAATGAGGGTGGGGGCTTTTTGGTGCTCGGAGTGACGGATAAAAAGCCGCGCCGTGTGGTCGGGAGCCAAGCCTTCAACGATCCGATCAAAATGGCGTCGAAGCTTTTTACTGCGATTGGCTTTCGGGTCGATATCGAGGAGGTAGCACATCCTGATGGACGTGTGCTTGTCTTCCATATCCCGAGTCGTCCTGCGGGCACGGCGTATGCGCGTGATGGCGCTTATCTGATGCGGGTTGGGGAAGAGCTAAAACCGATGTCGGAGGATCAGTTACGCAAAATATTTGCCGAGGGAGCGCCGGATTGGTTGGAGGCATTTGCGGAGACGAATTTGAGTGGGCAAGACGTGATTCAAAAGCTCGATACTCAAGGTTTTTTTGATCTAATGAATTCGCCGTATCCAACTGATCAGGCGGGTGTCTTGAGTCGATTGATTGCCGAGCGGTTAATCGCCTACGATGCTACGGGTTACAGTATTACCAATTTGGCGGCAGTATTGTTGGCCAAGAAGTTGCGTGACTTTGCGTCAGTTGCTCGCAAGGCACCCCGAGTGGTTGTTTACTCGGGATCTTCGAAATTGGAGACGACTTCTGATATCGTTAGCGAAAGCGGGTATGCGGTTGGTTTTCAGGGGCTAGTGAAGTATGTGATGGGTGTGCTGCCGCAAAACGAAGTGCTCGAGGATGCTCTGCGTAAGGAGAGTAAAATGGTTCCTGAGGTCGTCGTGCGCGAGTTGATCGCCAATGCATTGATCCATCAGGACTTTGCTGCGACAGGGGCTGCTCCAGACATCGACATCTATTCGGATCGTATGGAAATATCAAATCCCGGCGAGCCGATCGTTCCTGTTGAGCGCTTTATTGATGGCTACCAATCTAGAAATGAGCGTTTGGCGGATTTGATGCGTCGATTTGGGATTTGCGAAGAGAAAAGTAGTGGAGTGGATCGTGTGGTTGAGTCGGCTGAACTACATCAACTTCCGGCTCCGGACTTTTTAAAGAACTTAGGCCGCACTATTGTGGTGATTTATGGTCCACGGTTGTTTAAAGCGATGGACGGAAATGATCGTGTGCGTGCCTGTTATCAGCATTGTGTGCTGCAGTGGGTGCTTCGACGTCAGATGACGAATCAAAGTCTTCGCTCGCGTTTTGGATTACCCGATGGAAATAGCAATGTTGCGACACAAATCATTGCTTCAGCCATCGAGCAACACCTGATTAAGCCAGATCCCAGTGCCACTGGCTCGAAAAAATATGCGCGATATCTGCCTATTTGGGCATGACCTCTTATTCTTATAACATTTTTAACCGATTAGAATGCCGATATTATCCGTAAGGCATTCTTTTTGAGTGAGTTGCTTATTACATCTTATAATGTGTTTTGCGAAAAAACGCTTAGAGGCTCCCATATTCTTATAACATTTTTCACCCATCAATGGGCCTTCGTATTCTTCAAGTAGCTCTATTTCAGCCACTTGCTTATTACATCTTATAACATTTTTTATGACAACTGACACCATTATTTCCAAAGTCTGGAGTTTCTGCACGACCTTACGCGATGACGGCGTAGGCTACGGTGACTACCTCGAGCAGCTCACTTATCTGATTTTCCTTAAGATGGCGGATGAGTATAGTCAGCCGCCGTATAAGCGGGATGTGGGCGTGCCGACTGAATATACTTGGCCGCAGCTCAAATCACTCAAGGGAGCGGAGTTGGAGGTGCACTATGTGACGACGCTGACTGAATTGGCGAAGGGCAAAGCAATGCTCGGACAGATTTTTACCAAAGCGCAGAATAAGATCCAAGATCCCGCGAAACTCGCGCGTTTGATCGCGATGGTGGATGAGGTTAATTGGGTATCACTCGATGCCGATACCAAGGGCGATATTTACGAAGGCATTCTCGAAAAGAATGCGGAAGATACCAAGTCAGGGGCAGGGCAGTATTTCACGCCGCGTGCTTTGATTCAAGCGATGGTAGCCTGTGTCCAGCCTGAGCCGGGTAAGACCATTGCGGACCCTGCTTGCGGCACGGGAGGCTTCTTCCTCGCTGCGCACGACTACTTGACGGACGCGCATAAGATGAACCGCGACCAAAAGGCCTTCCTCAAGCACGAGACCTTTCACGGCAATGAGATCGTAGCAGGCACACGCCGCCTCTGCCTGATGAATCTCTTTTTGCACAATATCGGTGAGATCG
>JAURBE010000012.1 GCA_030829145.1 Verrucomicrobiota bacterium | reverse complement strand
GGAGAGTTTGACGGAGCACGCCCCGCGTGCGGAGATGGCTCGACCTTCAGGTCGCTGCGCAGCAGTGAGGCGCAGCCTCAGGCAACCTCTTCGCTCGCTCCATTTTTTAAACCCTCGGTCCACACGGCCGAGGTTTTTTTTATTGCAACAAAGTGAGTTGCTCTCGTGGGTTATCGAGCCCAGTCGTGTTGAGTAATGTCCGCTAGTCAACTGGCATTATAGCTAAGCAAGGGGCTTCGCTTCTAGTGTCGCCATGGACTGTTTGTTCTGGCGCGCTTTTGTTGTGGCATCAGCTGCTTACAAGTAGATGCTGAATCTTGACAACAATTTTAGAGTATATGTTGTTAAAGGCCTCATCACCTTGATTGTTACTTACCCATCTATGAATAAATTATTAGCCGCCAATCGTAGCGAAATCGCTGTTAGAATCTTTCGAAGTGCAACTGAGATGGGTTGTCGAACAGTTGCCATATACGCGAAGGAAGATCGTTTGGGTGTGCATCGCTTTAAGGCTGACGAGTCGTATTTGGTGGGCACTGGTAAAGGCCCTGTCGCGGATTACCTTGATATTGATAGTATCATTGACTTGGCCAAGGGTAAGGCAGTGGACCTGATTCACCCTGGTTACGGCTTTCTTTCAGAGAATGCCGCGTTTGCGAATGCATGTGAGGCAAATGGCATTACTTTTGTAGGGCCTAGTTCTGATCTGCTTGCGCGTATGGGCGATAAAATTGAGGCGCGTAAAATTGCTGATCAAGCAGCAGTGCCGACGCTACCGGGCACGGAAGATCCTATTGCTGATCCAGCACTGGCTTTGAAGACCGCAAAGAAAGTTGGTTTTCCGCTGATTATCAAGGCGGCCTTTGGCGGAGGTGGGCGTGGTATGCGCGTGGTGAAGGATCCAAAAGACTTAAAAGCGTCGATTGAAGAAGCACAAAGCGAAGCGCAACGTGCGTTTGGTAATTCCGCGGTGTTCCTAGAGCGTTACATCGAACGTGCAAAGCATATCGAAGTGCAAATTCTGGGCGATAAGCAGGGTAATGTGGTGCACTTACACGAGCGCGATTGTTCGGTTCAACGGCGCCATCAGAAGGTCGTTGAGATTGCGCCATCGATTGGGCTACCGGATACAGTGCGTACCGAGTTGTGTGATGCCGCGGTTAAAATAGCCAAGTCGATCGGTTATTATAGTGCAGGTACAGTGGAGTTCTTATATGATTTGGATACGGACGAATGGTTCTTTATCGAGATGAATCCGCGTATTCAGGTGGAGCACACGGTGACTGAGGTGATTACTGGTATTGATATCGTGCGTAGCCAGATACTTATTGCTCAGGGGCATAGCCTGCATTCGAAAGAAGTCGGGATTCCTCAGCAAGCGGATGTGCCGCGCAATGGTGTTGCGATTCAGGCGCGAGTGACGACCGAAGATCCAGAAAAGAATTTTGCACCCGACTATGGTAAGATCGTCAATTATCGATCGGCTGCTGGTTTCGGTATACGTCTTGATGGCGCGATGGGCGATACTGGTGCGGTCATCACACCGTTTTATGACTCCCTGCTGGTGAAGTTGACTGCCTCGGCGAGTACCTTTGAATTAGCCATTCAGCGCATGGAGCGCGCGTTGAGCGAAATGCGTATACGTGGCGTAAAAACCAACATCCCATTTATCGAAAATGTTGTAGCGCATGATATCTTTAAGACAGGCAAGGCGACTACGACTTTAATCGATACCTCCAAGGAATTGTTTAACTTTAAACATCGCCGCGATCGTGCGACTAAGCTGCTCAATTTATTGGGTGAGACAATCGTCAATGGTAATGATCAAGTAAAGGGCCGCCCTGTGCCAACGATGGACCTACCAGTCATCGTTCCCGAACACGATCATACGCACAAGTTGCCTTTAGGCACTAAAGATTATCTTACCAAGCACGGGCCGGAGAAGTTTGCACAATGGACTCGCAAGCAAAAGAAGCTTTTGGTGACGGATACCACGATGCGCGATGCGCATCAGTCTTTATTGGCAGCGCGTATGCGTAGCTATGATCAATTAAAAGTCGCTGATTCGATCGCGCGCCGTGCGAGTGACCTCTATTCACTTGAGTGCTGGGGTGGAGCGACGTTCGACACATCGATGCGCTTCCTACATGAGAATCCGTTTAAGCGCTTACGTCGTTTGCGGGAGCGTATCCCGAATGTGTGCTTTCAAATGCTGTTGCGTGGAGCCAATGGCGTTGGGTATTCCAATTACCCAGACAATGTGATTCGCGGCTTTATTAAACATTCGGCCGAGTCGGGTATGGATATTTTCCGCGTCTTTGATTCACTGAATTATCTGCCCAATCTCAAAGTGGCGATGGAATCGATTCGTAAGGATACCAACTCTGTCTGTGAGGCGACGATTTGTTATACTGGTGACATTCTCGATGGTCAGCGTGATAAGTATTCACTACAATATTATGTGGATATGGCGAAGGAACTCGAGCAAATGGGTGCGCACGTACTCGCGCTCAAAGACATGTCTGGGCTTTGCACACCACACGCGGTTTTCAAATTGGTAAAAGCATTGCGCAGCGAGATTGGTATTCCTGTGCATTTCCATACGCATGATTCATCCGGTATTGCTGGAGCATCTATTATCAAGGCAGCGGAAGCAGGTGTGGACGTGGTCGACTTAGCGACTGCATCACTTTCTGGCCTAACCTCACAACCTAACTTGAATTCGATCGTCAATGCACTCCGAGGCGATGCGCGCGATACCGGTTTAGACCTACAGTTCCTCAATCAGCTTTCGATCTATTGGGAAGCAGTAAGGCAATACTACGAGCCATTTGATACCAGTCCGAAATTTGGCTCTGCTGAGGTCTACTCGCATGAGATGCCTGGGGGGCAATATACTAATCTTCGTGAACAAGCCCGTGCGTTGGGCTTAGGTGCACGTTGGCCTGAAGTCGTGCGCTACTACCACGAGGTGAATGAATTGTTAGGTGATATTGTTAAGGTGACGCCGTCTTCAAAAGTGGTAGGTGATCTCTCGATGTTCTTACTGACCAAGGGGGTCGAGCCTGCAGACCTAGTGAACCTTGAGCCGGGTACGGCATTTCCCGAATCAGTTGTAGATATGCTTTCTGGTGGCCTTGGGCAACCCAAGGGAGGCTGGCCTAAAGCCGTGCAAAAAGTGGTGCTTGGCGATCGTAAGTCCTATCGCGGTCGTCCTGGTGCACGTGCAGAAAAGATCGATCTTGAGGCAACTAGGATCGAAATCGGAAAGAAATTGAAGCGCAGTATTAACGATGATGATTTGTTTGCCTACTTAATGTACCCACAGGTGTTCACTGATTTAGATACTTATGTGAAGCAGTATGGGCATGCGCGGGTGCTGCCGACTCCTGCATTCTTCTACGGCTTGCAGAGCGGTGAAGAAATTACAGTCGAAATCGAGCCCGGCAAGACACTCATCGTGAAGCTGATCTACGTCTCTGAGCCTAATGAAGAAGGTCAGCGTACATTAACGTTTGAGTTGAATGGCCGTGCACGTGAATGCGTAATCCTTGATCGATCGATTAAGACCAATGTAAAGAAACGTGATAAAGCCGACCCTGCGGATCGTATGCAAGTTGGTGCTCCTATCCCAGCGATGGTGAGCAGCGTTTCAGTGACTGTTGGGCAGACCGTGAAGAAGAAAGAAAAGCTCTGCGTGTTAGAAGCAATGAAAATGCAAACGACTGTGTATGCACTTGAAGATGGTGTCGTTGATGCGGTCGAAGTACAATCAGGTGATCAAGTTGACAGTAAGGACTTACTGGTGCGTTTACGTTAATTATTAGTGAGCAAAGAGCAGTTAGAATATAGATCTGAGTCACCGGAATGCATTAGGTGAGTATCTCTAGTTTACCGAACTCTGAGTTCCTGAATCGAGCATCAACCATGCTTGTAGGTCTTGCTGATTATTGATCCGATTCGCCTGTTGATACTCAGGAGCGAGTTGCTCTTGGTAGGCAGTAGCTGCGTAGCGTTTGCCATGTAGCAAGACTTTGGCACGATGGCCCGGTGCGCGAACGATACGACCTAATGCTTGGTGGATGCGGCGCATGGCTGGGATAATGTATACGTCTCGAAACGCTGTATCTCGATCCGTACTCGGGGAGGCATTCATTTTCGCGTCCTGGATGGCATTGACTTCTGGTAGAGCGGGGCCGACCACCATTGCCGTGGCGATACGGCCACCAAGCTTATCAACCCCCTCTGCATAACTGGAGCCAAGGATTAGAAAGAGTGCATCTGCCATGAGTAGTCCTTCGTCGATGAACGCTTCTTGCTCAGCCAGGTCGACGCCACGCGGTTGCACTTGAATGCGAGCAGACGGATTGAGTGCATCTATATATGCCTTAATATTTTCAGCATAGCGATAGGAGGGAAAAAAGACCGCAACAGGCACGCCGGGGCTGTGATCGATCAATGCTAGGATCGTGCGAGCGGTGGTTTCGTAGTAGGTGTCGCGTTGCTTATAGCGGGTGTCCACTCGTGTATCGACCGCGACCGTGTAGGCGGAATCACGCCAAGGGGCATGGCCTGGAGCAAGGGTTGAGTTTTCCAGAGTCAGCCCACATTGTTCGCGGAAGCTACGAATCGGCGATAGTGTAGCAGACATTAAAATGCTGCCACCAAAAGGTCCTAGGCAGTCGGCAATCCAAGCACTCGCATCCAGGCAAGTGGCCCTTAAGACGCCGCCCGCAGGTGACCAGTGTAGCCATTTATGTGCGGGCTCGGCGAGTCGTTGGGCCAGATCAGGAATACACCAAATCGTTGCCATGGCAAAAGGGGTGGTCGCATCGTAGTCCCAGCGGGCTTCTTTCAGCCGACGGGAGAAATCCTCGCACAGGTCGAGTGCCTCGAGGAGTGAGTCTGTTGTGAGCGGGCCAACAGTTGGTAGCGCATCGAGGCAGCGCACTAATTCTTCTCCGATACTGAGGAGTTGTCGCGGTGCGCCGATGGTGCGCAGTTCCTCGAGAGCAAACAGTAGGTCAGCCGCGCTGAGTTCGACACCAAGGGCATCCGCTGCGCGATCTGGTAAATTGTGAGCTTCATCAACAATGAGTAGCGTTTTTGCAGGATCAAAACCATGTTGTTCGAAGAAGACCGCTTGGCTGGCTGGCGAAAAAATATAATTGGTATCACCGATCCATAAGTCAGCAAATGGCAGGCAACCTTTGGTTAGGGCATACGGGCAAATTCCAGTCGATTGACCGAGAGCTTTGGCGCGCTCAAGTGTGAGCGTTGCATTATCAAACAGCTCTGGGGGATGGATGTCGGCGGCTAGCCAGTGTTGGCCAAGTGCTTCGTTGCAGCGCTCATCACCGGTGCAGGTATGTGAGACGCTTTCGATCCGATGCTCCGAGCGGTTGCGCATTTGAATGTAGCGCAGATTGTTACCGATCATGGCGCGCAATTGACGAATCGTCTCCAGCTGACCGGTTGATTTACTGGTCAGATAAATGGCGCGATCATAGATGCCGCGTTGCATTTGTTTAAGCGTATGCTCGAGCACGATGCCGGTCTTACCAAACCCTGTCGGCGCTTCGAGTAACACCGTTTTACTTTGTAGGGTGGCTTGGTCCAGCGTCGCAAAGAGATCAGCTTGGCCCTCTCGTAGTGTTTCAAAGGCTGGCTGGAGAGTAATTCCTTGTAGGCGCAGATGGCAATTGCGGCGGTCTTCGAGGAAGGGCAGGAGCGTATTGAGCTGATTTATGAAAGCACACTGATCCGCCTCGGTCAGTGGTACGTTTTGCATCGTGCCCGTTTCGATATCAATGAAGCATAGCTCTGCGCTTAGTTGAGTCTTTGCATATTCAGGATGTACTTTGGCGAGCCCCAGGTAGATTGCGACTTGAGCAAAATAATCTGGGTAGCGGCTGCTGAGTTCTTCGACGCTTGCCGGCAGAGGACTACGTATGGTTTTGACCTCGCGGATAATTTTCTGGTCAGGTTCACAGATAACTTGATCGATGCGGCCTTGGATTTTAAAGGTCCAATCTTGGTGCAGCCACGTCGCCTTAAGTGCCACTTCCAAGTGAACGTCTGCATGCGTTGCGCTGGCTTGTTGTGCCGCGGTGGTATGCCATTGCTGCCCGACGCTAGCACGCCAAGGCGAGGCACCATGCCCCTGACTCGCAGGCACCTGTCGAAAGGTGGCAAGTTCGCGCACGCTGAGGCGCACGGTTCGGGCGATGGGATCAATATGCATCGTTTGTCATGGCTGACAAATGAGCCGCATAGGTCAAGCTTTGGTGCGTGATAGGGTGATGCTGTTGGAAGAAAGAAGACCGAATCTAAAACTAGGAAAGGCAGGGAGCACGCCAGAATTTGAATGGTTCAGACCCATAAGGATTAGCCTATATGAGGTTTTTTCAGTAAAAAAGGGCGCTATTAGAACGAATCATACGAATAATTGAGCGCCATCGAATGTTCTGCAAGTTACAGTCAGTCAAGTGTGTCAATGTGCGATCAGTCACCAAATTAGCTGGATAAAGTATGATTTTTAATGCCAAAGGTGTATTTTAGTGTTCGCAAAAAATGTAAAATCACAACGTGATTGAATCATGCGCATTTTGATTACAGGCGGAGCGGGCTTTCTTGGAAGTCATCTATGTGACCGTTTATTGGGTGAAGGCCATGAAGTTATCTGTATGGATAATTTTTTCACCGGTCGTAAACGCAACGTGCTCCACTTAATGGAGAACCCTCTATTTGAGTTAATGCGGCATGATGTGACCGATCCGTTTAAACTAGAGGTGGATCAGATTTATAATTTAGCTTGCCCAGCCTCACCGGTGCATTACCAGCATAACCCGATTAAAACGATCAAGACTTCGGTCATGGGTGCGATTAATTGCCTAGGCTCTGGCAAGCGTGTCGGTGCCCGCGTCTTTCAAGCATCGACTTCAGAGGTCTATGGTGACCCTGATCCTTCGGTACACCCACAACCAGAGTCCTATTGGGGCAATGTGAACCCGATTGGTATCCGCTCGTGCTATGATGAAGGTAAGCGTGCGGCTGAAACATTATTTATGGACTACCATCGCCAAAACGGCGTCGATATTCGCATTGCTCGTATCTTTAATACGTATGGACCACGTATGTGTCCAGATGATGGCCGTGTGGTCTCTAATTTCATCGTGCAGGCCTTGCAGGGAAAGGACATCACCGTCTACGGCGAAGGGCAACAAACCCGTTCTTTTTGCTACTGCGATGACTTGATCGATGGTTTTGTTAGCCTGATGAATCAAGAGGCAGTCATTGGGCCAATGAATATAGGTAATCCGGGTGAGTTCACTATCTTAGAACTTGCGCAAAAGGTGATCGCGCAAACCGGTAGCCACTCAAAGATCATCCATGAGGCATTGCCTCAAGATGACCCGAAACAACGTCAGCCTGACATTACTCAGGCGCAGAAGGTACTCGGTTGGGAGCCGACTATCACTCTAGATGAGGGTCTAAAACCAACGATTGCTTATTTCGATAAGGTCTTATCTGAGGGATCGTAGCGCTCGTATCGCAGCGCGATCGGTACCTGCCGCGAGTTTATCAGCTGGTTGTCTCTAATCCGCAAGTATGTGGCGAAAGACCAGTTGCTATAATAGACTTACCCTTGTAGATGCTGAATCGTCGCATCGATAAAGTGGTCTAGGCTAGCGTGATTGGATTCAAAACCGACATCGAGATTGAGCTCTTGCAACGCCTTGGTTGTAAGAGGGCCAATGCTACCCATGCTGGGTTGACGGGCATCCGGTGCGAGTGTCAGTGCAGCGCGTTGCTCAACGAAGGACTTGACTGTCGACGAACTGGTAAACAGCACGGCATCCGCACCTTCTTGGCGAAAACGTTCGGCAGCAGGGTGTGAGCTGAGATCCGACTTGCTCGTCTTGTAGAGCGGCAAGGAGTCGACGATCGCACCACCTTCGGATTCGAGGCGCTGCACCAGAGTTTCGCGATTCTGATTACCAGTGATTACTAGCATTTGTATGCTTTCGATCCCTTCGTTTTCGATGAAGGCACTGGCGAGTGCGTCACCATTCGCTTTCTTGGGTATCAGATCCACCTTGAGATGATGTTTCTCAATTTCGCGGGCAGTGGCTGAGCCAACGGCAGCAATACGCATCGGGCCTAGGCAGCGAATGTCATCGAAGGCTTTGTAGAACAGGTCGAAGAATGATTTTACGCCATTGACGCTAGTAAATACGATCCACTCGTAGATCGCGATTCCCGCTAAGATCTCGGCCAGTTGCTGTGGGTTGAAATCAGGTTCGACTTGGATAAAAGGTAGTTCGATGACCTCAGCTCCGTTGCTTTCGAGTAAAGAAGTGAGTTGCCCCGCCTGATCACGTGCACGAGTAACAACGATTTTTTTACCCATCAGTGGGCGACCTTCGAACCATTTAGTGGTCGAACGTTCTGCAACGACTTTGCCGATAATAATCATCACCGGCGTGCTGAGGCCGGCTGATTCGATGTCGCTGACAATTGTATCAACAGTACCATAAACAGAGCGTTGAGAGGCCAGTGTGGCCCATTGTATAACTCCAACCGGTGTGTCACCTGACATGCCGCCGTCTTTGAGCTCGCGAAGGATACGTGGCAACTGCCCTAGGCTCATGTATAAGCAGAGCGTACCTTTGGTGCTGCCGTATTGCTTGAAGTCGATGCTGAGCGTTTGTTTCTCTGGGTTTTCGTGGCCTGTGAGAAAGGTAATCGAGGAGCTGTATGTGCGGTGGGAGAGTGGGATGCCTGCGTAGGCGGCAGCAGCGAGGGCAGCGGTGACACCGGGTACAATTTCAAAGGGGATACCGTCTGTTTGAAGCTCGGAAACTTCTTCGCCGCCACGTCCGAATACAAATGGGTCGCCGCCCTTGAGGCGTACGACTTGCAATGCTTTATTAGCGCGGTCGACCAGTATTTCTTCAATCTCATCTTGTGGCAACGAATGCATGCCTGAGCGTTTGCCGACATAGATACGCTCAGTGTCAGGGCGTGCCCAATCCAACAGCTTTGGATTTGCCAAATAGTCGTATACGATGACGTCGGCGCACTGAATAAGTTCTTTTGCACGAACAGTCACTAAGCCTGGGTCGCCTGGGCCTGCGCCGATGAGATAAACTTTACCTATTTTTTTTGGAGAAGACATTTTCGGAGAATTAGAAATTAGGACGGAAGTCTGACGGAGAGGGTGAAGCAATCAGGGGCAAGGTTGGCCCCCATCTTAGCGTTCGCGTGAACTCTTAGGAATTGAATTTTAGGTCGCTAAAAATGGACTCGAGGAATGGCTTGATGTCGTTCAGTGATTCGAGTCCGAATTCGAATGAGCGATGTCCTGTTTCAGGATGAAAAATATAAAAAGTGCCGTCAGTGTAGTGTGCGCCGACAGGTGTTTGGCAACCGCCTCCTAGTTTGCGTAGAAATGCGCGTTCAAGTGACACGGCGCGTTTAGTTTGCTCACAAAAGAGATTTTCATATTTCGGTAGATCCGCTGCGCGACATTGAATCGCGATAGCGGCTTGCCCTGGAGCCGGAACAACTTGCTCGATTGGTAGCTCAACGAAGTCCAAGCCATCATGGGCAAGAATGTTCAGCCGATCGAGTCCGGCAGCAGCAAGAAGCGTGGCGTCGGCGGTGCCTTCAGTTATTTTCCGCAAGCGCGTGCCGACGTTACCGCGAATGGTTGTCCATGAAGCACTTTCGAGTATCAGGCCGAGTTGTGCGCGCCGCCGAGGGCTACTAGTTGCAATGCTTGCGGGTTGGGAGCACTCAGACCGGTGCACCAGTACATCGGTCGCTCGAGCGCGTGGTAAATAGCCAGCAATATGCAGGTCGGCTTGAAATTGTGTCGGTAGGTCTTTGGCACTGTGCACAGCGAGTTGTGCATGACCGTCGAGGAGGGCATCTTCGAGCTCTTTGGTAAATAGGCCGATGCCGCCGCGTTTCTCTAGTGACCAGCTCAGCCGCTCGTCGACTTTGGTGCTTAAGCGAAGTGCCTCAAATGAATCGTCTGGCAGTTTTTCCTGCAGCCATGCCAGCACCATCTCAGTCTGTTTGAGGGCGAGTGGGCTTTTACGGGTGGCGATCTTTATGGGCATGGCGATCAAATGGAGAATATTGAATACGAATCATCTCGAAACGTAGTTAGAGCGGCAAATGCGTATTCAATAGTTAAACAAAGATTCTATAAAAAATTAAAGCTAGATTGAGTGTGGTAATGTTAGCTTCATTACTAGGGAAGCTATTTCATGCCTTTTGTGTTATCTTATCTGAAAAATAGCCAGCTTAGGTCGACTCAAGCGATAGTATTTAATCGAGCATATCAGCTTAATGGCGATCCTTTAGGTAGATCTAATAAGCTAAAAAAAGCGGCCGACGGTATAAACCGGCGACCGCTTGAAATTTCAAAATATGAAATACGGCTTAATTGTAAGCCGCCTGAGCGCCCTTAATGTTACGCTTTTTGACCCAAGGCATGAGCGCACGAAGGCGCTGTCCGGTCTTTTCGATTGGGTGCGTTTGGCCGTCCTTAACGAACTGCTTGTATCTAGGCAGGCCAGCTTTGTATTCCTTGACCCAGTCCTTAGTGAACTTACCGTTTTGGATTTCCTTAAGGATCGCCTTCATCGCCTTCTTGGAGGACGCATTGATGACGCGAGGTCCACTGATGTAGTCGCCCCATTCAGCTGTTTCAGAAACAGAGAAGCGCATGCCAGAAACACCAGACTCAACCATAAGGTCGACGATTAGCTTCAACTCATGCAAGCACTCGAAGTAAGCCATTTCTGGTTGGTAGCCAGCTTCAACAAGTGTTTCGAAGCCTGCCATGACGAGTGCAGATGCACCGCCACAGAGGACTGCTTGCTCACCAAAGAGGTCAGTTTCGCACTCTTCCTTAAAAGTAGTTTGAATCACGCCGGCACGAGTGCCACCAACGCCCTTTGCCCATGCAAGAGCGATTTTCTTGGCATCGCGCGAGGAACCTTTGTTCACTGCGATCAGTGCAGGGACGCCTTTACCTTCAACGTACTGGCTGCGAACCACGTGACCTGGACCCTTAGGAGCTACCATGATGACGTCGATACCCTTAGGTGCATCGATTAGACCGAAATGGATCGCGAGACCGTGTGTGAAAGCGAGTGTCTTGCCTTTTTCAAGGTTAGGAAGAATGTCGTTTTCGTAAACTTCAGCCTGTAACATGTCAGGCACAGCAAGCATGATGACGTCAGCCTTCTTTACTGCTTCAGCAGTTTCGAATACTTCGAAACCTTGGCTCTGAGCTACCTTGACGGATTTGCTCTTCTTGTAGAGACCGATGATTACGTTGAGGCCGCTGTCCTTCAGATTTTGTGCGTGGGCGTGGCCCTGTGAACCGTAACCAATGATGGCTAAGGTCTTCTTTTTGATGACTCTGAGGTCAGCGTCTTTGTCGGTATAGACTTTTGCTGGCATATGTATCTTTGATTGTGAGAGACTTCACTCTCGGATTAAAAAAAATTGTTTAGAGTGTAAGAATTATCCGCGTTTGAGTGCTAGGTTGCCTGTGCGCGCCATCTCAACAATGCCATAAGGCTCAATTAGATCCAAGAATGCTTTTATTTTGTTGGCATTGCCGGTCATCTCAACGTTGAGCGACTCACTAGCGACATCGATAATCTTGGCTCGGAAGATATCGCAAACCTGCATGATTTCAGAGCGTTTAGCAGCGGGTGCATTTACTTTAAGGATTACCAACTCGCGCTCGGTGGCCTGTCCACGAGAAAATGCAGTCACCTCAAGGACGTTGATGAATTTATCCACCTGTTTGATAACCTGATCCAGCGCATCTTCATCTCCAATGATTGTAGCAGTGATGCGAGAAAAGCGCCCATCCAGCATTGGTCCCACATTTAATGTGTCGATGTTAAACCCGCGCCCACTGAACATGCCAGCGATACGAGCGAGAACTCCGAACTTATTTTCAACAAGGATTGAGATGGTATGACGCATGATGTAGTAGCCTGTTGGCTCAAACTTGGTAATGGTAGACGGAGAGGGATTCGAACCCACGACCCCCTCGGTGTAAACGAGGTGCTCTAACCAACTGAGCTATCCGTCCTCAAGTTTGGAAAGTCGAGAAACATGCTGTGGATGATTCCTGAATCAAGCCTAATTTTAAGGTAATGGAACTTTTGTCGGCATTTTGTCCAAAAAAGGTAAAAATAGGGGGAGGGGATGTCATTGTCTAGATGTTTTCCTGCAATCTGATTTGTATGATACTTACACAAAAGCTCTATAATGCGATTCGATTTTAGATATGTCATCAATAGTGTTTTATCGATACTAAGTGTGGCCTTTGCAGAGCAAATTGCAGTGATCGTAGCAGATCCACAGTTTGGTGGCTCGACACAACAGATAGCTCCTGTTTTTGGTGTGGCTTTTGGTATCGTTTGGTTGGGGGGGCTGCGTTACTTGCCAGCGGTCTTTATCGGCGCTTTGCTGCCTGCAGTACTTGCGGAACAGAATCTGTTATTGATGTTAAGTGTGCCGTGTGCCGTGGTAACTGCTTCAGCCTTTGGCCTAGGTTTGTTAAATGCTTTGCGTGTTAAGATGAATATGTCGCGTATTCGCGACACTCTGTGTATTTTGTTTTTAGGCATTCTCTTATCTACAAGTCTTGGATCCGTAGTTGCATCCGTGCTCCAATGCGGTGGCGCAAGTGGGATACCTTGGCCTGATTTTTGCGCCTTATTTTTGGCCCACTGGTTGGCTGCGGCTGTGGGTTCGGTAATTATTACGCCATTTATTTTAGTTTGGGCTGATCGCACTGGTTACAGACTCGGAGCTAGGCAGTTCTTTGAAGTTGCTGCTTGGATGATGATTGTCGTCTCTTTCGCTTATGTGACTTTTAAAAATTGGGCTCCTGTTGATACTTTATATTATCCGATGGAGCTGGCAATTTTTCCGATTATGGCATGGGCGGCCATACGGTTTGGATTACGCGGGGCTTCGGCTGGTGTATTATTATTAGCTTTAGTGGCGATTTTGTCGTTTCTGCCGGTCTTTTCTGCAGACACTAGAATTAGCCCGCAAAGTCTAACTAGTGTATGGATGTTGGTAGGGATCATTTCGGTGACTTCAATTTGCATAGCTGCAGCTATGACAGAGTTGAAGCGTCGTGAAGCCCAAGTTTCAGAGAACGAGAGTCGCTTACGCGCGTTTTCAGATGGGTTGCCTGACATCGCATTTGTGTTTTCCAGTGAGGGGATCATATGTGACGTCTTTGCGCCGAATTCAATTGTTCAAGCGAATCACCGAATTATTAATAGGCAGGCAGTAATAGGAGAACCGTTGAGTGCGCTGTTTGATCCGAACATCAGCCAGTCATTTATTGAAACAATTTCAGCGGCCCTAGATTCGCGTGTTGTTCAGACACTTGAATACTCGCTCGAATCTATGGATACGAAACAGCATTGGTTTGAGGCCCGTGTTTCGTCCATGTTGTTAGATGATGGAAGTGCGGATCGTGTCGTATGGGTTGCTTATGATATAACGTCGAGAAAAGATGCTGAGTCTGTATTGCTTCAGCGTGACGCTGTTGAGAGAGCGATTGCACGTGCGAATCATACTTTGCTCACCAAGATTGATTTTGAGCGAGCAGTTACAGTCGCTATGCAGGAGATCGGCAGCGCGCTAAAAGTGGATAGAGCCTATATTTTTGAGATTTCAGGCAGCCCTAAAGAGAGTTGCCGCACTTGCAATCCTCGCTTTGAATGGCTGAAGGACGAGTCATGTGAGAGTCTGTTCAACCATACGTCGTTAAAAGATGCGCCGTTTGAGGATTTTTTCCCAGGCTGGTATGAGAAACTTCTGGATGATCAGGTGATTCATCTCGAAGCTGAAACACCAAATAGTCATAAACCGAGTGTGTTTTGTGAGTCAGCGAATCAATCATTGTTGGTGATTCCGATGTGGGTAGAAGGGCAATTGTATGGTTTTTTTGCGGTCGATTATAGCAGTGAGTTACAACTTTGGGGTGAATCAGAGATCAACGCAGTGCGGGTGCTTAGCTCGAGTATATCCGGTTTAATCCTGATGCGGAAACGTGAGATTGAATTACGCATTGCGCATGATTCTGCGAATGCTGCAAATGCTGCGAAGGGCGAATTTTTAGCAATAATGAGCCATGAAATTCGAACGCCTATGAACGCAATTATTGGCTACACCGACCTGATGTTACAGACTGAATTGGATGAGTTACAAAGTGATCATGCTACAATAATCAAGCGTAGTGGCCGAGCTTTGCTTAATCTAATTAATAATATTCTCGATTATTCTAAAATAGAGTCACGCACTTTGGAACTAGAGTCTAATGAGTTCAACATGGAGAACATTATATGCGATGCAGTTGAGTTTGTGTTACCAGATGCGAAAGAGAAGGGGATTAACCTAAATTTTGAAATCGATCCTGTGCTGCGTGAAACTTATATTGGAGATGCCCATCGCCTGCGTCAGGTCTTGATGAACTTGGTTAATAATGCAGTGAAATTTACTTCGCAAGGCTCTGTAACGCTAAGCGTAAGTCCCAGTAATAATGAGTCGGATAGTGCCTCGGATTTGCTGCATTTTGAAGTGCAGGATACTGGCTCTGGTATTCCTAAGGATAAGTTTGATCGCTTGTTTAAGGCATTTACTCAGGTCGATCCTTCTACGACGCGTCAGTTTGGTGGGACTGGCTTGGGCTTGGTAATTTGCTCACGCCTAATTCAACGCATGGGCGGGAGGGTTTGGGTTGAAAGTGCAGTCGGGGTTGGGTCGTGCTTTCAATTCGTGTTACCTTTACTCAGTGCTGAGCAAATCTCAGAGGGTCAGCCACCTTGTTTGACACACGCAGGAGAGACTGAAGCAGATCGTTCCTTGCTAGAGAATGATTTCGCGAGGCAACATCCTTTACGTTTATTAGTCTGTGAAGATGATGAAGACAATCGCTGGGTGATGCGAGAGCTACTGGAAATATTGGGTTACCAGCCAGATGTCGCGCAAGATGGTGATCAGGCGGTTGAAATTATGCAGCGTGGTATTTATGATGTGATATTAATGGATGTCCGCCTGCCAGGTCGCAGTGGTATTGAACTTACAAAGTCAATTCGTGCGGGCGCTTATGCCGACCATGATCCAGAGCAATATATTATTGCAGTCACAGCATTTGCGATGACTGAAGATCGGGAAAAATGTCTCGCTTCGGGCATGAATGATTACCTAAGTAAACCACTTGAAGTATCTTGTCTAAAAGATGCGCTAATTCGGGCGCATGAAGTTTTGATAGTATAGGCGCTGGTTGATGACGGCGCATAAATAGCGTTTATAGTATGAAAATAGCACTCGCACAATTTGAGGTTCAACGTGGAGATCTTGCTGCTAATCTTGTTACGATTCGCTCGTTTTTTGAACAGGCTAAGGTTGCAGGTGTTGAGGCACTTTTTTTACCTGAGATGTGCACTACAGGTTTTGATTGGAAGCATAATTTGGAGTTGCTGAGTGATGCCCCAGCGCAGCGAGACGAGGTTGGCGCGCTTGCCAGAGAGTATGATATTGCGGTCTGTGGTTCATTTTTAGATCAAGCAGAGTCGGGGCGGCCGGCAAATTCGCTTTATTTTTTTGAGCGTACTGGCGCCATGGTGGCGCAGTACAGCAAGCTTCATTTATTTACTCTCTTCGATGAGCATCAGCATGTCGAAGCAGGGAAGACAATTGTAACTGCAGATACTTCGTTTGGAAAGATTGGTTGCAGTGTCTGTTACGATTTACGTTTCCCTGAGTTGTTTCGTCAATGCGCACTTAGGGGGGCCGAGTTGCAAGTCCTACCTGCTGCGTTTCCGCATCCACGATTGGGCCATTGGCGTACGCTTATCCAAGCGCGGGCGATTGAAAATCAGTGCTACTTTATAGCTACGAATCAGTGCGGTGTTGAGTCACATGGTACCACGAAAGAGGATACTCAGTATTTTGGGCATTCGATGGTCGTCGATCCTTGGGGTAAAATTCTATTGGAAGCGGACGAATCTGAGGGGCTATTCGTTGTAGACATAAACCTGCAGATTGTTGCTGAGGTGCGTGAGCGCTTGCCTGCGTTGAAAGATCGACGCCCGGAATTATACTTGTAGGTAATTATTTGGCTCATCGTCGATTAGTGGGAGAGCTGTTGATCAACACTGTCCTCTAAAGAAATGAGCTACCGGAGGGGGCCTGCCGGAGCAATCTTCCATCTGTGGTTAAAAAGCAGAACCTAAGATTGTTGGAGGGTTAAAGTTCATCCGCAAGCACGCTCGCCATGGGATTTAGTTGGAGCATGGGGCTAATCAGTGATTCTAAGCGCCATTTCCCCGGTAATCGACGATGAACCAATTATTTTGTGACTGCCGCATTGAAGGCTTGTGAGTCCTTCGCCTTAAAAAAAGCGGTGCCAGCTACAAGAGTGTCTACGCCGCGCATTGTACAGTCGCCCGCAGTGTTGAGATCAACACCACCATCTACTTCGAGTCGATAGTTGAGCTCAAGTTCTTTGCGCCAGTTTGCAAAGATCTCCATTTTGGATAGTACATCTTTGCGGAAGCTTTGTCCTCCAAAGCCAGGTTGTACCGTCATCAGTAGAATGATATCGCACTCTTCGAGATAAGGCTTGGCTGCTTCAGCGGGTGTATCTGGGTTGAGCACAACGCCGCACTTGCAGCCACGCGCTTTGATGCGCGTTAAGGTTTCTTGGATCGGGTAGTCTGGCTCCACGTGAATGGTCACTTGGTCGGCACCTGCATCAATAAAAGCGTCCACCAATTTATCTGGATTATCAAGCATCAGGTGCACATCGAAAAATAAGTTTGTCGAAGAGCGCATAGCTTTAACAGTCTGCGGGCCGAAGGTCAGGTTTGGCACAAAATGCCCATCCATAATATCAAGGTGCACCCAACTCAGCCCTGCTGCTTCAATTTTTTTTAGGCTACTCTTGAGGTCAGCGTGATCGCCAGCGAGAATCGAAGGAGCTAAAATGGTGTCATGTGAGCTTTGCATGTACAGTACTTTTGAGTGCAATTGAAACACTGGCAAGATAAGCCTCCTATTTTTTACGGCGGTAAACCAGCACTGTGTTTGATTCGCGTTGAAATAGTAAACCAGTGAATGTGCGGCTATGGTTTTGGTAATATTCAATAAACGAGCGATACAACTCACTAGGGATGAATGCTGTAATACTGCCGCCGCTTTTGCCGTGGTTCGAGGTGTATAGTTGAACCGCGCGGAAGCCTTGTGGCGCGTCTAGTTCTGATGGAGTGACCGATGAGACGATTACAGTGACAGTCTTATTTAAATAGGTTTTTAAGTCTGCCAAATAGAAGTCCGCAGTTTGCTCAGGTGGTTGCGGTTTATGGAGAAGCACTCTGTCGCGAAAGGCATCGATCTTGCTAAGTGTAATGCCCGAGATGCTGGCTAGATCATTGACCGCGGTTATCGGGCGTATAGCGATTATATGTGCCGCGAGCGCAGGACCTATACCGGGCAATGTTTCGAGCTGTTCACTGGAGGCGGTATTAAGGATCAGTTTGTCACTGCTGTTGATTGCGAGGTGCATTGCAGAGCCCGGGTCGCTGGTTTGTCTATTTTCTGTATCGGAGCGGAGATGATTGAGGCCTACCAATTGCTGGGAGTCAGTGGCTTGTTTCCAGATGCCGATCATGTCACGCTGAGCCCGTCGCTCTTGCTGCTTGAGACGAGTCAGATACGTGGGTGCGCTGAGGCCTCCTGGCCAGATACCTCGAGTGGGCATGCCATAGATTCGAGCGAGTCCTTGACTAACTAAGTCCATAGATAAATGAGTTCCGTCTTTACTGACCAAGCCAAATACCCGCGGTTCTTTACCTCCTCGTGCATCGAGGCGCTGGGTGATAACGGTAAATTCACCTTTTAAAAACTGCTTGCTGTAGGCAGTCGCCTGTTTGCCAGCATTGATTACTTGAGTCTCTGAAATTGAGAAATAGCGTGCCTGGTCGCGCACACGATCCATGTAGGTATTATGAGTTTCCAAGCAGTCTACGAAATAGAGGCGCACGATGAAGGTGTTATCCTGATGCCTCACTTTAAAGCTGTCGCCATCGTTGATCGGTGAGTCTACTAAACGACAGCCGTCGAGGACTTCCCATATGCCTTGTGTGTTGCTGCTCGCTTGCAGTGCAGCGAACGGTACTATGAAATAATAGCTAATGATGACAAGAAAGTACGATCGCATGATTAGTTTTTACTATGAAAGTCGGCGATGGCAAGTGTCTGGGTTGTCTTAATTTGTATTTTCCCAAGGCTTGCGCAAAGACATGGCATACTGTTGCGTCTTTTATTCGTGGCTAACCTATCTGTAACCGATCCACTCTTATCCGCTCTGTTGGGAATGCTCCCAGAGGGTGGCGGCGCGAGTGTGGGAGTTGTTTCAACACAAGCCGAGCCGTTTGAATATGTCAAAGAGGGCGAACTTTTGGAGAATGCGTCCCTTGCTCGGCGCAATGAGTTTATTGGAGGTCGCCGCTGTGCGCGAGAGGCGTTGGCACAAGTCGGTTTTACTGCTGGTGCGCTATTACCTAATGCCGACGGCGTGCCAGAATGGCCCCGCGGAGCGATTGCTTCCATTTCACATTCGCGTGGTTTATGTTGCGCAGTGGCGGCCTCAGTTGAGACGATGCCATGCCTCGGGCTTGATCTAGAAAAGACGAATCGCTTGAGTCGACAGGCGGTGGCGCGCGTTCTGCATCCGCAAGAAGTCGATTTTGTGGGTGAGAACCAAGCGCTTGCTAGTTTGATTTTCAGTGCGAAGGAGGCGTTCTTTAAAGCGCAATTCCCATCGTGGGGCGTCCATGCGAATTTCAGTGACCTCGCATTGCGTGTGGATGGCGCTTCAGGTCATTTATTTGCTGACAAGGTTGCATTGCATTTACCCGAGGAGTTGCGCGGCGCTGCACAGCGTATGCAGTTTCGGTATCGGTTTGTTGGCGATTATGTAGTGACGCTTTGTTGGCTATAGTGCGTCTCATTGCTTAGTACAGCCACTTTTAGGAGCGATCTACACCTCCTCATGTAGCCAAGGCAATTGTCTGAGGTCTTCAGTTTCGCCACGGGCAAGTGTTTTCCATAGATGAAGTGCCTTCGCGCGACTGATGCGGGTCATGAAACGCGGGTGAGTGTCATCCTCGCCCAGATTCTCATAGGTTACCACGCCGTTTGAATACAAGGTAAGAGTCCAGCCGCTGGGGTCATGTACTAGAGAAAGGTCTGGATGATCAGCATCCTCGAACTCAGGCAAATCCAACTGAGAAATCAATGCCTTCATACGCGCTGCATCGGGATTCAACTCCGAGATCCCATCCATGTCCGTTGTATGGTACAGATGCATAGAGAGTGTCTTCGCTATAGCTCCTTATACAAGATTTTGGAATTCCGCCCATTGGCCTGATAATCCGCTTTTCGTGATTCCGGTAAATCTGCGGCGCTGCCTTCTTGGAAGCCGCAGAGCTTCGTGAAGAAGTTGGTGGCCTGAGTAGTCATCGCAATGACACGCTGTGCTCCGCGCTGTTTGGCATCGACCTCAGCATATTCAACCATGTGTCGCCCAACCCCTTTATTTTGGTAAAAAGGTTGTACATAGACACTGCCGATTTCGATCACTGTAGCAGAGTCATATGCCTGCAAATAGAGGCACCCGACGATGCTACCATCGATTTCATAGACAAGGAAGTCGGTGATCGTTGCTTCGATTTCAGTTTGAGATCGATCTAATAATGTCTCAGAGCGCACGCCATTGCGAGTGATGTTATAGATTGAGTAAGCATCTGCTTTGACTGCGCGTCGAATGGATTGGTATTCGTTACTGTAGACCATCGTGCCGATGCCGACCTTGTCGAAAATTTCATTTAAGAGGGCGCCGAACAAGCGGCCATCGAGTATATGGGCGCGAGGCACGCCTGTTTCAATCGCTTTGACTGCGTGCTGCGCTTTACTGTATAAGCGCTCAGAAATACCAGAGTTTTCATTCTGCAATAAATTACTTAGTTCTGCGACCGGAAGATTGGTGAGCGGTTGCCCATCGAGAGACAAGCCATCTTGCGTTGTCATGTAGATTAATTTCGAAGCATCTAACTGTGCCGCAAGTTCGGCGGCTAGCAGGTCGGAGTTAATCCGTAAGGAGGTGCCTTCACGATTGAAGGCGATCGGCGTGATGATCGGGATCGTATTGGCCTTTAATAGACTGTCGAATAAAGCGATGTCGAGTTTGTCGACCCGTCCGCTGTATAGGTGATCTTCACCTTTGACGATGCCGATTTCTTTACTGCGTACGCCGTTACTGAGGGCGCAGCGCAGGCCATTACGCGTCAGCCCTTGCATGATGCTCAAACTAACAAGCGCCGTGACTTCAGTGGCTAATTCAAGTGTTTGCGCATCAGTTTGACCCTCTCCGTGAGCATTGGTAATCTCGACTTCTCGATCGGCAGCAAGCGCATTAAGCTGTTGTCCGACGCCATGCACCAATACAATTTTGATGTTGAGTGAACGCAATACTGCGAGGTCAAGCAGCACATTTTGAAAATTCTCATGTGCGACCAAACTGCCGTCCAATGCGATCACAAACACGTGATCACGGAACATGGGGACGTATTTCAGAATACCCCGTAAGTCCGTTGGTTTGATTGCGCTTTCGCCTGTATGCGTGCTTGTCATTGATTTTGTTGTATGAATCTAAATGAATTATCGAGCATTCATTAGGTAAATGGAATGTTATAATTAGTCTTAATTTCAGAGCATAGCGTGTCGTTTGTATGCCTCCATGGTGGATTCTTCTTGTGAATAAATAGCTTTATGACTGCTCGCTATTAAGAATGGAAGGGATGCGGTTCCGCTTGCCAGAGTAGGTGATGCCGCGTCACAGTATTCATTCACATGGCAACTGATCCACTCTCTACTATACCCGATTCGTTGGTCGATCCAGTCGAAGGTTTTCTCGCATGGCTTGAGTTGGAGCGTGGCTTATCGAGTCATACGATCTCGTCTTATGGACGCGACCTTGCGCAATATGCATTATATCTGGATAAGCAAGGTGTTGCGGATTGGGCTGCGGTGGGAGAGCACAGTGTGAGTGAATGGACGGCTTATTTAAGTAAGGCCAACTATGCCCGAAGCAGTCAGGCACGTAAACTCTCTGCGATTCGGATGTTGGCGCGTTACCTCGTGCGCGAGGGGCTACGCGCCGACGATTTCACGGAGTTGGTTTCAGCGCCAAAGCTCTCGCGCAAGTTGCCAGAGGTCTTAACGCATGAGGAACTGAAGCGCCTATTAGCGGCGCCGCCTACCGATACTCAGCATGGTTTGCGAGACCGTGCGATGCTGGAGTTATTCTATAGCAGCGGGCTCCGTGTGTCGGAGCTCTGTGGTATCTTGCTACAGGCAATAAATCTTGATGAAGGCTATGTGCGGGTCTTTGGCAAAGGCTCGAAAGAGCGTATCGCCCCGATCGGTGGTGCAGCAGTCGTAGCGGTGCGTGATTATTTGGCTGGAGGGCGGCCTCATTTCGTAAAAGCAAAGACCGGGAGTGCGCTATTTTTGAGTCAACAAGGCAGGGCCATCTCGCGCAAGATGGTCTGGGTCATGATTAAACAGCACGCCGCCAGAGCTGGAATTAAAAAACCGATTAAGCCGCACTTGTTACGGCATTCATTTGCGACACATTTGCTTGAGGGTGGGGCAGATTTACGTGCGATTCAGGAAATGCTTGGGCACTCTGATATCTCAACTACGCAGATTTATACCTCAGTGCAAACTGCGCGATTAGCCGATGAACACGCGCTCTATCACCCACGCTCAAAAGAAAAAACATGAACCCAGCGATTAAAAATCGCTGTTGAAAGTAGCGAACTGTGATGCTGCCTGAGGGGTAACTAAATAAAGTATCATTTAAGATACTCGTTGCCCAGAGCTTACTAGGCGAGTGTGAATTCAGCTAAGACCTTTTGCAGGTCATAGATATTCACCTTCTTATTGAATTTCTTTTGAATCGGAGTGGTGTCACTGCCTACCCAAATCTTCAGTTCTGCATCCAAATCAAAGCGTCCAGCCGTCTCGATGCTAAATTTAGTGATCTTGCTGTAGGGAATACTCAGATACTCAATTTTTCGACCGGTCATTCCTTGCACATCTACGATGATTAACCGTTTTTCAGTAAAAATGAAAGTGTCTCTGAAAACCGCAAAACCAACTGCGATCTTTTCACCTGCGCTTAAAAGCTGCGCGTAGTCGGATTCAAGTTTGTCTGGCGCGACGACCCCTGCGTTTCCTAATATTGATGATAGTAGTCCCATCGTAATACCTTTTATTTTGTAGTTTTATTGATGTGAATGTAAGCTGAAGTAGGCGTACTTGCTTGTTTTGTACTCAATCCTTACCCGATGTATTATTGATAGCTAAGGACTATTCAAGAGATGCCAATCACCAAGTAATTTTTCTGACGGTCATGTTGCTCAATCTCTGTCCTGGATAAAAAAATCTATTAATTTCAATTGAGATTCTTTCGCAAGTAGATGACGTTACGCCTGTGAGTGACTCATCGACATTTGATTACCGCCGTGTGCGGGCAGATTTTCCAATCCTTGCTACTGAAGTGCGCGGCAAGCCGTTGACCTATTTAGACAGTGCGGCGACGTCTCAGAAGCCGCAAGCGGTGATTGATGCGGTGCAGCGCTATTACCAGTTTGAGAACTCTAATATCCATCGAGGAGTACACTATTTAAGTGAACAAGCCACCGACGCGTATGAGGCAACGCGCGCGAAGGCTGCTGAATTTATTGGCGCTGCTGATCAAGATGAAGTCATTTTTACTCGGGGCACGACCGAGGGCATCAACTTGATTGCGCATGGTTTTACTGAGTCTGTGCTGCAGGCCGGCGATGAGATTCTGATCACGCACATGGAGCATCATGCGAATATTGTGCCTTGGCAGATCGCGGCACAGCAGACCGGTGCGATTCTGAAAGTGGCCCCCGTGGATGATCGCGGAGTGCTGGACATGGAAGCCTTCGAGGCGCTGCTTTCAGAGAAGACCAAGCTTGTGTCGGTGGTGCATGTGTCGAATGCACTGGGTACGATCAATCCCGTAAAAAATATTATAGCGATGTCGCACGCGCGGGGAGTCCCCGTGTTGGTCGATGGCGCGCAGTCGATACCACACATGCCAGTCAGCGTGGCGGAGTTGGATTGTGATTTTTTTGTACTTTCAGGCCATAAAATCTGCGGGCCGACCGGCATCGGGTTACTTTGGGGTAAACGGAAATGGCTGGAAAAGCTACCGCCGTATCAAAGTGGTGGTGATATGATTGAAAAAGTCGATTTCGGGGGCACCACCTATAAAGGCATCCCTGGTAAATTCGAAGCGGGCACACCTCACATCTCCGGTGTGATCGGGTTGTCCGCTGCGATTGATTATTTAAATGGTATCGATCGCGCTGCAGCGCTGCAACATGAGCTTGCGTTACTGGCATCTGCCACTGAGCAGTTGAGCGCGATCGACGGGTTGCGAATCATTGGTACCGCACCTGAGAAGGCTTCGGTGATTTCATTTTTGATCGATGAAATTCATCCGCATGACATCGGAACGTTCCTAGATGCGGGTGGTGTGGCGATCCGTGCGGGGCATCATTGTACTCAGCCATTATTAAAGCGCTTCGGCGTGCCGGCTACCGCCCGTGCTTCGTTCGCATTTTATAATGATTTTGATGATGTGGAGCGCTTAGTGTCAGCGTTGACTAAAATGAAACAGTTTTTTTGTTAAGTGATCACTTTGATTGAACAACCATTACTTTTTTAGTCGAGTACACTGATATGTCCGAGGACTTACACAATCTGTATCAAGACATTATCCTCGACCATAATAAACGGCCGAGACATTATGGTGCATTGACCGATTTTACCCACACTGCGGAAGGATATAATCCTTTGTGTGGCGATCAGATTACGGTGTTTTTGATCGTCGAGGATGCTCTGATCGAAGCGGTACAGTTTGAGGCAGCCTGTTGTGCGATCTGTAAGTCTTCGGCTTCGATGATGACTGAGGTGTTGACGGGAAAGACTTTGGATGAGGCTGAGAGTGCGTGTCAGCGCGTTGCTGAAATGCTCTCTATGGACATGGATCTGACAGCAGATTTGTCGAAAGATGGCGAGATTGCAGCATTAGCAGGCGTGCGGAAATTTGCTGCGCGTATTAAATGCGCGACCTTGCCTTGGCACACGTATCGCTCGGCGATCGACGGCTAATCCGTTTTGGGGCAGATGGCTCATGTATTGCCAAGCAAGTTCTGGATATTTTCCGCTGTAATAGCGCGATACTCTTGATCGCTCAGTGCGGCATCCGCGCGAATCACATCGAGAAAGCTGTAGTAATCTGGAGATTTTTGTCTGCGAGGGTAGAGTCGTAGTGGAAAGTCTGAGCCGAAGAGTATTTTCTGGTAGCCCACAATATCGATGATTCGCCGGAAGATCGATGGCTCGTAGAGTAAGGGTGTGGCGGAGCAATCGTAGTAGACATTTTTAAGAATCTTACGCAGGTGCGGGTTAAGCTCGAAGAAGGCCAGACCACCGCCCCAATGAGCAAGGATTAACTTTAGCTGTGGATGCGCTCTGGCCATGCGCACAAAGTCGTTGAGTGGAGTGGCGACGCTGCCGGGGTGATCCTGTCCGGCAGCTTCAGTGGCATGAAGGTTAATTGGCCAATTGTGGGCGCAGCACCAATCCGCGAGCGCCATCCAGCCAGCGCTGGATGCGTTGAAACATTGTACGCCTGTGTGTAGCTCGCCGATGCCTCGCAGACCAAGATTTTTGGCCTCTTGGCATTGCTTGATTACGGCCTCGGCACTGCTGCCGGGGTGAATGGAGGCAAATCCTATGAAGCGATCGGGCGCATGCTTGACCCATTTGGCAATCTCTTGGTTGTGCAAAAAGCAAGTGGCCTCGTTTTGCCAATACCAGCCAAGCAGAACAGTTTGCGCGACGCCTGCAACGTCCATTGCGGCAAGTGTTTGATCGACGCTTGCCCAACCTTGTATCGAAGGCCTGTCGAGTGGGGCGACCAGGTCGGCCCAGTGCGGTTCATTATTTGCCGCTGCCCACGCGCGCGGATTTGCCGCAAGATGTGGCGGGTAACAGTGGCAGTGGCTGTCGATGATGTTCACAACATTGTTAAGTTATACCATACTACTGCTAAGTCTAGAAGATGTCTGATTTTACTCGGCGAAAGGCGGCTGGGTGTTTGAATGTGCCCTCTACAATCGTACTGGAAGGCCACGTGCTTGCAGATGTTCTTTAGTTTGGCGAATGGTGAAAGTGCCGAAGTGAAAGACTGAGGCGGCGAGCACGGCGCTGGTTTTACCAAGTTCGATCGCATCGGCAAAGTGGTCGAGCGTGCCGGCGCCTCCAGATGCGATCACGGGCACTTGAACCGCTTCGCTTACAGCACAGTTGAGTGCATTATCGAAGCCAGCCTTAGTGCCATCGGAGTCCATACTGGTGAGCAGTATCTCGCCAGCGCCCAGAGCGACGACTTTCTTGGCCCATTCGACGGCGTCGAGACCGGTGTTGTTACGACCACCATGCGTGAACACTTCCCAGCGGTCTGTGTTTTCGACACGCTTGGCATCGATCGCTACGACGATACATTGGTTGCCGAATTTGGATGAGGCTTGTTGAATCAGTTTTGGATTGAGGATAGCTGCGGTGTTGAGGCTCACTTTGTCAGCTCCGGCGTTGAGCATATCTCGGATATTCTCAACATTACGCAGGCCACCTCCAACAGTGAGTGGCATGAAGCACTCGGAGGCAGTGCGTTTAACGACATCAATCATAGTGTTGCGTTCGTCGCTGGATGCGGTGATATCCAAAAATACAAGTTCATCAGCACCTTGTTGCTCGTATGCCTTGGCTTGCTCGACTGGGTCCCCCGCATCGATTAGGTTGACGAAGTTGACGCCTTTGACAACGCGACCTTCGTGGACATCGAGGCAGGGAATGATTCGGACTGAGAGCATGGCAGGAACTAAATAGCGTATGAGGACTCTGTAAATAAAGAATGCCGCAACTCTACGTTTGCGGCATTCAAAAAAATGTTTGAGACGATTGATTATTCGTCAGCAAATACGATATCCGGCTCAAAGGACAGCGCGAGGCGGTATTGCATGCCTGGGCGCATGATCAAAGGATGATCGCGTTCGAGAATTTGCAGGTAGTGCATGTTGCCGTAGTAAGTGCGGAACTCAGGGTTGTCGGTGACAACGTCGAGTTCCTTCCATTCAGCCTGAAAGTCGTCTTTGATGACGTTGGTGCGATGCCCTTCTTCGCCGAGTGTAAAGGATGTACCTACGCGATAGCGGCTGTGTGGTGCTGCGATAGCAAGGATGTAGCGCATGCGATCGAGTTGCACCTGCTGTTTGACTGAGAAGCAGAACTCGCAGTTGATCGTGCCACCCTTAAAGGACCACATGACTTTACAGCTACCTAGACCAGGGATAATTTTCTCTTCTTTGGTGATGAGCTCTGGTTGATCATATTTAAATGTCAGTGCATTCCGCAGCCCCATCGATGTCGTGCAGTTTTTACCATAGAATGACGGGACAATGACATGCTCGCCAAAAGTTAACTCCGGCATCATGATCGGTAGATACTTATCCACCGGCCAGTCGAAGATACCTGGTGAGTGTGGAAAAGCCAAATAATCTGAAGTGCCTTTGCCTTGTTCGCTAGAGGCGATGAGTGGCAATTGTAGAGCGAGGCCAGTGTCAGGGTCTTGGTAGACGAAGAGACCTTGTTCTTTTTTATGAGATTTGTCGAAACTGACGTAGCGCGCGACTTTACGCGGGGCGACGGGCGAAGCAGGAGAGGCGCTGCCTTTAGTGGCACGTGCAAGCCGAGCCCATTGGCAAAGATAGCGCGCAGCATCAAAGTTAGCCATACGTGTGGTGTGGTATGGGACCGTGTTGCGCTCATCATCGCGGATCACCAAGTAGCCGTGCTCTTGATCAAGGTAGGTCGCGAAGAAATTCATGAACAGACGGCGCACAGTATCCGTGTACAGATCGCGTTGATTGTCGGCGACCCATCCATCGCGGAGTGCTTGTAGGATTAGGCTAATGCAGTGCATCTGGCCGTATGCGCCGAGTGAGCGGCCATAGGCAAATCCTGAACCGTCCTGACGTGCAAGATCGGGCATTAATTTGAGATATTTCTCAGAAAAGGTACGAAGGCTAGGTAGCTTGCGCTCGCGCAAGTGCAGGTTGGAGTGCAACTGCAGTGCTTGGCGGATGAAGACAAAGCTGTGGACGCCGTAAATGTCGAAAGCGCCGCTGAGCTTTCCTTCTTGGCGGTCAGAGTCATCAAAGTAGCCGGTCGAAGATGATGATTCAATGCGCTCCAGAAAGCGGTCGATCAAGCGACCCGTTTCATCTTTCTTTGAAAGGCCGAGACTGAAGCGTGTCACCGCCTTGGCGATATTGAAACTTTGAAAGTGGTTGTTATAGTCGCTGCGCTCAAGGAGTTGTTTATCCAGTTGCTCGCGTGTCGGGTCGAGCAGTCGCTCCCAAACTGGATTACGCCCTTTGGCTGGACCGAAGGAGAGGAGCCCGAGAGCAGAATAAGCGAGGCCATTCTCCTGATCGTCTTCAGTAAAAACCTGAGCAGTGACGCATCGAGCCGCCAAGTCGACGAGATCATAGTCGCCGAGGGTGGTGTCGTTCGTGGCGCGATAATATTCGCCGATCGCAAGCGCAGCATGTCCGGGTTCATCGAGGCGGCTGTTTTCGCCAGCAACAGGAGAAATCGTTCCCTGTTCGCTAATTGATTCGAGATTATGTCCCAGAATTGACTGGGCCATATCGAGGCACTGATCTGCAAAATTTTCCATTAATCGTAGCGCGCACTGTACGCGAGAACTGGCTTTGATGTGCTTGCATAGTACCCTTGTCAATAGCTTTCGGGAAAGTATCAAAATGAGACCTAATTAGAGGATAGGTATTGACCTAAATGGTAGGATTTGTTGGTTAATTAGTCACTATTATAACTCCTTGTGTAACATGAGTAGTACGACTGCTCACAACCTATCTATAGCTCGTTATGACGAATGACTCATCATCGATGGAATCGATCTCCCATGAAAATCGTAAATTCGCGCCTGTAGCGGAATTTTCTGAAAATGCTCATGTGGGTAGTATGGACGCTTACAACGCACTCTATCAAAGGAGTATCCAAGATCCAGAGGCCTTTTGGGCAGAAGCTGCAGGCGATCTACACTGGTTTAAAAAATGGGACTCGGTGCTGGATGCGTCGGAGGCACCTTTTTACAAGTGGTTCGATGGAAGCCGCACCAATCTTTCATATAATTGCTTAGATCGACATATCGATGCAGGCCGTGGTGATAAGATTGCCATCCACTGGGAGGGCGAGCCAGGTGATTCGCGTGATATTAGCTACAAGCAGTTGCATGTAGAAGTCTGTCGTTTAGCAAATGCGCTGAAAGCCAAGGGTGTTCAACGAGGTGATCGTATTGCGATTTATTTGCCGATGATTCCAGAGTTAGCAGTTTCGGTATTGGCCTGCGCGCGCATAGGTGCGGTGCACTCGGTGATCTTTGCTGGTTTTTCTGCGGATTCGATACGCGATCGGGTATTGGATAGTGAGACCGAAGTAGTGATTACTGGTGACGGAGGCTATCGCCGCGGTAAGATGCTCGAGCTTAAAAAGATTGTTGATGAGGGGGTTGAAAACTGTGCGTGTGTGAAGGATGTGATTGTGGTTAAGCGTGGAGACGCGCATCCTATCGATTGTCCGATGAGAGAGGGGCGCGACTCCTGGTACCATGATTTGGTTGAAGGCGAGAGTGCTAATTGCCCAGCGGCAGAGATGGAAGCCGAGGACCTACTATTTTTACTCTATACCAGTGGAACAACTGGTAAGCCGAAGGGTATTATGCATACGACTGCAGGTTACCAGGTGTTTAGTTATCTGACTTCAAAATATGTGTTCGATTTGAAGCCTGATGATGTGTACTGGTGCACTGCAGATGTGGGTTGGATTACTGGGCACACTTACATTATCTATGGCATCATGCAGAACTGTGCGACACAGGTGATGTATGAGGGCGCGCCGAATCATCCCGACGAGGGTCGCTTCTGGGAGATCATTGAGAAGTATAAGGTCTCTATTTTTTATACTGCACCGACCGCGATTCGTGCCTTCATGAAGTGGGGCGATGATTGGGTGACTCGCCGTGACCTGTCTTCTTTACGTTTACTGGGAACTGTCGGAGAGCCGATTAATCCAGAAGCGTGGATGTGGTATCACAAGATGATTGGTCGCGAGCGCTGTCCAATTGTCGACACTTGGTGGCAGACTGAAACAGGTGGGCACATGTTGACGCCCATGCCTGGCGCGACGCCTACGAAACCGGGTTGCGCGACACTGCCATTCTTTGGTGTGGAGCCCGCGATCCTGACTGATGACGGTGCGGAGGCGGAAGCTGGAATTTTAGCAATCAAGCAGCCATGGCCGGGGATGCTGCGTGGTATTTACGGTGACCCGCAGCGCTTTAAAGACACCTATTGGTGCAAGTGGGGTGGTCAGTATTATTTTCCAGGGGATGGTGCGCGCCGTGATGAAGATGGTTATATCTGGATTCTCGGGCGTGTTGATGACGTGGTCAATGTATCTGGTCACCGTATCGGCACTGCTGAGCTTGAAAGTGTTTTCGTTGAGCATCCAGATGTCGCTGAGTCGGCGGTCGTGGGAGTGCCGCATGAGATTAAGGGGCAGGGGTTGATTGCATTTGTAACTGTGATTGATGGTCGTGCGTATGATCAGCAGTTGCGTCAGGAGCTAGTCTCGATGATTGACAAGGGCATTGGTAAATTTGCGCGTCCGGAACGGATCCTGTTCTCTTCTGATTTACCCAAGACGCGTTCGGGCAAGATCATGCGGCGTATTTTGCGAGATATTGCTGAAGGTAAAGAGCTCGGCAATACCTCGACTTTGGCTGATCCCACTGTGGTGGAAGCGTTGCAGGCGCAGTATCTAGCTGGCTAGGTTTAGGCCTGAGTTGATTGCTTTTGCTAGGCCCTGCTGAATATTCAGCAGGGCTTTTGGTTCATCGTCATTTGCTGGGGAGATACTATTCTGTTGGGGAGGGTCG
>JAURBE010000129.1 GCA_030829145.1 Verrucomicrobiota bacterium | reverse complement strand
ACTCGCCAAGCCCGACGCCTATTTCATGCACTGTCTGCCTGCACACGCTGGCGAGGAAGTGAGCCAAGACGTCCTCGACAGCCCACAAAGTATCATCTTCGACGAAGCAGAAAATCGCCTGCACGCACAAAAAGCAATCATGGCGAAGCTGGTCGAGCTAAATTCGTAGGCTCGGCAGTTTGCTCGCGAAGGGGCGCAAAGCACACGCGAAGTTTTTAAGATCAACGCGATCCCGTAACGGAGCGCGTTTTTTATGGGCAGGACGATCTCCGTATCGTCCGCGACTCCGCCCCCTCTTCGCGAACACTTCGCGTATTCTGGCGATCAGAAATCGGGTTCAACAGCTGCGCCTCACGTCTCACTTTTCAGGTCTCATGCCAACAACTGACTTTTAATGGTAGAATTCGCATGTCCTCACGAGCCGTTTGTTGTAAACGCAGATTAAAACTAGAATTGGATGAAAATTCATCTGCGTTAATCCGCGTGCATCTGCGGTTAATATTTTACCAGTTTAAGGCGCAGGATAGTATCATACCCTCCTCGCTTGACATTTGACAAATTATTTGACAAATTTTGCACATGGAAACGAATGTTAGCACGTTGTTACGAGAATTCCCCAAAGTCCGCCGCGCGGCACTCTCAGGTGAGGACGTGATCGTCCACACACGCGAAGGCGACCTTAGGATTACCGCCGACAAGCCCAAAGGTGGCTCTATTCTAGGATGTATGAAAAATAGCTTCGGCCACGTGGCAGACGATATTGTTGGCCCCACCAGCACAGACGACGAGTGGAACCCATCACTGTGAAAGCCATTTTAGACACACATGCCCTCATCTGGGTCGCTGAATTTGACCCGCGCCTAAGCCAAACTGCCATCGACTACGTCAAGCAGTGTGACCGTAGCGATCTCTGTATTTCAGACATAAGTCTGCTGGAAATTGCAATGCTCCACCACAAAGGGCGCATCCCTTCCAGCACTCCCCTTGACAAGATATTAGGACAGGCCGAGATGAACTTTCATATTCTACGGATCAACTCCAACATCGCAGCGGAGTCCTATGCACTGCCGCTCACTCAAGCCGACCCATTTGATCGGATCATCGTCGCTACGGCCAGACATCACCAGATCCCACTCATCACCAAAGACCAACTGATCGTCGATTCCAATTGCGTAGAGACAATTTGGTAATACTCACCCACCAAAAAATCAAATTTCATAGTTGGACGTTCGTCTCTGATTGTTCATTTTTAGCGTATAGTTGCACCAGCCACCTCAATCGGGCCTCCGTCCTAATTGTTAATTGTTCTTTCACTTGCCCAACGGGCACCCAGCTCACTCACCCCTGCGGGGCAAATCGTCCCGATTCACCATCTTCGCGCTACTCGCGCTCCGTCCACTCTCATAATCACTCTCACTCGGCCGAAGGCCGTCACTACTCAATGTCCGCTAAATATACTGAAGACAGCATCAAGTCCCTCGACTGGAAAGAACACATCCGCCTGCGCCCGGGCATGTATATCGGTAAGCTGGGCGACGGTTCATCCTCTGACGACGGTATTTACATCCTCCTCAAAGAGGTAATCGATAACTCGATTGACGAATTCGTGATGGGCCACGGTAAGGTCATCGAAGTTAATATCGACGGTACCCACGTCGCCGTGCGCGACTTCGGCCGCGGCATTCCACTTGGCAAACTCAAAGACTGCGCCTCCAAGATCAACACCGGTGCGAAATACGACTCCGAGGCCTTCAAAAAGTCCGTCGGACTTAATGGTGTTGGCATCAAAGCAGTGAATGCGCTCTCTTCCGAGTTTCAGATCCAAGCTTTTCGTGAGGGCAAGACCCGCTCTGTTACTTTCTCACAAGGAGAAGTCACTGCCGAAGACAAAAAAGATAAGTCTTCTAAAAATGCCGAAAATGGCACTGCACTACGCTTTGATCCAGACCCAGACATTTTTGGTACCATCCGCTTCCGCGATGATTACGTGGAAGACATGCTCTGGAACTATGCCTACCTAAATCGTGGACTAACCATCGTCTACAATGGCAAAAAGTTTAAATCCGAAAACGGCCTCAAAGACCTGCTCGGCAACAAGCTCGATGGCGAACCAATGTATCCCATCGTGCACTTGAGCGATACCGACATCGAAGTCGCGTTCACCCACAACGACTCTTACGGAGAGGACTACTACTCCTTTGTCAATGGTCAGCACACCACCATGGGTGGCACGCACCTTGCAGCCTTCCGTGAGGCGCTGGCCAAAACTATCAAAGACTTTTTCAAAAAAGACTTCGACGCGGTCGACATCCGCACCTCGATTTGCGCAGCCGTTGCAATCAAGGTCGAAGAGCCCGTTTTTGAGTCACAAACCAAGACCAAGCTCGGCTCCACCGACATGGGGCCGAAAGGGCCGACGGTGCGCACCTTCATGAGCAACTTCATGAAGCAAACACTTGATAACTATTTGCACCGTAATCCAGCAACCGCCGAAATTTTGGTCAAAAAAATCCAAGAGTCCGAGCGCAACCGTAAGGAACTCAAGGGCATTCAAAAGCTGGCTAAAGAACGCGCGCGTAAAAACAAAGTACACAATAAGAAGCTACGCGACTGCCGCGTCCACCTTGGCACCAAGAAAGACCGACGTCTCGAATCTACCCTATTTATCACAGAGGGCGACTCTGCCTCCGGCTCAATTACCAAAGCGCGCGACGTCAATACACAGGCGGTCTTTTCACTCAAGGGTAAGCCACTCAACTCGTTCGGATTGACTAAGAAAGTCGTTTACGAGAATGAAGAGTTTAACCTGCTGCAAGATGCTCTAAATATTGAGAACGGCCTCGAAGATCTGCGTTATAACAATGTCGTCATCGCCACCGATGCCGACGTCGACGGCATGCACATCCGCCTTCTGCTGATTACCTTCTTCCTGCAGTTTTTTCCTGAATTAATCAAGCAAGGTCATCTCCATATTCTGCAAACTCCCCTCTTTCGAGTTCGTAACAAAAAGGTAACTCGCTACTGCTACACCGACGATGAGCGTCGCACTGCAATGGAAGAATGTAAACCTAAGCCTGAAATCACTCGCTTCAAAGGCCTCGGCGAGATTTCACCGGATGAGTTCGGCCACTTTATTGGTAAGGATATTCGCCTCGACCCGGTCATCATCCCCAAGGGCATGACGATTAAAGATATGCTCACTTTCTACATGGGCAAAAACACACCTGAGCGGCAGACATTCATCATCGACAATTTAAAAATCGAAAAAGACCAGCCTGAAGCTATCAGTGCATAGGTTTCGCGTTGTGAAACAATGATCCGCTGCGCGCAGTGAGAGTCAATAAGTGCTTGATCGTGGCGTCGTTGC
>JAURBE010000128.1 GCA_030829145.1 Verrucomicrobiota bacterium | reverse complement strand
CGCGGTAATCCGCGAGGACTGCAGACAAAGCACTGCTAGCAGCTTGATTGACTTCTGAAACGATTTGTTTCTTGTCTTCCAATCTAATAGCCACTATCTCAACTCCATATTGTTGTGATCACCCTCAGTCTTCGACAGCTTTCTTTAGCGAGCGAGCCCTCTAAAAATAACTAGCAATTTCGTGACAAGTAATCCTTAAGCTCTTTCGAGCTTTGGACGAAAACAGTAAGTGGAGAATTATAAAACCTCAACCACTGCCCTCTTTCATTCGGTGAGTAAGATACGAGCCGCGGTGTGCAGGGCACACCGAAACTCACATCGGGTTTCACCATCTGCGTAGGGAATTAAGAAGGCGATTTTGCCTAATTGGCAGAACCACACTTCACCTACGGTCTTTGACGGCCCTGCCAGAGAACTGACAAAACCCCAAAGTTTGTCGCTGACCAAGACTTGCGTCAACGGCGCTTCGGCCGGCGCGATGCGCCGGCCTGCGATTTCTTTAGATTGCGAGCGACGAGTGGTCGATCTGCAGGCCAGGACCCATTGTCGAAGACAACGTGACCTTGCGAATATAGACACCCTTGGCAGAAGCAGGCTTAAACTTTTTCAGGTCTAGCAGCAGTGCCTCGAGGTTAGCCGTAACAGCAGCCACGTCGAAGTCTACCTTGCCAATACCACCGTGGATGATTCCATTCTTGTCTGTGCGGTAGCGAACCTGGCCACCTTTTGCGTTTTTGACCGCAGTCTCAACGTCAGGTGTTACCGTGCCAACCTTGGGGTTAGGCATCAGGCCACGTGGGCCAAGAACGGTGCCCAGCTTACCAACTACGCGCATGGCGTCTGGGGTAGCAATAACGACGTCGAAGTCTAGGTTACCCGCCTGAATGCTTTCGGCTAGGTCGTCAAAACCAACGATGTCTGCGCCAGCTGCTTTCGCCTTCTCTGCATTTTCGCCTTGAGCGAAAACGGCGACACGCACTTCTTTACCAGTGCCTGCGGGCAGTACAGTTGAACCACGGACGGCTTGGTCCGACTTACGCGCGTCGATGCCGAGATTAACCGAGACGTCGAGCGACTCTTTGAATTTGCCTGTGGCGAATTCTGAGAGGATCGCGACCGCATCAGCCACCGAGTAGGCTTTGCCTGGCTCGATTTTGGCAGCAAGTGCCTTTTTCTTTTTGCTTAATTTAGCCATGTTACTAAACTCCCTCGACGATGAGGCCGGCGCTGCGCGCGCTGCCCGCCAATGTACGCACTGCCGCGTCCATATCAGCCGCTGTTAAGTCGGCCATCTTTTGAGTCGCCACTTCTTCGAGTTGCGCACGAGTAACAGTGCCAACTTTCTCAGTGTTTGGGCGACCGCTACCCTTAGTGATGCCGACGATTTTTCGCAGCAGCACTGAAGCAGGCGGAGTTTTCATGATGTAGGTGAAGCTGCGATCCGAGTAGACCGTGATCACTACGGGAATCGGTAAGCCAGCTTCCATGCTCTGTGTTGCAGCATTGAATGCCTTACAGAATTCCATGATGTTAACACCGTGCTGACCTAAAGCAGGTCCAACTGGTGGGCTCGGGTTCGCTTTGCCAGCCCCGACTTGTAGCTTGATATAAGCTAGTACTTTCTTAGCCATGTTGCTCTCCTTGGGTGCAGACGTTGACGCGGGCTTATAAAAACTGAAACCTTGCCAACTCCCCTGCGTACTCTAAATGACTTAGAGCTCGTCTTTATGGCCGGAGGCGCCATTTTGACGACTCCCGACCGCTTCGCTTTGGGCTTTCGCCCAAAAATTCATGCTTACTTTTAGACCTAAAGGCCTAGAGCCTAAGACTAGCTCTTTTCGACTTGACCGAACTCTAACTCGACCGGTGTAGACCTACCGAAAATCAGCACCGCTACGCGCAGTCTGTTCTTCTCGTAATTCACTTCCTCTACAGTGCCTGTAAAGTCATTGAAAGGACCGTCTGTTACTCGAACCATTTCGCCAGGCTCATAAACAGTCTTGTGCGCTGGCATGTCTTCGCTCGCTTCCATGCGCTGCAGTATTTTGTCGGCCTCTTTCGCCGTAATCGGCGCGGGTCGATCTGCTGTACCGCCAATAAATCCCATAACGCGCGGCGTGTTTTTAACCAGATGCCACGTATCGTCATTGAGCTCCATATGAACAAGCACATAGCCAGGGAAGAACTTGCGCTCGCTTTTGCGCTTTTGACCCGCGCGCATCTCAACCACTTCTTCTGTGGGGACAAGCACATCATCGAACAGATCTTCCATACCCTGTAACGCAATACGCTCTTGCAACGAGAGCATTACTTTCTTCTCATATCCGGAGAAGGCGTGAACTACATACCAACGCTTAGCCATTGTTGCCCCTATCCGATTATCGATGAGACGGCGCTGTTAAGCGCCCAATCAAGCAGCCATAAAATAATGGCGACAATGAAGATAACAACCAATACCACAATGGTGGTTTGGGTAGTCTCTTGCCGAGTTGGCCATACAACCTTACGAATCTCGGTCCTTGCCTCGAGGCAAAGCTCGAGGAACGATCGTCCTCGCACGGTTTGGATCGCAATCCAGCCGGCGATAGCGGCAGCGATGATCAATCCGACGACGCGAACCAATAAAGATTCCGTCGCGAAATAAGAATTTGCGTAGATCGCGGCGACGGTGATAGCCACAACGACGAGCCACTTAAGGCCATCTAACTTAGTGCTCGCGCCTTCAATTTTCTCTGACATAGTGCTCGCTTATTCTCTTATTTTGGTGGCCTAGAACAGCTAATCACTGAATACACCTAGACTCATCCGTCACCGGCACTGAGCCGATGCATTAATCCCGCCACTCGCTGAGCAATTACCCAACGACTATGTGGCAGGCCAGGAGGGAATCGAACCCCCAACCTGCGGTTTTGGAGACCGCTGCTCTGCCAATTGAGCTACTGGCCTAAACTCTTTTGCTCGTCTATTTGGTTCGATCTAAATTTAGATCTAATTAGAATCTAAACTCTAACACCGAGTTTATTATGTCCGAACTCTACAAAGACGACTAAGCCGAGACATCCTACCGGAGGTCTCGGCTCAGCGAAAAGCCTGTTAAAGCTTACTCGAATATCTTCGCTACAACGCCGGCGCCTACTGTGCGACCGCCTTCACGGATCGCAAAGCGGAGACCTTCGTCCATCGCGATTGGCGCAATCAACGTGACTTCCATCTTCACGTTGTCACCAGGCATGACCATCTCAACGCCTTCAGGAAGCTCACAAGCGCCTGTCACGTCAGTGGTACGGAAATAGAACTGTGGACGATAGCCCTTGAAGAATGGCGTATGACGGCCTCCTTCGTCCTTCGACAGGATGTAAACCTCTGCCTCAAACTTGGTGTGTGGCTTGATCGCGCCTT
>JAURBE010000127.1 GCA_030829145.1 Verrucomicrobiota bacterium | reverse complement strand
TGTCGACGGCGAACGTGTGTCTCGGCGGATAGCCAGAGAGACTTCGTGCGGAATTTGAGTTGTGATTGCGTGAAATGAGAGTGCCGAAATTAGACAGATCACGGCGTTTGGGTAGCGCAGTGCAATCGCAACCAGGTCGGGGTTGCTGATGGGGGGGAGGTCGGCCAGTCGATAGACCCCTCGGCTGATTGGCTCGATGATGCCTTTATCACGGAGCGAGTAGAGCATGTAGCGACTGATCCCCCGTTCAACGGCTTCGCTCATACGCAGCTGACCTCCGCTTTCTCTAAAAATACTGATCGGATCTGTTTTCATACGACGGAAGACTTAATGTCCTCATTTGTTGGTAGGTGGGGACAATATGTCTGTTTTGGGCGGCGGAGCAAGGAGATTCGATAGGATCTTAAAAGGGGGCGAACGTGTGGGGTCTAAACTCAGGAACTAAAGCTCCTGCCAACGACTTATGGACCTTCAGACTCACGCAAGAGCATCGCTAGATTGAGGAATGTTCGAAAGTCAAAAACGCCAAGCTGAGGAGTCATTTTGATGTTCCCGAAGTCTATTTCGGGAACATCTGCCCCTTGGATGGCTAACTTTATGTCTTTCAGTCGCTTACCTTTTAGGACTTCGTAGCCGTTTCGGGTCAATTCTTCGCTGTTTTGCTCCAAATAGTTGTCAATGGTTCGTGGGGTGACTTCAAAGAATGAAGCCGCCTGGTCCTTCAAAACGACGGTTTTCCCTTAAAATGGAATTCCTTGAATACCAGTAGCTTTCTCGATCTCTGAAAGCGCATACGGATTATTGAGGATGTTTTGCCGATCTAGCTCGGAGGTGGTGAGGTCTTTTTTCATTATCTATGAAGATGAAAATGTGAGCGAAGTTGGAATGTTTGCAAATTCTTACTGACTACCAGAGGATTGCTGAGTGGTTGCAAGTCCACCTTCTCCTGTTTGTGCTGCTGATAGGAACAGGCTCCCTGCAAGGCCGGCCCCGTAAGGCAGTCGATCCGGTGGACTAGGCATGCGGGGTCATAGGCATGACTTGGCGTTCGATCTGTTTACCGATGACGCGTTCGGCGGTGATGAGATCGTAGGCGGATTGTAAGTTCATCCAAAACTGAGCGTCGGTTCCGTAGAAACGACTGAGGCGGAGGGCGTCGTCGGCGCTCAGGCGTCGTCGGCCTTGTAGGAGTTCATTCAAGCGCGGCTGAGTCAGCCCTAGGGCTTTGGCGAGAGCAGTCTGAGTGATGCCGGAATCTTCGAGGAATTCCTCGCGTAAGATCCGGCTCGGCGGAGCGATTTCGTAGAGTTTAATGAGCGTTATGGCTGAATGTATTTTTCAGTCTCTTTATCCGAGAAGCTTTGAATCATCAATTGTCAAGTTATACGGATTTTCGTATAAGTTAATCGGGATTCAATCTGTGTCGGGTAAACAGTTTGGACGGGTCACAACGGCTTCGCCGCCGTGCTACAGGAGATGCTTAACTGCCGTGGGTGAGTGGCCCATTTCTTTGTTACATTGCCAAACCATCAAAAATGAAAATACCCGTTGAAAGTCACGTTTTGACTGGGGATGATCACATTTTTTTGCCGCTCATGATCAGCTTATTACCGCTGGTGGTTAGTGCGGATGGCTCTAAATCAGTTATTATCCTGTATATGTATCATCGGTTTCACCTTTTTTTGAGTATTCTTTGCCTCTGCTGCTTTGTCGGTTGCCAACCAGGCAGGTCGTCTGAGGTCGACTGGGGCGCGCCTACAGATTCGGCTGATTCGGACGAGATCGTTAAGGCCGAACCGGAGATGGACGAAGTGGATGTGAGTTCGCCTCCGCCGGCATCAGCGACCGAGCCGATCTTGTCAACTGAGGTGCCTGTGCTATCGGGAGAGGCTGCCTTGTTACCGGGTTTCGACGATAAGCTGACCGATTCATTTCACGGCTTTAGCGAGCAGCAGGGGGCGCATGGCTGGAACTACGGTTACCTGCGCACCAGCAGTGCATCACTGCAAAAGGATTTACCGGGGAAGATTGTGCCCTTGCCGCTTTTCGGGCTGGGCTGCTGGAAGCACAACGATGAGGCCGCGCCGACGATCTCCGCCTCATCGTTTGTTGTCAGCTCCGGCTTGGCGGCCCTGCGCCGCTGGACGCCCGAGGCAGAGGGCGGGGTGCGTATTGTCGGGTCCATGCAAAAGCCCGACGCTACGGCCGACGCTGAACTGCGCGTGTTGGTGGACGGCAAAATGGCCTGGAGTCGTCAGCTCGCTCAGTCGGATACGATTCGCCACGGTTTCGATATCGCCGTGCCCGGCCTGACGCCAAAAACGCCGGTCGATTTTATTGTGCTAACGACCTCAGCAAAGGCGGAATTGCAGACGGCATTTGAAATCATTCCCGAACCCTTTCTTTCAACCTGGAGCCCGACGCTGCCGGATGGGTACCCCACCTGGCCGGAGGCAGAGCGCAAGGTGCTACGCGAGCGCGGACAGGCGGTGCTGGAGCAGATTCGTCAGGCTTCGGCCAGCGGAGCGGGGCAGGTGCGCATTGCGCCGGGTGACTATCTTTTTCATGCCAACTATAGTGGTGCATCCACTTTGAAGGGGCTCACTGATCTGGAAATCATCGCCGAAGGCGTAACCTTCTGGTTCGAGCCGCGGATGGTGCATGGCCTGTTGTTTGAGCACTGCCGCGACGTGACGGTGCGCGGGCTGACCATCGATTTCACCATCCCGGCTTTTACGCAGGCACGTATCACTCACATTGACCGTAAGCGCAAATCCATCCGCGCTGATTTGATGCGCGGCTACGAGCCGCGTGATGAATACGGCAAATTGGAGACTGCCGGCGAGCGCAAGTTGATCTTCTACGATGCCAATGGCGACTTTATCAACCATCGCCACACCCGCAGTGATTGGACACTTTCCGGCAATACGATGGTCTATGCCAAAGCGCGGGTGAATCCGATCCCCAGCGCACTCAAGGTGGGCGACTATGTGGTCAGCCCGATTCAGACCGGCGCCGCGCTACGCAGTAAAGAATGCGCCCGTATGCGCTATGAAGATGTGAATATTTGGTCCAGTCCGGGCATGGCAGTGTATGAAGGGCAGGGCGAGGGTGGCCATGTGTATCAGCGGCTACGTGCCACGCGACGTCCGCACACCAACCGCTTGCAAGCCTTCGGTGCGGATGTCTTTCACCTCTCCGCGGCCGATCGCGGCCCGACTTTGGATCGTTGCGAGTCTGCCTATGGCGCAGACGACAACCTGAACATTCACGGCCGCTTCGGTCGTGTGATTGAGCGTGTCGATGCGACTCATTATTATTTGGATGGTATCTACGAAACCGGCGACACACTCGAATTTCGCGATTACTCGACGGTGGATCTGCTGGGCATCGCCAAGGCGATCTCAGTCAAACAGGTCGCCGATGGCCCTTCGCTGGCGATCAACGAAAAGTATAGT
>JAURBE010000126.1 GCA_030829145.1 Verrucomicrobiota bacterium | reverse complement strand
CTGCTGGTCTTCGATTTTTGCGATGACCTTCGCAGGTGAACCTTTGTCCGACAGATAGCGGTGAAAGATGTCGAGATCATCCGGCTCTCGTACAAAGGAAAGCGCAAAAAATTCAATGTTTTCTTCAATGCCGACATCCACATCGGCTTGGTCCTTCTTGGTTAAAGCAGGTAAATTCACACGTACGCCTGGCAAATTAATGTGGCGGCGGTTACCGAGCGGGCCAGGGATAATGACTTCGCAGCGCACGCGTTTGTCATGCGCGATTTCAACGACGCGTAGTCGCATCAAGCCGCTATCAACGAGCACAGTGTCGCCCACCTTGATATCTTTTGAAAAACCTGGGTAGTTGACATCGACACGGCGGATACCGTCTTCGCCAACCCCACCTAGGCCTAGGCCGAAAGTGAAATCAAAGGTTTCGCCCGCTTCCAGCTCAAAAGTCTCAGGTACATCGCCAGTGCGAATCTCGGGTCCTTTGACATCCATCATGATGGCGATTTTACGGCCAGTGCGTTCACAAACGCTGCGCACCCGGCGAATAATTTCCCTTGTCCAAGCATGATCTGCATGGGCCATGTTGATACGGCAGATGTCTACACCTGCGTGAATGAGGCGTTCGAGTGTCGCTTCGTCTTGTGTGGCTGGCCCTACGGTGAAGATGATTTTCGTCTTACGATATGGATTTTTCATGAGATGAGTAAAATGTACTGGTAGTCTTTAATGCCTTACAGTGCGGGCGCGTCAGCCTGAGGGTCGACCACTGTGATCTTAAAGGTGCTATTGCTCCCAGAGAGCTCCGCAAACTTATTCTCAACCAGTGCGACAGTATTGCAGTCCTTACTCAGGTGAGCGAGGTAGACTTCGCGCAACTCAGAATTACCGTTTAAGGCGCATAAGGCCTCATAGCATGCGTCGTTGGAGAGATGCCCATGGCGTCCGCGAATACGCTGTTTGAGCGACCAAGGGCGACGTTCGTCACCATCTAGTAACTTTTCGTCATAATTCGCTTCTAGTACCAGAATTTGGACGGATTTAATATGATCACGTATGTGTTCAGGCACGTATCCAAGGTCTGTCACCCATGCGAGACTTTGGCGGGGCGTGATCATGTCGCCGTCCTCGCCCCAATGGAATGTATAGCCCACAGGATCATACGCATCGTGAGGTACGGCAAAAGAGCGTACCTCCAGATCGCGAAAATTAAAGCCCATGCCGGTTTGGAAAAGTTGCCAATTCACTTTCTTGATGAGTTTCGCTTGTACGGCTTCGGCAGTATCTCGGTTGGCAAATACTGGCAAATCTACGTATTTTGAGAGTCCACGTATTCCTTGAGCGTGATCGCTGTGCTCGTGCGTCAGAAAGACAGCATCAATGCAATCGATCGATTCACCGACGGCTTCGAGCATCAAACCGATGCGCTTACCAGAAAACCCAGCATCGATGAGTATTTTACTGTTTCCGGTGCGGAGCAGGGAGCAATTACCATTACTACTGGAACCTAAGATTTGAAAATCGGTCGACATGTAGGCTCAGGATTAACATGGCACTCATGCTCGGCAAAGCATTTTTACGCACTTGCCAAATCAGGGAATACTGCTTTTCCTGCAGCGCTCTATAAAGAGAGACGTACGCTTGCGCCTCTAGTCATTCTCAGACAGGTTGTTATGTAGAATGTCAGTGGCAGGCCTGCAGACAACTATCGAAGCATGAAAAACAAACACAGCATTTCCGCACGGGACGAACTGACTTCAGCCGCAGCAAAGCCAGTCAAGCTCTATGACCAGGATTTCGTCCTTTCCGACGAATATCGCGCTGATTTACCCGATATGCAGAATGCTGATTCGCAACAAATCTTCGGCGCCAATGTGCCAATCCTGAAGGTCGGTATTTCTAATTTTAGACTCCCTCTGCGATACATCTCCCCGACTTCAGATACGCAAATGCTTGAAACCTCGATCACGGGAACGGTTTCTTTGGAGGCCAACCAAAAGGGGATCAACATGTCGCGCATCATGCGGGTCTTCTATACGTTTCAAGATCGTATTTTTACACCCGATCTGTTGCACGAGATCTTACTCCAGTATAAGACCGAGGTGATTGCGCATCGTGCGCAGTTAAAATTAGATTTTGAATACCCAATCCTCAAGCCGAGTCTGCGGAGTGGACTAGAGGGATGGCAGTACTATAAGTGCGCATTCGAGGGTAAAATCGATGAGCTTGATCGCTTCCGCAAATACATTCATTTCGACTTCATCTATTCCTCTGCCTGCCCGTGCTCCTCAGAGCTTTCTGAGCATGCCCGTGAAAGCCGAAACATTTATGGTATCCCGCACTCGCAGCGCAGTACTGCCCGCGTGAGCGTTGAAATCCAAGAAGGTGAGCATGTCACCATTGAGGAGATCCAGCAGATCTGCCTTGCGGCGCTCAAGACTGAGACGCAGGTGATGGTTAAGCGCGAGGATGAGCAGGCGTTCGCGGAAATGAATGGAGCGTTTACCAAATTCGTCGAAGATGCCGCTCGCTTGCTCTACGAAGAATTGGATGATGAACCACGTATTGTAGATTTCCAAGTTGCCTGCGCGCACCTTGAATCGCTCCATTCGCACGATGCTGTAGCGGTGATCAATAAAGGTGTCCCTGGTGGCTTTACTGGCCACTTCGAGGATTTCAAGGGCTTGATTCGCTAAAATTCTGTCTCCGATACGTTTCGGTCGACAGTCCTGCTTTAATTTTTTTGCAAATATAGTTTTTTTGCTCAGACGTTGGAACTTTGTTCGTTGTAAAACGATCACTTAGCACCAAGGTTATGACCATTGATTTAATAGAACCAAACGTGCCAGCCCATGAACTGTTCGACGTTGTTGATGCAGAGGACCATGTGCTTCGTGTAGAGACGCGCTTCATCGTACACCGCGATCAGTTGATGCATCGGGCAGTGCACATTTTTGTATTTAATGCTACTGGTCAGCTGTATTTACAGCGTCGTTCGCTGACAAAGGACACTGCCCCGGGTAAATGGGTAAGTTCGTGCTCCGGGCACGTTGATAGCGGCGAAGTGTATGACGATGCGGCACCGCGTGAGTTAGCCGAAGAGATTGGCCTTACGGATCCAAAGAGCCTTGAGCGCGTCTTTAAGGAGTCGCCTTGTCGGCAAACGGGTCAAGAATTTGTCTGGGTATATCGTTGCCAATCGGAGGGTCCTTTTGTGCTCGATGCTGAAGAGGTGATGGATGGCAAATGGGTCGATCTCGATGACCTCAATGCCTGGATTGCCGAGCGCCCTCGCGATTTCGCTTGGTCGTTTACTTACCTCTGGGAAAAATTCTGCGCTTTGTAGGAGTGGGGCTTACTGCACTGCTTCGCACAAGAAACGAACATCCAGATCTACAGCGCCGAGCAGCACAGGTGGGAAGAGGATCATGAGGTAGCGGTGGTCGGATTTACAGTGATAGGTTTCGCTGAGTGCTGGCAGGAATTTATCTCGATGAACGCTTGGTGACCATAAGCGAATGGGGAGGCTTTCTACGACTGGATAACATTCGGATGGTCCCAGATCGAGTTTGATACGCTTCGCGCCGAGCGTGCCGAACAGTGTTTGCCCTGTCAGGTTTATAAATGACAAATTACTTTTAGGTAAGTTCTTAGGGCTGTCATCGTATGCGTAGATTAGATATTTTAAGTGGTT
>JAURBE010000125.1 GCA_030829145.1 Verrucomicrobiota bacterium | reverse complement strand
GTGACGGCAGGAGGCGCTGGCGGCTGGGGCGTATCTTGTGAGCCACAACCAGTAACCAGAAGACTGCTGAGCAGTGACGCAGCTGAAATTGCCCAAGTGGCACCGGCCAATTTAAACCCAATTTTTCTGTAATTATTCATAATGCTATAAACTATATTACTTTTTTAGAGCCGACTGGATTGGCTCCTCTGCGAACCCACCGCCCAACGCGCTGTATAAAGTGACATACGCCTTCGCAATTAATCCTTGGCTCACTGCGTAGTTATCTTCAACCCGAGTGGCGGTGCGCTCCGCATCCAACACATTTTGAAAGTCCACCAAGCCCTTTGAATAGTTCTCTTTGACCAAGAATACGGTCTCCTTGGCTGACTCCGCACCGAGCTTCACAGAAACCAGTCGGTCTCGCTCATTGGCAATCGCACTCATCGAAATTTCCACTTCTTGTACCGCTTCTAGGACTGCATTTTCATACGCTAAATAAGCCTCACGCGTCCTCGACTCTTCAATGTCAATTAAGCTGTGTACACGGCCCATGTTAAACAAGTTCCAGCGGAATGCTGGCCCAAAGCCATAGGCTCTAGAGCCCGTCTCAAAGACATCTCCACTCTCATTGGCGAGGAGCGTGAGATTGCCATTCAAGGCAAACCGTGGATAAAGATCCGCTTCAGCGACCCCGATGCGCGCCGTTTGAGCTGCCAACTGACGCTCTGCAGCACGTACGTCTGGTCGCGCGCGCAGCACGTCCGCAGGCGTCTCAATTTCGCTACCCTCAGGAGGCATTGGAATAACTTTATGCTGACCGATCAACTTTTCAGTCTCAGCAGCATATCCTCCAAGCAAAATTGATAACCGGTTGAGGGTCGCGATTCGCTGCTGTCGTAGTTGCGGTAAAAACGCCTGAGTATCAGCGAGGTTCGTTTGAGCTTGAGTTATATCTTGGCGCGGCACTAGTCCCGCATCAAACCGATCATTTGCTAATTTCAGTGAACCTTTCTGATTTTCAGTATTTTGTCGCGCCAGTTTGATGCGCTCCTCCAGCGTACAAATGTCTAAATAACTGCGCGCCACTTCAGAGATGAGCAACACCATAAAGTCACGGTAATTCTCCTCCGTCGCCTGCAATCTTGCATCTGCAGACTCAATCGATCGACGCACACCTCCGAGCACATCAAGCTCCCAAGTCAGATCCGTACCTACGGAATAAAACGAATTGGTCGCGCCTCCTCCTGCGTTCCCTGAAAGGCCGACATTTTCACTCGTGCGCTCGCGACTAATGCCACCTGTTCCGCCGATTTCGGGAAAACGCCCAGAATTAGAAATTGTACGCGCCAATCGTGCTTGCACCACACGTTCATACGCGATTGCCAAGTTTCTGTTTTTATCAATCGCAGTATCTATCAGTGCGTCTAGAGTCTCATCTTCAAAACGTTCCCACCATTTATCCACGGCAAGCAAACCTGCTTGTGAGGTTACAATACGCGCGTTCCAAGCATCCGGCAGCTCAACTTGAGGTGGTTCATAATCGACCCCCACAAATTTACAACCGGCTAGGCTAACTAAACTGATGAGTGTGATGACACCTCCGCTCGAGGCAGTGAAAAAGATTCGGTTCCAGTCGAATGGTCGCTGCATGAATTGTATGACTCGGGTTTAATTTTAGAGGCGCAACTACAAAATACACCACCTACATGGGATCAACAAATTTTTGTGATGTTAATCAACTCTGCAGACTTATAAACCTAAACCCGTGTCATATGAGAACACAACCACCGATTAATACTCCACAACGTCATTCACGCTCCTCAAATAGCCCAATAATAAATTCTGACGGTTTATAATTACGTATCAGTACCGTCGTCTCGCCATTTTTAACCATGCGAGCTTCAGGTAAGCGTATTTCTGGAGTTTTGTGAGGCGCATAGAGTACGTCATCATGCGAGGCATTCTCATGTTTTTTGAATAAATCCGGGGTAATCTTGCCGCCTAAGTGGTCATCGCGCCCAGTAGCCACATGAATCGTACCAAGGATTTTTTCGTCCTGAATATCACGCCCAGAAAAAGGCAACACCTGAGTGCCAAAGCCGAGCTCTCCGAGCGCACCAATCATCGGATCATCCTGTAGTCGACGATTATGATCCTCGATTTCAGCATAATCACCGTACACGAATTGCGACTTATATATTTTACCCTCCTTAACATGTAACAACCCGATGGTACTTTCATCATATTTAAACGGAAACACACCCTCTGCGCACTCTGGCACGAAATACACTTCTCCCGCGGGAAGATTCGCCACATCTGGCTTACCAGGGGGACACAGGCCATGACTTTTTTGAGCCTCCTGTCCATTCGTGTGCAAAATTAATGTATAGATTTCACTCTCTACCTCAAAATCAATTTCGAAGCGATCGGCCTGAGTCAGGCCTTGCCGCATGCGCTCTGCTTCCTCACTGACAATATCATAATCCACTGCCAAACCTGTATCCAAAATAATCTGATTCAGTCCGTGCAAGGTCGCGCCTCGGAAGCCAAATTCCTTACATTTAGCAGTCAAAGGTGCGGTTGCTGAAAAAGTGGAAACAGTCAGGATGATGTCATATTTAGTATAAATATCCTTATCCAAGCTAAGCTTATTGCCTGCGACATCATAGCATTCATCCTGCATATCAAGGTTGCTACCACCCGTTTCTTTGTAGGCATACATCTCACCACCGACCCAATTCATTGCAGTCAAGCCGCCTTCCTTAAACCCTTTAAAGAAGGTCTCATACCCATAGTTCTGAATCGACAATGTCTCGTCCTTCAGGAACTTAAGGTCTTCAATATCAGCAGGATTTGGTAAATCGATCAAAATGCATACCCGCTCTCCCGTGCCAGTTCCAAAACACGTCGTCAATAAGCGCGTTAAGCTGAATGGTGAGTAAGTACGTTGGTTTCCATCAAGAATCATTGTCATAATAGTATCTAAGTTGTATGCGGCGAAACGCTTGCATCAAGGATAGATGCTGTCAAAGGTAGGTTTGACTGATGCCGCGTTGAATAGACTGTGATATCGATCACCATTCCAAAAACTTACTACTATTTTAAAGCTTATCAATATGAAGCGGCTCTTTGACATACTTGGCACTTTGTTTCTGCTGAGTGTACTCTGGCTTCCACTCGTCTGTTTGTGCCTGTTACAGCTCACACTCATGGGTAAGCCCATTTTCTTTCGACAGGAAAGAGCTGGATTAAAAGGACAACCACTTTCAATCCTGAAATTCCGCACGATGCTCAATGGTGGTGGCAGTGATGCAGATCGGCTCACCCCTTGGGGTAAATTGTTACGGTCTACGAGTCTCGACGAATTACCAGAGCTCTGGAATGTACTGCGCGGCGAAATGAGCCTAGTTGGTCCTCGCCCACTTCCGATTCATTATCTCGAGCGCTACACACCGCGCCAAAATCAGCGCCACAATATACGCCCTGGCATTACAGGCTGGGCACAAGTGAACGGTCGCAATGGACTCAGCTGGGAGCGGCAATTCGAGCTCGACCTTTGGTATGTTGAGCATCACAGCCTATGGCTTGACCTGAAAATTCTCGCACGAACTATCATTACTGTATTTCAACGTAAGAATATTTCAGCAGACGGTCATGCCACTCGCAGTGAATTCTTCGGCTCTAAAATCCGCTAATCATTTCATTCATCTCGGCCACATAACCGGGCCCGCCTTTCCCGTAAATCGACGATTTACCGGGGAGATACCACTCC
>JAURBE010000124.1 GCA_030829145.1 Verrucomicrobiota bacterium | reverse complement strand
AGTCTGACAGAATTACCAGCTCTTGGAGACTCCTGGATGTTCATGTGGTTTCCAAAGTGGCCGTGGTCGACACGGAGGTCGACCCTCCCGAGCAAAATAGCCGCCCCATTAGGCTCAGAATAGTATCTCCCTAGTAATCGATGATGAACCATTTTTTAACGATTTAGGCAGGCGTATGACAGCTCAATCTTAAGTTTTCGGTGAAATAGGGCGATTAACTCGCTCGCTAGGTTGGATACGCCTTTTGCTGATTCGCAGGCATGGGTTTTGGTCTGCGCAGTTGGTTGAGGCGACCTTTGTATTGCTTGGTACCGAAGGAGCTTTACTCGGGCCGCTTCGTTTTTTCATGAAGGTAGATCTGCTGCAAGGCCGCAAAGTCCTCTGCGCGTGAGCCGCTGAGGATCGTGTGATCGTACGATTCGTGCTGCTGCATTTCGTCGCTGGCGGCTTTCATTCTGCGCTGAACTTGGTCTTCATCGTCGGTGGCGCGACCACGGAGGCGTTGTTCCAACTCTTCCAGTGTGCGTGGCATAATAAATACGGAGACAACGTGGCCATTCAGGAGTGGGTCGCTTTGTGCGGTTTCACGCATTTGCGCGGCACCTTGCACGTCGATATTAAGTAGCAGGTCGGTGCCAGTTGCTAATTTTTCCTGCACCTCGGCTTTGAGCGTACCGTAGATGTTACCATGCACGTGGGCATATTCGTAAAAGTGCCCTTCGCTGATTTTCTGTTCAAAGGTGGCGTGGTCGAAGAAATAATAATCAACGAGGTTTTTTTCACCCTCGCGCGGATTACGCGTAGTGGAGGTGACTACGCGCGAAAGCTTCGGAATTTCAGCCAGCATGCGTTCGCAAAGCGTGGTTTTACCGCAACCCGCGGGGCCGGATACGATAATAAGCAGGCCAGTCTGGGTAATATTGTTAGCCACGTGCCTTAGGATGTGAAAGCGACGCCAATTAGCAAGAGGCCGTAAGCAGCGAAAGCTGCCCCCATCGCGCGCGGGCGAGGGCTGGATTTATAGAGCCAGTCGAAGAAGTCGCGTAATTTATACGGGTTTGCACCAAGGATCAGAGCCACTACAATCGCAAAGTAGACGAAGCTCTTAAGAATCAGGGCGGAGCCATAATGCATATAAGAGGCATCTAAGAGTAGGCCGGCAGTGAGCAAGATCAATGCTGCGAGACCGCGCACTGCGAGGAAGTCAGGCACATAATAAATCGAGCCGACGGCGGTCACGAGGAAGAGAATGAAGAGTATATTTTTATATTGGCCGAAGTCGGCAGGCCCTAGGTTTAGCACCTTGTAGAGAAACCAGACTGTAGCAGCTCCGAGTAATACAACGGCTGCCGCTTTGGAGCGGGGGAAGGCCTGCGTGCTATTGGCGGTCTTCATCCCGTGCCATAAATAATGACTACCGAAGAGGACGAGGAAGATCCCCGTGAAGAGTGTAGCTTGAAAAAGTGTCATTCGAATTAAAAATTTAAACAGGATGTAATCGTTAATGGGCGTGAATCAAGAGCAGTTGTTTTATGATTGAAGCAGTTCTGATAAATTAGAATCCGATGAATGTCCATCAAGGTTTATTAACGGTGAGACTTCATCTGATTTAAAACATAAGGCATCGTTGTTGTTTATTTAAATACGTGCGCTATAGCTTTGATCCATGGATTTAAAAATTGCTGGCTTGGTCCAACCGATAGATTTGATCGTCTTTGACTGCGATGGCGTGTTGCTGGATACGATGGCGGCAAAAATTGAGGCCTTTCGCACATGGGTGCCGGAGGCGCATAGAGACTTAGGTGAGGCTTTTATGCAGATTGTCATGCATGGTTTTGGCAAGAGCCGAACCGTGCATATCGAGCGCTTTTATCGTGAATTAGTTCAACAAGAGCCCCATCCGACTTTTCTGGAAGCGGAGGTACAGCGATTCGCGGATATTTGTGAGCCACTCTGTGCCACCGCGAATTGGCGCACTGGATCGCGCGAGTTTGTGCAGGACTGTTGTGATGCGGGCATCCCGCGCTATGTATTGTCAGGGGTGCCGCAAAGTCCCTTAGAGGAGATGCTAGCTACGGCTGGTGGGACAGATTTATTTAATGTGATCATCGGTTCACCTCCAGGAAAGCCACAGAGTATGGAGCGTATTTTGGCGGAGACCGACACACCTGCGCATCGAGCGGTATTCATTGGCGATGCCAATGCAGATCATCAGGCAGCGCTGCATGTGGGTGCGCATTTTGTATATTTCCCATCGTTGGCACAGCGACCAGCAGGCGTGCTCGCCACCGAGGTCAGTGACTTACGGGAGTTGTTGGTCGAAATGGGATAAAGCGCGTTAGTTCATTAATTTTAAGCTTCAGATGTGAGGGCCCTTGAGGGATGAACCATCTTAATGCCAAAGGTGTATTGAGGGGGTGATCTTATTTTATGTGCTGGCTTTCAGTCGCTCATGAGACGGTTCATTTGTGTTGGTGAAGCAGCGCTGCTTCTTCAGGAGAGCGTTCGGCGTAGCGCGCAATGTAGGTGCATTGTGGGATGATACTCAGCCCCTCCGTGCGTGCCAGTTGGAAGGCAGCTTTGGCTAAGCATCCAGCGATGTGTTGGCCTCGAAGTTCGGCGGGCACGAAGGTGTGATGAATGGTCATGATTGAGCCGTCGAGGTGGTATTCCAAAATAGCGGTGCCTGCAGAGTTCGTCAGCTCAAAGCGCAATTGTGCCGTATTGTGAAAAATGTTTGAGTGGGGATCCATACAGCGACGGTTAGTGCTACTTGCTTAAAGGGCGATTATACCAGAAGCCGCAGAGTCGCCGTGAACGAACCGCAATCGGCACAAGCATCATGAAGCAAATCCAGCCGAACATTTGAGGGCCACTATACCATTGCAGCTTGCGCTCAGAGGTACGGACTGGGTGAGATTGGATAATGTCGAAGCTGAGTTGATGCCTACGTCCCCATTTGCGAAGTAGGCGAGAGAGCCTGATTTCTTCCGCGGCGTAGAGTTTTTGGTCGAAGCCCCCAATGGCTTCGAATGCATCCCGTCGGCAGAATAGAAAGCTGCCTGCGGCGGTACGGGTCAGGGTTGAAATATAGGTCCAAACTGCGATCGCTGTGCGCCCAATCGCGCCGATATCACCTTCAAACTCGATGGTCGATCCGCCCCCGACGCAAGTCCCGCTATTTAGCAGTCGCAGCGCTTCGGAGAGCAGTGCGGGGTCGATTCGTGTGTCTGCATCGATGAAGATCAAGAGGCGCCCGCGACTGTTGGCCGCGCCGGTATTACGGGCTCGGGCGATTTGGTTGACTGCCTCATAGACCACGCGGTCGGCGCCTGCAGACTGAGCGACTGTGGCAGTCTGATCAGATGAGTTATTGTCGACTACGATACACTCTCCTGTTTGTTCTTGAGCAGCCATTGCACGTTGAATCGAGGCGAGTGTAGCAGGGAGTTCTGCCGCTTCGTTAAAGGCAGGTATGATAATCGAATAGTCGGGCTGCGTAGGCATGTAATTACGATGCTGCTCGTACCGGGATACGCAATCGCAGAGCGATTTTTAACGACGTCTAGTTGGGCGCTTATGTAGCGGTGCAACTTTGCTTATCGCCGCTGCTACTTGATAGGAAGCGACAAAAAAGCTCTTCGTCGATGAGCGGGGCAGGCATTGATCTATGTTGGGAGCGTTGGATTTGTTTGTTGCTCGTGGGAGGGACGACCTCCGTGTCGTCCGGTACTGCTTTTGGGAGGGACGACCTCCGTGTCGTCCGGTACT
>JAURBE010000123.1 GCA_030829145.1 Verrucomicrobiota bacterium | reverse complement strand
AGCCCGAGACAGATCCCAAAAAATGGCTTGTCCGCTGCAATCCAAGATCGAATCGCATCATCAAAGCCAGTCTCTTTAAGCAGCCGCATGGTATCGACGATCGCGCCTTGCCCGGGAAATATTAATGCATCTGCACCTTCAAGCTCTGCAGGGCAAGTGACTAACTGTGCATCTGCACCGACGTGCTCCCATGCACGCACCACGCTGCGCAAGTTACCCATGCCGTAATCAATAACGGCAAGGCGTGGCTTAATATCTCTAGTCTCTACGCTCATAAGAAAGGCTAAAACCTGTAGATCCTGCCACACTATGCAAGCATCCAAGCCCCCATAAGCGGTAAATCTGTTCATCTTTTTAATGAACGCTGTTGATTTTAGATAAAATCGATTCGCTAATCTAATAGCATATACAATAAAAGCTTATACACTGCGCTTAAAGCAACACACCTAGACATTAAAAAAGGACGATTCGATACCGAATCGTCCTTCAAATAATACCAGCACGCAGCTTACTTCGACAGCGTGCCCTTGGTGGACGGCAATGCTCCACCAAGTCTGGGATCTACTGTGGTTGCCATATCGAGCGCACGGGCAAATCCTTTAAAGATCGCCTCCGCGATGTGATGCGGCTCTTCACCATATTCAAGATTAATATGCAGGTTACACGCCGCATCATTGGCAAACGCTTGAAAAAACTCCTTTACCAGTACGATATTAAAATCACGTACCATCGGAAATTTAAAATCGACTGTATAAACGAAAGCCTGACGATTCGATAAATCGAGTGAAATACGAGCAAGCGACTCGTCCATCGGTAAGAGAAAAAATCCGTAGCGACGAATCCCACCCTTATCGCCCAGCGCTTGCTTGACCGCTTGCCCGAGCACGATGCCGGTGTCTTCGACCATGTGGTGATAATCAACATCGATGTCTCCCGTCGCTTTGACCTTTAAATCAAACAACCCGTGCTTCGCCAAAAGCGTGAGCATGTGATCGAAGAACGGGATACCAGTATCGATTTCAGACACACCAGTGCCGTCGAGATTCAGCTCCATTTCGATCTGAGTCTCTTTAGTATTGCGGGTGATTTGTGCTATGCGTTGTTCAGCCATGATGTAACAGCGGTTAAAAAAGCCTCCATTTCTTCGTCAGTACCTATGCTAACGCGAATAAAAGAGCAAGTTAAAGGATGCGCCGCGAAATAGCGCACCAAGACACGCGACTGCTTCAAATAGTCGAATAAATCAGCCGCCACTGCAGCGCCAGAAGCGCCGGCGGCATTTTTTGGCTCGGTAAAGAGTAAATTAGCCGCGGATGGATAAGTAAACCAGCCCAGTGCATCGAGCTGCTTGAGCGTCGCCTCACGTGTCGCGATCACCTTTGCGCGCTGCACATCAAAATACTCGACATCCTCAAATGCAGCTTGTGCAGCCACTTGAGCGATACGGTCGACATTATACGCATCACGCACGCGATCTAACATGCTGATGACCCCTGCACTCGCGAGGCCAAACCCTACACGCATCCCCGCCAAACCATACGACTTTGAAAAGGTGCGCACCACCACGAGATTTTCATAGTCGTTGAGTAATGTCGCGGCAGTCTCGCCACCGAAGTCCACATACGCTTCGTCCACCACCAAGATGCCGTCAATACGCTGTAATACCGCTTCAATCGCAGAAAGTGGAAATGCGACTCCAGTAGGCGCATTGGGCGAGGTCAGGAAGAAAACTGGCGCGTTGGTCGCAACGATCGCATCCACGTCGAGCTCCATCGAGCGGGTAAACGGCACATCAATCATGCCCTGCCCTGACATCCCTGCCACCACGGGGTACAGCGAGTAGCTCGGTACCGTGTGCCCCGCTCCCTCTTGGGAAACAAAGCAGCGTGTAATCAGATCCAAAATATTATCCGAACCATTGCCGATGATGACATTTTTACCAGTCAGCCCAAAGCGTTCGCCAATCACCGCTCGCAACTGCGCACTCACTGGCTCGGGGTAGCGGCGTAGCTCCACCACTTCGCTGGCCACGGCCTCCGCAACTTTGGGCGATGGCGGATACGGATTCTCATTCGTATTCAGCTTCACCCAACCCTCACCCTGCGGTTGCTCGCCAGGGACGTAAGCGTGGAGCTCTTGTACGTGTGGCAAAGCACGTGCATTGGCATCAAAAGTTTTTTTCATGGGCATTTATCTAAGCAGCCTGCGTTTTCGTAGAATTAGATAATCTCTAACAAAACGACCTGTGCGCAATCAAGTTCGATAAACAATACATAGATTGCATGCGATCAATTCTCAACTACCGCACCCATAAAGACTACTTCATCCCTCAGAGGTAAATCTAAAATGTTAAGAAAACTGATAATTTCCACTTTTATCACCCTAGTGGTCACACACTACAGCAAGTCCTAAAACACCTGAACCCTGTTCAACTTCGATTCCGGAATTGACCGCAAGCAAACAGCCCGCCCTCGAACGACTCACTACTCTGCTAGAGTATGTAGCTACCTTTATAACCGAATCGTAAGCGAGCGACCATGCCCATCGAGCTGCTCTAAGCGGGCAAATGTTTCGACCACTGGTGCAGCTTTAGCGAGGCTTTTCGCATCGTAGCGAACGATACTGGAGCGTCGAATAAAGTCGGTCGCTTGTAGGCCACTGAAGAACCGACCAGCGCGTGCAGTCGGCAACGTGTGACTTGGACCTGCGGTGAAATCACCTAACACCGTTGGCGTCATGTAGCCCTGTAAAATCGCGCCAGCAGTGCGAATTTTTTTGGTTACAGCTTCGATCGACTTATCGGCAATTTGTAGCTCCAAGTGTTCAGGTGCGATGTAGTTCGATACCTGTGCGGCTTGATCCAGGTTCTTACAGACCACTGCAAGAAAGCGGTCCTGCAGGACTTTTTCGCACTTCTTCGCATGGCTACGCTCTGGCAATTGTTTCGCCATCGATTTCTCAATCTTAGCGAGTAGCGCCTTACTGGTAGTTGCCAAATAAATAATTTCTTTGCCGCTGCCGTGTTCGGCCTGTGCAATCAGATCAGCAGCCACATGGTGGGCATTCGCTCCCGCATCGGCGATCACCATCACTTCACTTGGCCCCGGTAAGAGATCTATTCCAACAGTGCCGAGCACCTGCCGCTTAGCCTCCATCACAAATGCATTGCCTGGTCCAAAAATCTTATCCACTGCAGGAATCGTTGCAGTGCCATAGGCCATCGCTCCGACTGCTTGTACGCCTCCGACTTTGTACACTTCGTCGATGCCAACCATTGAAAGTGCCGCCAACATACCAGGCGCTATCGAGCCATCTGCGGCAGGTGGTGTACACACACATACTTCAGGGTTCTTGACCAACTTCGCCAGCACGGCAGTCATGATGACTGTTGAAACGAGCGGCACATTGCCGCCTGGCACATAGAGCCCGACGCGTTGAATTGGGTAAAAGCGCTCACCGATCGTACCGCCTTGTGCATTTTTCGCCTTCCATGCTTTAGGTAAGGTCTTTTTATGAAATTCTTTGACCAATGCGATCGACTCCCGAATCGCCCTGCGGTCAGCGACCGTGAGGCTCTTCATCGCGGCTTTCATGGCCGCTGGTTTCACACGCACTGCATTTGCGCGCAGCTTGGCGCCGTCAAACTTTTCTGTATACTCGAGCACTGCTTTGTCACCTCGGGCCTTGACATCAGCAAGCACCGACGTGACCACCTCTGAAACATCGCCAGTCACAGTGGCATGGGCACAGAACGTACGCAGGGCATTAAAAAAATTCGGCGA
>JAURBE010000122.1 GCA_030829145.1 Verrucomicrobiota bacterium | reverse complement strand
CCGTGGTCGACACGGAGGTCGACCCTCCCCAACAGAATAGCCGCCCCATTAGGCTCAGAATAGTATCTCCCCAGTAATCGACGATGAACCAAAAAAAAACCCTTCCGCGAGGGAAGGGCTTTTAGAGAAAGTGTCTGTTGCCGAGAGGCTTATTCTTCTGGCTTGGTCTTTTTAATGCCGACAACGCGGTCGCCATCTTTCCACTCGCCGCGTTTGCGGAGTAGATCTACACGCTCGAAGCGTTTGAGGACTGTTCTGTTTTTCTTACCACCGCCGCCGGTGGTTGCTTTGAAGCTGTTGTGTTGTGACATGGTGTGCTCTTGGTTGAAAGTGAAAGCGCAGAAATAAATGGGGCTGGAACCGAAAGATCAAGGCCTAATACGTATTTATTTCAGGTATTTCTGTGATAAAAGTTATCGTTACGCCCGTTGCATAGGTACTGAAATGAAACCTGAGGCTTTACAGCTGAAGTGAATCAAGCCAATCAAGAGCAGTCGCATATGTCTGAAACTCCCAAACTATTATTTGAGCAATTACGCATTGCACGACACCTTGTACGGTGGTCGCTGCTGGTGCTGCCTGTCTCGGTAGCAGTCGGTGTGTTGGTGGCACTCTTTTTATGGTTATTGGAGTCGGTTACTCAGATTCGGCATGCAAACCTGTGGTTGATCGCTTTATTGCCGCTTGCAGGGGTGGGCATTTATTGGCTCTACCGATGTTACGGAAAAAATACAGAGGCAGGTAATAATTTGATCATGGATGAGATTCATGCACCGGGCGGAGGGGTGCCGTTTCGCATGGCGCCTTTGGTCCTGATCACTACTGTGGTGACACACTTGTTTGGTGGCTCCGCAGGGCGTGAAGGTACGGCAGTGCAAATGGGTGGTAGCGTGGCGGATTATGTTGCCGAAAAATTCGGCCTAACGCATGCGGATAAACGCATTTTATTGATGTCGGGCATGGCCGCCGGTTTCGGTGCGGTGTTTGGCACGCCAGTCACTGGTGCGATTTTTGCGTTGGAGGTGCTGGCTGTGGGGCGGATAAAATATGACGCATTGATGCCTTGCTTGATCGCGAGTTTGGTCGCTGACATGGTTTGCACTTCGTTTCCGATTCATCATACGCATTACACTATCGCTTATTCGGCCGAAGCGGCGCTGGGCGCGTTATCGTTCCTTAAACTGGATCTAGTACTGCTGGCGAAAGTGTTGTTGGCGGGAATTTGTTTTGGCTTGGTCAGCTATGTGTTTGCCGAGTTGTCGCATCGCATGAAAGCCAAGAGCCAGCAGTGTATCGCCCGAAAGTGGCTGATTCCCGTGATTGGTGGCGTGCTGGTGCTAGGTATTAGTGGTTTGCTAGGCACCACGGATTATCTCGGCCTAGGGGTAAGTTCGCCGAATGAGGATGGGGTGAGTATTGTATCGGCCTTTTCAGTGGGCGGCGCGGACTCCTTTAGTTGGTTGTGGAAGCTAGTGCTGACTGCGATTACTTTGAGTATGGGTTTCAAGGGCGGGGAAGTGACGCCTTTGTTTTTTATTGGCGCGACACTGGGCAACACCCTAGCGGTGCTGAGCGGCGCGCCGGTTGATTTATTTGCCGGGCTTGGTTTGATCGCCGTGTTTGCCGGAGCGACCAATACGCCGCTGGCTTGCACCATGATGGGGATTGAGTTATTCGGTGCGGAGCATGCGGTATATTTCGGGGTGGCTTGTTTTACCGCCTATTATTTCAGCGGGCACACGGGGATCTATTCCTCACAGCGTGTCGCAGTATCAAAATTTCACACCACCGAGGTGCAGGAATCTACCTTGAAAGAGGTCAAATCCAATCAAAGACAATTCGGCCATAGGCCTTCCGTCGATTAAGTGTATGAGTCAACAGCAACTATTTGAGGCACCGATAGAGTTTTTTAATCGTCATAGCGGTGAGGTGGAGACTGAGTCCGTTTATGGTGAAGGCTTTTTACGTTGGGCATATGGCAATCCATTGGGCCGTCTCACAATCGCGCTGGCAGTCAAGCGGCTATGGTTTTCGCGCTGGTATGGTTGGCGGATGGATCGCCCTGCGAGTCGCCGCAAAGTGGCACCGTTTATTCGAGACTACCAAGTCGATGTCGCAGAGTTTGCTGCGGATCCACAGAGCTATGCTAGCTTTAATGAATTTTTTTATCGGACGCTAAAGCCGAGCGCGCGACGGATTGTAGCAAGCGAGGATGTTGCGATTTTTCCGGCCGATGGACGTCACTTGGCGATTGCAGATATTGGTACTGCAGATAGTTTTTACATCAAAGGACAGCAGTTTGATTTAGCAAAATTTCTTGGCAGTGCTGAATTGGCTGCAGAATTCGAAGGCGGCTCAATGTTAATTTCCCGGCTGTGTCCGGTGGATTATCATCGCTACCATTTTCCCGTTTCGGGGCAAGCTGGAGCAGCTACAATATTGCCTGGCAGCTTACGCTCGGTGAGTCCGTTGGCGTTGCGTCGCAAGTTGTCGATTTTATGGGAGAACCGCCGCATGATCACCGAGGTCGAGTCAGATACCTTCGGCAAGATGATCGTGCTGGAAGTCGGCGCGACCTGTGTGGGCGGCATGCATCCGACTTATGTAGCAGGCACTCAGGTAGTGAAGGGTAGCGAGAAAGGATATTTTTCCTTCGGCGGTTCGTGTGTGACGACGGTGTACAAAAAAGGTACCATCCGCTTTGACGACGATTTGCTGGAGCACGCCGCGCAGGGGCGCGAAGTCTACGCCAAGATGGGCGAGCAGTGCGGCGTAAGCCAGAGCACTTAAAGCTCGCTTAGATGCTCCAGAGGTAGCTCTTACGGGTGGCGAGCACATCGCCATTGGAGGATTTAATCGTGAAGTGCCATGCCGCAGGCACGTCGTCTTCGCTGATCCAGTCTTCACCAGTCAGGCCGATGAAGATCTCTTTGCTGCGCGAAAGTTTTGCCGGAAGATTGAAGCTATGTACCTGTTTGTCTTTCGACTTGGGTGTATAAAATTCGCCTTCGATGTAGGTGCCAGCAGGCAGATCGCGTATTTTTTCGTCGAGGATCAGTACGAAGTAGAAGCCATTGCGTTGGCTGGCATCGGTGCGCATAATGATGCGCTTGCCACGGTTTTCTTTACCGGTGAGGTATTCAGAGACACGTTTGAAGGACTCGTCGTCGATGTAACGCGGCTTGATGTCGACTATGTTCACCTCGGTGACTCTTGCTTTCTCATTGGAGGCACAAGAGATGCAGAGTAGACTGAGCAAGGCGAGTAGAAGAATACGCATGTCTGAGACGATTCGTATCGTCGGCATGCTTGTCAATAGCTGGGTACGTGTGCCCTACAATTCACTGTTTTTTTTGTGACCATTGACCGTAATGGTGAAACGACCGTTGCGACTGTTTATGAAATGCGCCGCCGCGGCAGTGCGAGCTCTGGCTCAAAGCAAGTGGAGGTGATCAAAGCCGAGTTGCGCGACATGATGGGCGACTTTGTTGCCGTCTTTCGCGAAGTAAATCCAAAGCAATAGGTCGGCTGATTACGGCAGCGTGGACAAAGCCTCAGCGACCATCTGTGAGCGTGGGGCGTTGCCTGAGTGCGCTCGCTAAAGCGTCACGTTACGTCCAACCGCACTACCAATTTCGTGTCGGCGCGACCCGTAGTGTTTCATAGCGACTGGTGTCAATTTCCTGTACAAAACGACTCGGGTTGAGCCGCATCACCGTCTGTCCCTGCTGGTTGAGCATGGGGTAGGAGAGATAGAGCTCTTCCATGGCACGTGTCACCGCGACGTAAAATAAGCGGCGCTCCTCCTCGAGATCGCCATC
>JAURBE010000121.1 GCA_030829145.1 Verrucomicrobiota bacterium | reverse complement strand
TCGGTCATGCTGGTCACCCTGAAGTTGAGGGCACTATGGGTCAGTACGACACTTCATCAGGTGGACAGATCTACTTGATTGAGGATGAAGAGCAAGTCGCTCACTTAACGGTAAAAGATCCTGAAAATTTGGCGTATGTTACGCAAACTACGCTCTCCGTCGACGACACGGCTCGTGTTATTGATGCGCTGCGTGATCGGTTTCCCGCGATTGAGGGGCCGCGCAAAGATGATATTTGCTATGCGACTCAGAATCGCCAAGATGCCGTGAAATCCCTCGCCGAAAAAGTTGAAGTAGTTCTGGTAGTGGGCTCCACTAACAGCTCTAACTCGAATCGTTTAAGAGAACTGGCCGAGCGCTGTGGTGCGAAATCCTACCTGATTGATAACGCAGAGCAGATAAGCGGCGAATGGCTCAAAGGTGTCACCGGTGTGGGCGTCACAGCGGGAGCTTCTGCCCCTGAGGTTTTAGTTGCCGAGGTGATCGATAGACTGCAGGAGAAAGGTGTGGTGAATGTCGAAAACTTAGACGGCCAACCTGAAAATATCACTTTTTCCTTGCCTAAAGCCCTGCGAATTCCCGCTAAAAATTTGTAATCATTGATCCTAAAAGGCGGAACCCGGTTTAGTCTGCCCTAGTACTAGGCCCTGTTCCTAAGTAATGTTTTCCCATGATTGCCAAGGGTTCATTACCAAGACGGTTCGCGGCCTTTTCGCTGATTGAATTAATGATTGCACTTGTTGTGCTTGGGGTTACTGCGTCCCTTGCAGCACCTACCTTTCATGAACTCATTCAATCTTGGCGACTGCGTACTGCGGCCGTTCAAATGATATCGGCAATATGGCTGGCTAGAGGGACGGCATTACGGTCCGGCCAGAATACGATCTTGTGTCCAATACAAGCATCAGGATGCGGTGGTCAGTACCAAGAAAGTTTCGGTGTTTTTAATGAAGAGGGGACTCTTCTACGGATGTATCAATCTCGACCTGAAATTTTTATAACAAACCGTCGTGGCACGCGCTCAGCGACTCAAGCTGTGGTCTGGAACACCGCAGGATTGGGCAGTCGCAATATGACTTTTCTATTTTGTACTGAAAGTGTTGGGGTTAATTGGGCCGTCGTTCTAAATCGAGTTGGCCGTCCTCGGCTGCAGCGTGACTGGGGGATTTGTCCCGATTAATCCTCTAGACCGAGTTTTTTGAGTCGATAGCGAAGGCTACGGAAACTAATCCCCAAAGATCGGGCGGCTGAGGTTCGATTCCAACGATGCGCCGTCAGGGCTTCAGTGAGAATTTGTCGTTCCCTACTGGCAAGGTAGGTCTCTAGGTCGCCATTAACTTCCTCGAGCAGCGTAATGGGTGCGGTGCTATCACCCTCAAGCTGGTTTGGCGCTGCAGGGGCTTCAGGGACAGCATAGTCTGCAGTGCTGACATCTTGTTGTTGATCGAGATCATCAATATCGATATGCCCGGTTTCAGTCAGGGCACTGGCACGGGCAAGAATGTTCTCCAGTTCTCGTATATTTCCTGGAAATTTTTGGCTCATCAGTTGGGATAATGCGCCGTCTGTCAAAGTTCTCGCTGGAACGCTCTGATCCTCAGCAATTTTCATAAGAATATGTGTGACAAGTACTGGAATATCGTCAAGGCGCTCTCGAAGCGCTGGTACTTGAAGGCCAATAACATTGATTCGGTAGTAAAGATCATCGCGGAATGTACGGTTTTGCACTTCTTGAGCTAGATTTTTATGAGTGGCGCTGAGTAGTCGAATATCGATGGGTATTTCTGTCTCGCTGCCTACAGGGCGCACAGACTTTTCTTGAATCACTCGTAGTAACTTTACTTGCATCGGAAGCGGTAAATCAGCAACTTCATCCAGAAGTAAGGTGCCGCCGTTGGCGGCTAAAAACAGTCCTGATTTATCACTTACGGCACCCGTAAAGGCGCCTTTTTTATGCCCAAAGAGTTCACTTTCGACCAGATCTGCTGGAATGGCTCCGCAGTTCACTGCTATGAAAGGTTGATCTTGTCGCGGCCCTGATTGGTGAATTAAGCGTGCAACAACTTCCTTGCCGGTACCTGATTCACCGTGAATATGTACCGGTGCTTGGGATCGCGCAACTTTTCGGATTTGGTCGCGTAGCTTTCCCATTACGGGTGTCTCACCCACCAACGTCTCTTTTGTGACATCTGTGTTGGCTGGGGTGGTTTTTAGTGCATGTGCTACGAGCTCTCGAAGTTTTTCAAGAGCTAAGGGCTTGGTAACGAAATCGAAGGCGCCAAGTTTTAGTGCCTCAATAGCACTTTCGACACTACCGTGTGCTGTAATCATCGCCACTGGCACGTCTGGATAGTCGTTTTGCATGTGTTCGATGAGCGTTAGGCCATTGCCATCAGGTAACTTCATGTCTGTTAAACAAAGATCAGGGGTCTGAGCTTTCAGCGACGCTTTGGCCTCAGCAATTGACGACGCTTTACGCGTACTCAACTGCATGCGGCTTAACGTTATTTCTAATAGTTGCAAAATGTCGGGTTCATCATCGACCACGAGTACGGTGGGTTTTGTCATAGCGGCGTTGACACTCGATCAAAGGTGATTCGGAAGGCGCTCTCGCCAATCTTAGTTCGGCGGTAAGTCAGTCTCGCGCCGTTGATCTCACACAGCTCCTTACACAAGTAGAGCCCTAGGCCGCTACCGTGCTTTGAGGTGGTAAAAAACGGTTCAAAGAGGCGCGCCAGATTATACTCTGTGACACCCAATCCAAAATCAACGATGTCTAAATGCACGTGACCGGTAGGCTTTTCTATCGAGGTGTCGAGTCGAATTCGAGAGCAATCACCGTCTTCTATCGAGTACCGCAGTGCGTTATCGAATAAGTTGGAGAGAATTCGCTTTAGGTGCTCGGAATCTACCGAAATAGTGAGGTCAGAAGCTTCAAGATCAGATATCACAATATCGCAGCGCTGCTGTTGCAGCGAACGGTACTCTTCTACATAAGCAGGTAGCCAGCGGCTCAGCAGTATATCTGTGGGCTTTGGTGCCTGGCGCCGAGATACCTCGGAGACGTTGTCAATAATATCGCTCACACGCCTGCTATTACTTACCAATATGTCGCATAAGATGCCATCAGCGGCGTCCACGGTATTGCTCTCAGTTAGCAGCTGTGCGGCATGGCTAATAGCGCCCAGGGGGTTCCGAATTTCATGGGCAATACTCGCTGTTAGCTTGCTTAGCGAGTTCAGTTTTAGGGATTGTGCGAACTGGGTAACGGGCGTGTAGTCTTCAATAAAAATGAGGTTACTTTGGTTTGCGGCTTTACTCAGCGCGACGAAAGACGCCACCATGGTGGGTCCCTCTTCAGCGATTCGAAAAGGTTCGGGAAGGTCTGTGCTTGTCTCACACCATTCCTGATACTGATTTGCTAGGTCGGCACTGATATTTAATAAGTGGACCCGTTCCCCCTCGGCCAGCCCTAGTAATGTTTGCGCGGCCTCATTAATACAGATTGCGCTGCCAGTGTGATCGGCCAGTAAGATGCCCGTCTCCATATGAATAATAATTTGTTCATTCAGGCGCTGTAGCGCCTCCACGGTTGCTTTTGCGTTGACAGCGTCTGCCTCAGCTTCGGCTAGGCGGGATGTCATAACTTGAACCAGTAACGATAAAGCAAACAATAAACTACCTAATAGGCCGGCAGAGAGCAGCATATTGATGGTTGCTTCGCTGCGGCTGACCATCCAAGCGGTATCCATTAGAACCGCAAGTACTGCGATCGCTGCGATGACAGTCGCTAAAGCGCGGTCTCTGATCATGGTGGCTGCAGCGAAAACAGTAATCAAATAAAGCACT
>JAURBE010000120.1 GCA_030829145.1 Verrucomicrobiota bacterium | reverse complement strand
TATTAAGCCTTCGTCGATGGGTGACATTATTCACGGCTTGCTGGTGGCTGAGGCAATTCAGACTCAGTTGCCGAATGTTTCGATTGATTGGGTGGTGCGGCGCGAGTTTGCGGAATTGGTCGACGCTGCGTCGGCGATTGATCAGACCTTTATTTTTGAGCGTGCGGGCGGGGTGCGCGGCTTTGTGCGTCTGATACGCGCGATACGCGCACAACGTTATGATGTTGTGATTGATTTACAGGGGCTGGCGCGAACTGGTATTTTGACGCGTGCGGCACGTGCCCCGCGTAAGCTAGGGCGCTCGGATGCACGAGAATGTGCGTGGCTGGGATATACTGAATCTACGCCTGCATTACCTGAGGGAGTGCCAACACATGCAGTGAAGATCTTGTCGGCGTTTTTACCGATGCTCGGCTTGGAGGATGTGTTACCCGATTCTATTCGCTTTCAAGCACCCAAGACTCGGGTCTTATTACCAGAACTTGTGGCAGGAAGTAAACGGGTAGTGGTTTTCCCTGAGAGTCGTCGCGCAGAGAAGAATTGGATGGGCTATGAGTCACTGACGCGTTGGTTACTGCAGCAGCCGACCGTCGGGCAAGTCGTCTGGTGTGGGCATATGCCTTTCGATGCCTCTGCGCCAATCGAGGACGCGCGATTGGTTAATTTGACTGGGCAGACTGGGATCGCACAACTGCCTGAGTTACTTAAGGCGGCGGATTGCGTAGTCAGCAATGATAGTGGGCCGATGCACCTAGCTGCAGCACTTGGCCGTCCGCTTGTGACATTGTTTGGGCCGACTGCACCAGAACGCTTTGGTCCGTATCCTCCAGCCGCAGAGCGGCAGTGCGTGATTCGCCCAGCGAATGGTGATATGAGCTCGATTACCTTAGCCGAGGTTGGCGCGGCTGTAAGTACTTTATTAGAGGGATAGTATATTATGATACGTTTGTTGGGTTGGTTAATTCGGTTTTGTTTGTCCGCTGTGTTGGTAGTCGTGGGAATTCTTTTTTTGGGGCCATATTTGTTGAAGGTCGTGGATAAATGGTCTGGACGAGCTGAAGAATACCCAAGCATTGCCGAGCAGTTTGAAGCGCTTGGGCAGGTGCGCGATTTAGTCGAAGCCAAAGGTCTGGGTGAAATCCAATTTGAGGATTTGCTGCGCATCGTAAAGTCAGAGACGTTGAGCGCTGAAGATGCTCAGGCGCTTCGCTTGCGTGTCGAAGGGCTTGGCTTGAGTCCCGCAGACGTCGAGACCTTAGGGGAAATATATCGAAATTCTTTAGGCGACCAGCCTGCTCCTGCTGGTGTCGACGCACCAATTCAAGCCAGAGAGAAAGTTATTCGTCCATCCGAGGGGCTGGAGCCTGCCCACAGGCTATGAGTACGCTTGAGTGACTTTGCGCTTTGTAGGGCGCATATAAGTATCTTATGATACGTAGCTAGGGAGGATTAATATGGCGATCACTGCCTCGGGGATCGGGTCTTTCGGAAATTATCGTTTTGACGAAAGCGTACAGTCGGGTACTTGTGCTATCTTTTCACCGACCCAGTCATGATTGATATTAAGCTCCTTCGCGAACAACCGGACTTCGTCCGCGCTGCTATTGCCAACAAAAAATTCACCTGTGATATCGATGCGATTCTTGCATTGGATGTCACGCGTCGTGCCAAGATTACCGATGCGGAACAGGCACGTGCCGAGCAGAAGGCGGCGAATAAGGAGATGGCCTCTTTACCCAAAGGTAGCCCCGAATTTATCGAGAAAGTTCAAGCGATGAAGGCAATCGCAGCCAAGTCGAAAGAGCTGGAACTAGAGGCGAAGGCGGCTGATGAGGCCTTTCAAGAAGCCTTTCTTGCAATCCCCAACCTAGCGGATCCATCGACTCCGGTGGGTAAAGGTGAGGACGAAAATGAGATTGCCGCAACGTGGGGCGATGCCGATGCGGAGTTTCCGAATGCAGTGCCGCATTTTGACATCCCTTGGTTTGAATCCCGTATCGATTTTGCGCGTGGGGTAAAAGTGGCTGGCGCGGGCTTCCCTTTCTATGTGGGTGAGATGTCGCGGATGGTACGCGCACTGGTCAATTTCTTTTTGGAAGAGGCGCGTCAATCTGGCTATGAAGAGGTCTTGCCGCCGATCGTGGTCAACGAAGCGAGTGCCACTGCGACGGGGCAATTGCCCGATAAGGAAGGGCAGATGTATGTCGACCCCAACGAGGGACTGTATTTGATTCCTACGGCGGAGGTACCAGTCACGAATTTCTATCGCGATGAGATTCTCGAAGCGGATCAGTTGCCCGTATGCCGCTGTGCTTACACGCCGTGTTTTCGACGTGAGGCAGGTAGCTGGGGGGCGCATGTGCGCGGCCTGAATCGACTGCATCAATTTGATAAGGTTGAATTAGTCAAGTGGACCGATGCGGAAAGCAGCATGGCAGAGCTTGAAAAGTTGCGTGGCAATGTGGAGCAACTGTTGCAGAAGCTGGAGTTGCCTTATCGTGTCTTACGCATGTGTACCGGTGATATCGGTTTTCCGCATGCTAAACAATACGACCTAGAAGTCTTTGCCGCTGGACAGAAACGCTGGCTAGAGGTTTCGAGTTGCAGTAACTTTACCGACTTCCAGGCACGCCGTGCAGGCATTCGCTATCGTGGCTCAGATGGTAAACCGGTGACAGCGCATACTTTGAACGGTTCGGCACTCGCGATCCCACGTGTGCTTGCGGCGATTCTTGAAAATAATTTGCAAGCAGATGGCCGTGTTCAAGTACCGCAGTGCTTGCAGCATTGGATGCAGCAGGAGTTCATTGGTGTTCAGCAGTAGTTATGCTTGGCTGTCAGCGGTAGCAAAGGCTTGCTATCCGTGTCGTTTATTGAAAAAAAACTAATTCATGGAGATGCTAAAAGACGCGCTGATGTCAAACAACATTTTGGGGTATGTGATTGTGCTCCTGATGATTGTGCTGGTCATGAAGTTTTTGAAAAACGCGGGTAAGAGCTTCGTGATTCTAATTGTCGTGCTATTCCTCTTTTTCGCATTGGCGAAATTTTCCCCAGATTTGATCACCTCACTCAATGACTTTATCCGCGGCGGCTGGTTGGCCGAAGAGTGATTCGAAGGCACTCTCTGTCTAAATTTTGCATTGCACGCGCAGTCACGGCGTATTTGCTTCCTGCCACATGGCACAACAGGCAAAAACTGCAATCACTCCGACTCGAAGTGAAGACTATCCGGAATGGTATCAACAGGTCGTCAAGGCCGCCGATCTCGCTGAGACCTCGCCGGTGCGCGGCTGTATGGTTATTAAGCCCTGGGGCTACGCGATTTGGGAAAATATTCAGGGCGACCTAGATCGTCGTTTCAAGGAAACGGGACATAAGAATGCTTATTTCCCGCTGTTCATTCCGATGAGTTATTTGCAGAAGGAGGCTGACCACGTTGATGGCTTTGCCAAGGAATGTGCAGTGGTCACGCATTCGCGCCTTGAAGCGGATGCAGATGGCAAGCTGCAGCCTGCGGGTAAGCTGGAAGAGCCGCTCATCGTGCGGCCGACCTCTGAAACAATTATCGGCGAGCTGTTTTCTAAGTGGGTGAAGTCGTACCGCGACTTGCCGTTACTGATTAATCAATGGGCCAATGTAGTGCGCTGGGAAATGCGCACCCGCTTGTTCCTGCGCACAGCCGAGTTTCTCTGGCAGGAGGGCCATACCGTTCATGCCACCGCTGAGGAAGCAGTGGAGGAGACTGAGCGGATGCTCCGGACATATGCAGACTTTGCGGAAAATTGGTTGGCCATGCCTGTGCTATGTGGAGAGAAAACCGAGTCGGAACGTTTTCCAGGGGCAGAGTCTACCTTGTGTATTGAAGCCATGATGCAAGACCGAAAGGCTTTACAAGCCGGGACATCTCACTTCCTGGGGCAAAACTTTTCCA
>JAURBE010000011.1 GCA_030829145.1 Verrucomicrobiota bacterium | reverse complement strand
GAGACGCCTCGTTGGGCGTAGCGATCGGATGGGCTGCTCATGGCTGATGGAATTGGAAAGATTTTAACCGGTAATGAACGTTAATTTATGACGTTGATGATGAGTTAAAGATGACTTTGCGCCACTCTAATTTTGGATGTTTAAAATTTAAGATGAGACCAGTCGATTTCTTGGTGATCTTCAAATAATCACTGGTTGCGGCGCTTCTAGCTTGGCTATTTCGGCCATGATGCGGCGTGAGGCTTCGAGGTAGCGCTCGGGGTGGTCTTTACCGGGGTCGATTTCCGCTAGGCTCATTGGTTTGCCGTAGGCGATGTGGATCGAGCCGCCGAGTGTTGGCAGCTTATGGTTGCGCCCGAATACTTCGAAGGTGCCAAAGATGCGTGTCGGTACCACCGTCGCTTTGGACTTGCAGGCGATCATGCCCGCACCGGGCTTGGGTTCCGCGAGCTTGCCGTCGATGGAGCGGGTGCCTTCTGGGTACATCGCAACTGCGCCCTTATTTTTGAGTGCCTTAAAAATGGCTTTGAGTGATTTGACGTCAGCGTTGTTACGGGCGACCGGAATGGTGTCGAGTTTGTGTAGCGCTTTGCCGAAGAGTCCCTTATAGAGAGTGTCGCGGGCGAAATAGTTGAATGGCCGCTGCACTTGACAGCCGATTGCTGGAGGGTCGTAAAAGCTAATGTGATTGGCGGCGAAGATCGCGCTGCCGGTCAGGGGCACATGCTGTATGCCCGAGGTTGAAAAATCGTAAAACGTGCTAAAAAACCAGTCCGCGATGACGCGGACGCATTCGTAAAAAGGCGGGATGAGTGGACGTGATTGTGACATTGAGCGGAGTGTAGAATGACGAATGCAGATGGGCTAAATTAGAAGTTCTGCCTGATTTTGAACCGTTAATGGACACGAATGTTTATGAATGCAATCCATACGGGCGGCGATTCTGTATGAATTATGCCGCTGTGGATTCAAACTAAGCTCCAGTAATCAGGCCGCAGATATGATCGACCACCGCGTCAAGCGACAGAGGTCCAGTGTCGACGCGAATGGCACCTTCAGGGCAAACCAACGGTGCCGTTTTCCGCTGACTGTCTCGCTTGTCGCGCTCGGCGATGGAGTCGGTCTGGCCGTCTTTCGCGCGGCGGGCAGCCCGAGTGGCTTCATCGGCAAATAAGAAAAAGCGATGCGCGGCGTTGGGAAAAATAATCGAGCCGATGTCGCGGCCCTCCATGATCAGTCCGTTGAATCCGGGATGTTCACGGGCGACATCTGCCTGACTGCGTTGGTAGTTAAACAGGAATTCACGGACAGATTCAATCGCGGCAAATTTTGAGACATAGCTGTTCACTTCCGGTGAACGAATTTCAGCGTCAGCCGGCACGTGGCCATTGATACTCAGCAGTGCGCTGCGGCCTTTGATCGTGGTATTGAGTTTGAGTGCTGCCAAGAGCGCGGGGATCAGGTCGGCGGACTCGGTGTCTGCGCCGGCATTTAGCAATGCATAAGCCAGTGTGCGGTAGTGAGCGCCGGTATCGACGTGCATGAGGCCGAGGCGTTCAGCGATTGCACGTGAGGTGGAAGACTTACCGCTAGCGGCCCCGCCGTCGACGGCGATGATTTTAAATTCGGAACTGGTTGACATGGATGCTACGAAAGGCTGAAGCTAAAATGGTAAAGGTTAGGCTAGCGGCGTAATGCACCGCGTTGAGTGATACTACTGTTGAATCAAATGCACGTCGCGCTGAGGAAACGGGATGGGGATTTTTGCGGCTTCCAGTGCGCGGAAGACTGCCATGTTGACTGCGTAGCGGGTACGATGATATGTGCGGGTCGGGATCCAAACACGATAACCGATATTGATAGAGGAGTCGCCAAAGTCCTCGATGCCGACGTCCGGCATGCGTTCGGGGGCGACTCCCTCGACTGTCTGAATCGCTGCGGCGATGCATTCGATCGCCACTTCAGGGTCGGCGCTGTAGTCGATTCCTACTACGGCTTCGACGATACTGTAGTCGTAAGAGTTCGTGAAAATTTCGCCGAGTACGTTGCGATTTGGAATCGTGATACGTTCTTCGTCTTCATTGAGTAGTTGGGTATTACCCAGATTCACGCAGTCGATTTGCCCAGTCAGTCCGTTGATGGTGAGGGTATCACCTACTTTAAAGGGGCGGGTAATGATGAGTACGATACCGGCACCATAGTTGGATACGGGGCCTTGCACGGCGAGACTGAGGCCGAAGGCACTGGCACCTAACAGTGCGATAAACGGAGTGATCTCGATATTGAGCTTACTCAACGCCATAATGGTGGCGAATGCGATGATGATGACCTTGGCAAATCCTGCAAAAAAACGGGCGAGTGTGATGTCGATGCCACGCTTATCGCAAAGCCTTAGGGTAAATTTGGCGAGGCTCTTGGAGAGCCAGACTCCGAGGGCGATAATTAAAATCGCAACCAGCAGCGCAACCCCAGATTCTGCGAGCCAAGCGATGAGCTTGTTTTTGAATGCATCCAGCTGCTGTAGTTCTTGGTCGATCATGATTCCATCAAGGCTTATAACTCGACTCACGGAAAGTCTGAAATGCCAAGAGAGGCTCGTTGCGCTGTGAGCGGGGTGACTTCAAGATCTGTTTGAGCATTGAGATTGCCCGCGCAAGCTAATCTTCCAAGCCCGACCACCAGTCTTCTGAGTTTCGCAAGTCCTCGGGTGTTTTGCCAGATTCGCGCAGTTCGCGCAGGCTTAGGGAACGGTGGCGCTTGGCGAGGCGTCGCCCGCTAGTATCGCAGAGTAAGGGAGTGTGGTAAAATTGCGGTGCCTGCAGGCCAAGCGCTTCGTAGATGAGCAGTTGTCGGGCGGTAGAAATAAGTAAGTCTTCGCCGCGCACGATTTCGGTAATGCCCATCGCGGCATCGTCGACGACGACTGCCAATTCGTAAGCTGGTTGCCCATCTTTACGCCAGATGAGAAAATCACCAAAGTCCCTTAAGCAGTTGAAGGCGCAGGGACCCAAGCAGCCATCGTCAAACTCGATTTTGCGATCGCTCGGCACTCGGAAGCGCCAGTTAGATGCGCCTGGCTCTTTGGCGGTTTTACCAGTGCCGATCGGTGGGCGCAGGTGCTCGGGGTAGATGGCCTCGCTGTTTTTTTCGTCGGCGTGGGGGGCTTGAGTGGCCCATGCCACATCTTTGCGCGATTTATCGCAGGGGTAAATAAAGCCTGCTTCTTTCAGATGTTGCCATGCACCGAGAAAGAGGGGCATGCGCTCGCTTTGTCGGTAGGGCCCGACTGGGCCTCCGACATCTGGGCCTTCGTCCCACCGGCAGCCGAACCATTGAAGATCTTCGATGGCACCGTCGGCAAACTTTGGTTTACAGCGGTCGGGGTCAATGTCCTCGTCGCGGTAGATCAACTTGCCGCCAAATTCGCGGGCACGCTCCATCGCGATCCAAAAAGTGCGCGCATGCCCGAGGTGTAAATACCCCGTGGGTGTCGGTGCGATGCGGCCTCGATAGGACGTAGTCATGGGCGGAAGATAATAGAACTTTTATAATAAGCGCAAGCCTGAGGCTTCTTGGCCTGCCTACAGATCTGGTTTGCAAAGTTGGTCGCGGGAGTTTCTGTCTAAGCCTTAGAAGATGATTAAAAGCAAGCAGTCGACCATGTGCTACCGCCGCTTTGGCAATACCGATCAGTGGCTGTCGACCATAACGCTAGGAAGAATGCGCTACCATGAAGGCTGGCAGGGCCGCGTGATCAGCCTTCGACCAAGATGATTGATCAGTGTCTGCAGCAATTTCTCAATGAGAGGCACGAGCGCTTTTACCAAGTGAAGCAGGATTAGAGTGTTGGGGAGGGAGCGGGCAGTGGTGCGATGCGTATCGGGCACTGCATCGTCGATGAAGCAGGTGTAGGGCGTAGGCCTCTTTCTCCTTGATTCCCAAAGAAATAGACACAGTGTCTCGATTTTAATTTCTGCGGCACAGAGCATTTCAGCTCTCAGCTGTGCAGAATTTCATCAGGACCCGGATGCGTAAGTTGGCCGGGCATTTCACCCAGACAACCGTTATGACGTTTCACGACCTAGGACTCGATGAGTCTATTCTTAAATCTATTGATGAGTTCGGCTTTACTACGCCGACACCGATTCAGGCAGGTTCTATTCCACACATTATTGAGGGCAAAGATGTGATTGGCTCCGCGCAGACTGGTACTGGCAAGACTGCGGCCTATGCACTACCGATTCTGCATCGCCTTGGTGGCCATAAAAAAGGCGCGCCGCCTCGCTGCCTTGTGCTTGGGCCGACGCGTGAGCTTGCGGCTCAGGTCGAAGACCAGTTTGCATCGTATGGTAAATATTGCGCGCCGAAGTGCTGTTTAATTCATGGCGGTGTCGGTTACGGCAAGCAGCTTGACGAGTTGCGCGCCGGTGCGGACGTAGTCATCGCTACACCCGGCCGCTTGCTGGACCACCTCCAGCAGGGTAATTTCGATTTGCGCTCAGTGGAGGTGCTGGTGCTTGATGAGGTCGATCGCATGCTCGACATGGGCTTTATCGACGATGTGCAGCGTATCATCAAGCTGTGTAATCAAAATCGCCAGACGCTGCTGTTCTCAGCGACTGTATCGGAAGACATTAAGCGCCTAGTGGCGAAGAGCCTGAAGGATCCCGTGGAGGTATCGATTGGCATTAAGCTAACACCTGCTGAGACGGTCAAGCATGAGGTGTATCCAGTCGGTGCAATGCAGAAATTCGATTTGTTGATCGCTTTAATTGAATCCCAGGAAGTCGATAGCATGATTATTTTCTGTCGCATGAAAGTGGGAGCAGACCGAATTGCGCGCTGGTTACAGGAGCGCGAATACAGTTGTGTAGCGATGCACTCGAACCTGCCGCAAAAAGCCCGCACCAAGGCGCTGGAGCAATTTAAAGAGGGCAAGATGAAGATTCCCGTGGCGACTGATATTGCGTCACGCGGCCTAGACATCGCGAATGTGACGCACGTGATCAACTACGATGTGCCCGAGCATGCCGAAGATTATGTGCACCGCATTGGTCGCACTGGACGCGCTCAGCGTGAGGGCGACGCGGCGACGTTGGTGGCGCCCGATGAGCAGTCAAAGCTGGATGCGATTGAGAAATTTATCGATCAGCCGATTCCGCAAAAGAAGCTGGAGAACTTTAACTATTTCCATGAGCCGATCATTCGCAGTGAGTCGGCTGCACCGCCAAAGCGCCGTAAGCGCAACTCGGGCTCGAGCCGTTTCGGGCGCCGCCGCTAATCGGCTGTGCCGATTGATGGCAAAAGACTCATCTCATTCTGCGACTATGAATTTGATGCTTTTTGAAAGTGCGTTTGAATCGCGTTGGCTCGAAGGCAACGATCCACGTGCGCAGCATTTAAAAAAAGTGCTGCGTGCGAAGGTTGGGACTTTGGTGTTTCTTGGGTTTGTCAACGGGCCTCGTGCTCGTGCTGAAGTGGTTGCAGCAGCCCCGGACGGCGGCTTTGAGTTGCGGGTAGTGGGCACTGAGCCAGCTCCAGCGCCGCTGCCGATTCATTTACTCATTGGGCTCCCACGGCCGCATACCGCGAAGCGTATCCTGTTTGAGGCGGCGAGTCTCGGCGTGACGGCGATTCATTTTTTTGAAGCCCAACACAGTGAACCTTCGTATGCGCAAAGCAGTCTGTGGCAGACGGATGAGTGGCGCGATCGTATTCGCCTAGGCACCGAGCAGGCCTTTGGTACGCATCTACCGCAGGTGGCGATGCACGCTGATTTACAGTCGGCCATCTCGGCGCTGCATGGTGCGGCTGTGCATGTGGTACTAGACAATTATGAGGCCAGCGGTGGGCTGAGCGAGGTATTGCCCGATTCAGGCGCGAGCGCTGTGCTTGCCCTAGGCCCGGAGCGTGGCTGGTCGGCTGCCGAACGGGATATCTTTCGTAAAAATGGTTGGAAGCTCGCGCATCTAGGTGCGCATGTACTGCGTGCTGAGACGGCCTGTGTGGCAGCGGTGTCGGCGACCGCCGCTCAGCTAGGTCTATGGAAGGAACAGACCGCTACGCAACTGTAGGGACTTCGAATGTGCAATCAGCGTGGCGGGGTTGAAGAAAATGCCAGCGAGCTGTCGCACTGCCTTTAAATTGCGGACGAGGCCGAACTCGTGCCTCGCTTAACTGCGCAATTGATCCAACACCTCGAAAAAATCGGGGTAGGTTTTGCCGCAGCATTGAGGATCTCGAATTGCGAGCCATGGCTTGCCGTCGCCAATTAGGTCAAAGCTGCCAAGGATACCAAAGCTCATGGCGAAGCGGTGGTCTTCGTAGGTATCGATCTCGATCAGGCCACCTGCATTGCGCGCCTTCAGCGCGCGAGCGCGGAGCTCGTTGGGTTTGGTGCTGATGGTGAGTGCATCGTCCTCTTCTTTTACCAGTTGTCCAAGCTTGGAGAGCTCATTGGCCATACCTGCGATACGGTCGGTCTCTTGGTGGCGTGTGTGGCCAATCCCGCAGATGCGGACCGAGCCGCCGAGTAGCGGCGCGATTGCTCCATAGGTGAGAAAGGTGTCAGAGAAGGGATTGAAGTCGATCTCGCGGTGTCCGCGACCAATTGCTTCCGAGGTCGAGCAACTGGCGATCCATTCATTGTTTTCAGCATCGACGCGCAGCCCATGGTGCGCGAGCACCTCAACGAAATGCGCATCGCCTTGGAGTGGATCAGCGCTGAGGTTTGGTAAGTTGAGTTGGCCGCCTTGAATCAGTGAGAGTGCGAGCAGATAGCTGGCTGCAGAGATGTCAGGCTCGATTCGATATACCCCATCTGCGGGTGCCTGATATTTCAGGGGTTCAAGCGTGTAGTTGCCCTCCGTATCACAGCTCGTAGGCATGGCGCCAAAGGCTTCACGCATCTTCAATGTGATCGCGACGTAAGCGGGGCGCACACCAGGGCAGGAGAGTTGAATGTCGCCACAGCCTGCAGGCGCGGCGAGTAGGAGCGCCGAGAGAATTTGACTACTGGCACTGGCATCGACTGTTGCCGTGCCGCCCTTGTAGCCTTTCGCCTTTAGAGTGAACGGGAAATGGCCGGGTTTGCCGTGAAATTCAAAGGTTGCTGCATCTAAAGCGCAAAGCGCGTCAAGTAGCCCAGCCATCGGGCGTTCACGCATGGCGGGGTCGCCATCGAGGGTATAGCAACCACCCGATTGCAGGGCGAGAAAAGCAGTGAGGAAGCGCGCCGCGGTGCCGGCATTGCCAATATGTAATTCGGCACTGTTGTTCGGGATTGAGCCGCCTTCGCCTTTTACGGTAATGCTTTGTGTACTTTGGTCGGCTGAACATTGGAACCCAAGCACTTTGAGGGCTTCCAGCATGATCCGTGTATCGCGGCTGAATAAGGCACCTTCCAGGCGTGTTTCACCATCGGCCAAAGCGGCAAGGATGAGTGCACGGTTGGTGATACTCTTTGAGCCTGGAAGCCGGATCTGATGGTCCAGTGGCTGAGTAAAGGGTGTTATAGGAAGTGGATCGGTCATTTTTTGAAAGGCTAAAACTTGGAATAATAGGCTCAGTCGGTAGGTAATTGATCGCGGTATGCTTTTCCTTGTTCAAGGTGCTTAATGACGCCTGCGGAGTCTTGATTGAGCAATGCGGCTTTGAGCTGGTGAAGTGCTTGCTCAAAACCATCAATGGCGCTTAGGACCTCGTTACTGTTTTGTTCGAGAATTTGTTTCCACAACTGCGGGTCGCCCGACGCGACGCGTGTCGTATCTCTTAGGCCGCCGCCGGAGAGCTTGCCCCAGCTTTGATCTTGCCTTGCGAGATAGGCGCAGAGCGTCGAAGCGAGCAGGTGAGGCAAGTGACTGACATGAGCCACGATTTCATCATGCCGCTCTGGAGATGCGCTGGAGACGATCATGCCGAGTGCTTCCCAGAATGCCGATACTTGCTTAATGACCTTGGTTGGAGTGTCGTCAACTGGGGTCAGGATGCAGGCGGAATGCTCAAACAGGTTGGCTTGTGCGTGTTCCATGCCTGTGAGTTCCGAGCCCGCCATGGGGTGCGCACCGAGAAACGTGGCGGAGAGCCCATTGAGTGTGCTCTGTGCGTCACGGCAGATCACGCGTTTGGTGCTACCGACATCAGAGACGATGGCAGTCTCGCTGAGTGCTGCGCGGATCTGTTTTATAAGAGGAACGATGGTTTGCACTGGCGTACACAGGATCACTAAGTCACTGCCAGTCACGGCTTCTTCCGGAGTTTCCAGCACAGCATCGCACCAGTCCTGCTGGCGGCATTTCGCGCGCGATTCTGGGCGCCGGGACCATGCGACTACTCGTTTGGCGAGTCCGCGCTCTTGCACGGCCATTGCGATTGAAGCGCCGAGGAGGCCGGGTCCGAGTATCGTGATCTGTTGAAACATATGAATGATATAAAAAGCTGAAAGTTTGATGGACTGAAAGCCTGAAAGCTGTAGGCGAATCATTACAATTGTAAAGCGTACGCCTTTAGCCTTGCGGCACTGCACTGGTGAGGTTCATCTAGGCAGACCGTTTTTACAGTGCCAGCTCAAATTTTTATATGGTTAAATTGAAGAGATCTCCTCACCACCGCCCCAGCGGAACTAGTGGCCTTAAGCGATTTGTAGTCGCGCTGTTCATCTTTTTAGGCTGTGTAGGAGTGTTGGCCTCGTTCTTCTTACTGAGCAAGCTCGGGCCTAAAAAAGTGGATTATAATGCGTTAAACTCGAATACGGAGGTGTCTGCGGAGGCAAAAGCGCTGCGATTGGAGAGTATTCAGTTTGAGGTCGAGTTTGAAGAGGTATTGGCGATTCGTGCGGCGGAACCACAGGATATGGTGCTGTTGCAGCGCGCCCTAGATCTGCAAAATCAGTACATCGCTGGGATGTCTGGCTACAATAGTAGCGCAGCTCAGCGCTTGGAGGATCTGGAGAAGCGCTATCAGGATCTTTCGGCTGATTTTTTAGCAGAGGAGAGCCTCGCACTGGAATCTGAGGCATGGTCTTTGTCCAATGCTCAATCCTTAGGGGCAGCTCGAGATAAATATCAAGCCGCGTTTGATTTGCAAAAAGACATCAATGAGAATTTCCCGCGGAGCTCTGCATATGACGTGGGGCGCGCGACGCGTTTACAGCGTGAAGCCCGCTATTTGACTGCGGAGCCATTATTGAATCAAAGCATCGATCTCGAGACGCAGACCAATAGATTGATTGATGAAAAACAGTGGGAGTCTGCTGCCGAGGTTTTAAAACAAGCGATTCAGATTCAACAGCGATTGAACCGTGAATACCGTGGCACCAACCAGGCGAGTGTTTCACGGCTGGAGGAAATGAAAATGAAGATGGTCAGTATATACTCCGGTCAAGGCTATCTCGAAATCGAGCAAATTGCAAAAATAGCCGATACTAGCCGCGCTAATGGTGAGACGCTTGAAGCGGCAAGTTTGTATCAAGAGGTGGCCCGCTTGCAGAAGCAGTTAAATGAAGAATATCCTAATAGCATACATGCCTCGTCAGAGCGAGTTGCGGAATTTCAACGAAAAAGCCAGACCGCGCAGAGCTTTGAATTAGGGCTAGATATTGAGAACAACCACGACTTGTTAAAACAATTGCTTTCCGATCGGCGCACATACGAAGCGGCTGATGTCATCGTCGCGCTGCGTCGAGATATCAAGCAAATGCAGGACGCGTTTCCGCGGAGTTCACTCAATGACGAGGAGTTGCAGGTGAAGGTGCGTTACCTAAACCTCGTACAGAATAACTTGGGGTATATCCAAGATCGAGTGTATGATGCGCTATTGCCAGTACCAGAGGCAGCGCACATGCGTATGCTGCGTACCGAAGTCCCTCAGGCTTTGTATACTTTGATTATGGGTACGAACCCGAGCCGTAATCAAGGTGACCTAAATCCAGTAGATTCGGTGAGTTGGACTGAGGCTAAACGCTTTTGTGAGCGGCTATCCTGGATTTTAGGTAAAGAAGTGCGTCTGCCGACAGAGAATGAGTTCCGACAAGCCTTGGGGCAGTTGCGCTATGTCGTCCTAGAGGAGCATGTCTGGAGTGTATCAGATGCCGACGGAGTTGCACAGTCGGTCGGTAAGAAGGAACCGTTTGTAAGTGGGTTTTATGATTTACTGGGTAATGTCAGTGAGTGGTTGGAGTCGATTGACCGATTCGAGACTGAAGACGTCCGCCATATTGGTGGGCATGCACAAGACCGTATCGAGGCGATTTTTACGGTGCCGATTCGCAGCGCACCTCGCGGCGAGCGTAATCGATTGACTGGTTTTCGGGTTGCTGTGGTGATGAAGTAGCAGAGCTTGTTTCAGTAAGTTCTAGTTGCGTAACGCAATCGTTCACTGTTATTTTAAGTCGATAATGAAACAATCGGACAAAGTGTTAACCGAAGCAGAACGACAAAAAAAGGCAGTCAAAGCGCAAAAAATCATTTATGGTTTAATGTGTGCCCTGATTGCGCTGCCCTTTGTTGTTGCGTGGTTAACCGGCGCCTTTCGTTGGTAAATCCGCATGGTCATGCATCTTCCTTCTTTTCTCCTACTTCAAGTTAATTCCATGCAAAAGACCCTGTTCACTTTTCGCATCCTGTTCTTGCTGATTAGTTTGTTAGGCTGCGTTTTGTTGTGGCATCAAGTCCAGGATTGGGAGTTGTGGTTGGCACTACTCATAGGTATGGGGATCGCGAGCTTGGTTATTTTGGTCGACTTGCATATTTAGTAGCCGGGTTGGCGACGGCAGAGTTGCGCTAAAAAAAGGTAAAATAATGTCGGCGGTGCGCTTTAATTTGAGTTTATTCTTAAGGAATTTTTATTAACTTTGACTGCGTTGGTATACTCCAACCGTTTGTATATAAATAATAATTGAACAAGTATATCATTATGAAGAAACAAAATAAAAAAGGATTCACACTTGTCGAAATTATGATCGTAGTGGTCATCATCGGCTTGCTTGCTGTAATGGCAGTCCCAGCCTTTCAGAAGGTTCGTTCTAATTCTCAAGGTAAAGCGGTGTTAAATAACATACGTCAAATTACATCTGCGGCAGACAAATATTTCTCAGAGAATGATGTTACCACCGTTGCTATTGCGGATCTTATCGGTGATGGTCAGTATATCAAAGGGGTGGACGAGACGTCTTTGCAGGTTGCTGGTGAAGACTATCCCGATAACATCACACAAGGTACGGCTTATACTGTTACGGGTTTACCAGAAGGAGCTGGTGACGCAGGTGGTACTTCAATTACAGTTGATTTCTAAGATCTAATCATAATTTTAGTCAAAATTACAAACTGTCACAACATATTGTTGTGGCAGTTTTTTTGTAATAAAATTAGTTTGAATAGCTATTCGATCCACTCGGGCGTGGTGATCGGTCAAGATGGCTCAGGTTGCTTGAAGAAACTCTACTAACCGCTCGGCGGTTTTTGGGCCGATGCCTTCGACTTGAGTGATGTCTGCGGCGGATGCCTTGCGGAGCTTTTCAATGGAGCCGAACTGCTTTAATAGCCGTAGGCGTTTGTCCGTGCCCAGACCTTTAAAATCTTCGAGGATCGATTCGCGCAGTTTTTGGCTGCGCAGCTCGGCGTTGAAGCTGTTGGCGAAGTGGTGCGCTTCATCGCGGATGTGCTGGAGCATACGGAGGCCGGGATCGTGATGCGAGAGATTGAGCGGCTCGCGACCATCGCTGAAGAGAATGGTTTCGTTTTTCTTGGCCAAGCCGATCAGGGCCGGGGGCTCCAGCCCTTGACCCAAAAATGCTTTGAGTGCAGCGGTGACTTGGCCCGCCCCTCCGTCGATCACCACTAGGTCCGGGAATGCTTTGTGTTCCTCATAGAGGCGCCGATAGCGGCGGCCGACGACTTCTTCCATGGCACGAAAGTCGTCGTTGCCGATGAAGGATTTAATTTTGAACCGTCGGTACTGTCTGCGGTTCGGCTTGCCGTGGTTGAAACATACCATGGAGGCGACACAAAAGCTGCCTGAAATGTGGGAGATATCGAAACACTCCATGTGCTTGGGGAGTGTCGGGAGTGCGAGATCTTTCTGCAGTTGTTGTAGAATTTCGAGTTTGGGGGTGGGGTCATGCAGGGCGCGTTCAAATTTTCGGGTACGTGCACTGGTTTGTTTGAGCGCATGGACGCGATCGCGTAGTTGCGCGGCTTTTTCATACTCACGGTGCGCGGCGGCGTGGAGCATTTGCTCCTTTAGTTCCGTGAGCCACTCTTTTGTTTTGCCGTCAAGGAAGTCGCATGCGGCTTCAACTCGCTGGAGGTACTCGGCTTTGCTCAGTTCATTGGGATGCTGAAAGATTTCGGCGCGGGCGTCGTCGTAGAGGCGCCATTGGTCAGTGTCGAGCTGCAGCGGGCTGGCGTCGCTGAGTAGTATGCCAAACTTTTTGCGCAGGGCGTTGAGGGTTTGGCGCAGGTGGGTGGAGTGGGCAAAGGGGCCGTAATAGCGCGATTTGCTGTCGGTCCGGTTGCGTGTGAGCCGGAAGCGGGGTAATGCCTCGCGCAGGTCAACGCGCACCAACAGGAAGCGCTTGTCGTCGGTAAAGTCGGTGTTGTAGCGCGGTTTATATTTTTTGATCAGTTGGCCTTCAAGGAGCAAGGCCTCCGCTTCAGAGTTAACGATGATTAGCTCGAAGTCGTGGATCAAGTCGATCATTGCGCGCACTTTTGGCTGCGCTACAAGGAGTTTGCGGGAGGCTTGAAAGTAGGTAGAGACCCGCTTCTTCAGATCTTTGGCTTTACCGACGTAGAGGGTCTGTCCTAGGCGATCTTTCATCAGGTAGACTCCCGGCTTGCGAGGGAGACGCCTGACTTTTTCTTTCAGATTTGTTTGTTCCGCCTTTGGCATTTGTTAAGGTTCTGTTATAACTGTATTGTCTTGCGCACAAGAACAGGCACTGTGCCCACAGTTTTATTTTCTGTCTATGTCGAAACCACTTTCAGTCGAAGTCATTAATTTTGGAGACGAATTGCTAGTTGGAATTCGTCAAAATACTCATTTGACCTACATTGGCGAGCAGCTCTCGCAGTATGGTGTGCCGATTTGCCGCTGTCAGGTGATTCGTGATGAAGCAGTGGCAATCCGACGCGCCTTTCGAGAAGCGTGGGAGCGATCTGATCTAGTGATCACGACGGGCGGATTGGGGCCTACTTCGGATGACATGACGCGCGAGACCGTGGCTGAGGCGCTGGGCGTGGATCTAGTATTTGAGAGTGAGGTCGAGCTTACGATTAAAGATCGCTTGTCTGTCTTAGGCCGTTCACTGGCTCCGCACCATGCAAAGCAGTGCTTTCGGTTTAAAGGCGGAGAGTGTTTCCATAATGAGCGAGGCACCGCGCCTGGGCTGATTCTTGTAGCTGCAGGGAAGACCTTAGTGATGTTACCCGGGCCGACACATGAGTTGAAGCCGATGTTTGACAATTACGTATTACCGCGCTTGCAGCGAGAAGGTCTCATTGGTGAGGATGAGGCTTATGTTCAAGTACGCACTTGTGGGCTTGGTGAGTCGAGTGTGGAGCAGTTGCTGAAGCCGCTGATGGCGGGGCATGATGCCCTAGATGTCGCCTTTTGTGTGCATTACAGCATGGTGGATGTACGTTTGAGCTGCCGAGATGGCTCAATCTGTATGCAACAATTGAAGGTGATCGCGCAGGAGGCACGTCGCTTACTCGGGGATGATTTTGTCTGTTTTGGGCACTGCTCTTTGGCGGGTGTGGTGTATCATGAGCTCCGTGCATTAGACCGTAAGTTAGCGATTGCTGAGTCATGCACGGGTGGCGCGTTGAGCAGCGAGTTTACCGATGTGCCTGGTGCGTCTGAGGTATTTGTCGGCGGGATTGTATGCTACACCAATGATGTGAAAGTGACGCAACTTGGGGTGCCGGAGAGTCTCTTGGAGCAGCACGGGGCGGTGAGTCCCGAATGTGCGGTTGCGATGGCTTCCGGGGCAGCCGAGCGGATGTGTTCAGATTATGGCTTGAGTGTCACTGGTTTCGCCGGGCCGGATGGCGGCAATTCGAGTCATCCAGTGGGAACGATTCACTTTGGTTATCACTCACCTGTTGGAGTCTGGTGTAAGACGGTGCGCTACACGGGCGGGCGGTTGGACGTCAAGGCGCGTGCCGTGCAGACCGCGTTGGATTGGATGCGTCGAAAATTGCGCAAATACAAGATGGAGGAGTTTCTCAGTACGGAGGCGGAGCACTAGTTTCTGTATTTAGCTTGGTGGTGGATTCACGGTTAGCCTACGCTAAGACATCGTGGCTAGGAAGCCGCGAACATCTGCCGTTTTTGGCATGGCGTAATCTTATTTTAATGACCGGGTCTGTGCTGTGACGCAGTCGCTTCTTTAAATATTGATGTTTGGTGATCGATTGCGACTTCGGCGTTGCTCTTAAATACGCATTGAGCACAGTAGTTGATTTTACAGCGATGATTTAATATTAACCTTTAACAGTATCGCTGCTTGATTCATGCCAGCCAAATCCTTCACATTTATATGCGGTGACGACGATTACCTTGTTTCTGAACAAGGTAAGGAATGGTTTGCGCAGCAGACCAAGGAGATTTCAGACGATCTGTCGAAGGAGATTGTCGATGGTCGTGCGGCGAATGTCGCGGAGGTGGACGATGCGATCAATCGATTCACCAGTGCTGTGCAGACTTTATCTTTATTTGGAGACCGTAAAGTTGTTTGGCTGAAAGATGTTAATTTTATGGCGAATAGCCAAACAGGCAAAGCGCAAGGAACCCTCGACCTGTTGGATAACCTGAAGGAAGTGCTGCAGTCCCTAGACCCCTCTCAAGTGGGTGTGCTGATCACCGCACAGCCAGTCTATAAGGTGCGCAGTTTTTACAAGTGGTGTCAAAAAAACGCTGAGTTTACAGCATTGGCCGCAGATAAGAATGCGGCGGCGATGTATGCACGGATGATTCAGGATGAGTGCGAGCAGGCGGGCGTCACTGTTTCTCGCGATGCGGTGCAGCTCTTGATTGGCAAGGTCAATGGCAACTCGCGCTTGATCGTAGCAGAGACGCGCAAGCTGGCCACCTTTGTCGCAGATAGTGGAGAGCAGATTACCGCGCGCTTGGTGACTGACCTCGTGCCTAATTTCGGCGATGCCGATTTTTTTGAAGCGGCGGATGCTTTTTACTCATTAAAGTTGGATTGGACGTTGGAAGCGTTGCGCCGCCATTTTTTTACCAACAGCGAATCGCGTCCTCTACTGGGAAGCCTGCAATCGCGTAATCGTTTATTGATTCAGCTGCGGGTGTTGCTTGATGCGGGAGCGATTCGTTTGGGTGGTCGTGGTATCGCCAAGTCTGATCTCGAAGCGGCGGCGCGGGCTTATAGTCAACACTTCGCTGGTAGCGAAGAAAAGAGTAACCTGAACGTCTTCACGCAGAATCCGTGGTACCTTGGCAACCTGGCAGTCACTGCCAGTCAGGTACCGCTCAAGAAATTGATCCAATTTCAGATCGCTTTTTCTGAAGCCTTCGAGGGCATTCTCGAGCGACCGAACGAGCAGGAGGAAGTTTGCCGAGAATTGGCGATCAAGTGCTTGAGCTAAGTAGTTGTTTATGCTGCGCGGATAATTAATCACTGACTGTCATCAAATCCGCTGGTTCAGAGCCCTGACTAACGGGCTTGCGCAATTTTACTGTTTTTTGGTCGCATGGCCGGGCGTGAGCTGTAGTTTCATCCGTTTTCTCAAATTCAAGAAGCTATGGAAAACATACCAAATGTATTAGCGGGGCGCTACGCTTCGAAGGCAATGTGCGATGTCTGGAGCGCGGAAGGGCGCATTAAGTTGGAGCGCGACTACTGGATCGCAGTATTGCGCGCACAAAAGGAATTGGGCTTGGACATCCCGCAAGAGGCCATTGACGCTTACGAGCGTGTAAAGGGCGAGATCAACCTTGATTCTATCAACGAGCGCGAAGCGGTCACTCGCCACGACGTGAAGGCACGAATCGAAGAGTTTTGCGACCTCGCTGGGCATGAGCACATTCACAAAGGTCTGACTAGTCGCGATTTGACTGAAAATGTTGAGCAGCTGCAGATTATTCAAGCCCTCGAAGTCGTGCGCAATAAGGCGATCGCCGCCCTCTTAAAGTTGGCAGACCGTGCGGAGGAGTGGAAGGATCTGGTGATCACCGCCCGGACCCACAATGTACCCGCGCAGCCTACGACCTTTGGCAAGCGGCTCGCCATGTTCGGAGAAGATTTGCTACTCGCAGTGCGTGAGCTTGACCGTGTGATCGACAACTATCCCGTGCGCGGGCTCAAGGGGCCTGTTGGGACTCAGATGGATCTGCTCACACTTTTTGGCGATGACTCGGCTAAAGTTGCATCGCTGGAAGGCAGCATCCTCGATCACCTCGGAGTCGGCGCGGCGCTCGACACCGTTGGTCAAGTCTATCCACGCGGCCTAGATTTTGAAGTGGTTTCGATCTTCGTGCGCCTTGCATCTGGCCCATCCAGCTTTGCTAAGACGCTACGTATCATGGCTGGGCATGAGCTCGCGAGTGAAGGCTTTGCCAAGGGGCAAGTGGGCTCTTCAGCGATGCCCCATAAAATGAATAGCCGCAGCTGTGAGCGCGTGAATGGATTCGCCGCAATTCTCAAGGGGCACCTCACAATGGCGGCAGAACTCGCTGGAGACCAGTGGAATGAGGGCGATGTCTCTTGCTCGGTGGTGCGCCGCGTGTTCCTGCCAGACAGCTTCTTTGCAATCGATGGTTTGATCGATACATTCCTGACGATTCTCAATCAGATGGAAGTCTACCCAGCGGTGATAGACCAGGAGAATCAACGCTATGGACCATTTTTAGCGACCACCACGGTGTTAATGGAAGCGGTCAAAGCAGGAGCGGGCCGTGAAGAAGCACATGAAGCGATTAAAGAGCACGCGGTGCAAACTGTGCGAGACTTGCGTGCAGGCAAGATTACCAAGAATGACCTAGTCGCCCGCCTGGGTTCGGATCGGCGGTTGGGCCTCTCTGAGGCAGCGCTCGCGGAGATGATGGGCCGCGCGCAAGCGATGACTGGGCTCGCCGCGACACAGGTCGAAAACTTCTGCGCCACCGTCCGTGAGGACGCCCAGAATTTCCCAGACGCAGCAAATTACACTCCGGGCGCGATCCTATAGACCTGAAACAAGCGCAAGCAGGGTCGAAGTCAGGCCTGGTGACTTAGGAGTGATGATTTGCAATGTTAGACTTTTTCACCTATCTGCCTACTGTAAGTTATTTATAATGAAACACTAACTCTCTTTCTTCTTACTTCAAACCATCGAATTTAGGTTTAAGTATTGCTTTCAAGTCGGTCGAAATTACACACACAACAGACCTTTTAAATTAACAGAGAACTATTACCTATGCCAGAACTCGAAGGAAATTGCCTTGTCGCCCAATCCGGTGGCCCCACATCAGTCATCAACGCCAGCCTCGCCGGAGTCGTTGCCGAAGCACTTAACCACGAGTGTATCGAAGAAATCTACGGTGGAGCGAATGGAGTGCTTGGTATCTTAAATGAGCAGCTCGTCGACCTCGCATCCGAGTCTCAGCAAACGATCCGCGCCCTGCGCCACACACCTGGGGCCGCACTGGGCACCTGCCGTTTTAAGCTGAAGAGCCAGCAAGACTATGACCGTGTACTTCAGGTATTCGAAGCTCACAACATTCGCTATTTCTTCTACGCGGGCGGTAACGACTCCCAAGACACTGCCGACAAGATCTCCAAGCTCGCTCAAGAGCGTGGCTATGACCTGCGCGTGATTGGTATTCCAAAGACAATCGACAACGACCTCGTGACTACAGATCACACTCCAGGCTACGGCAGCGTAATCAAATACATCGCGTCGACAGTTAAGGAAATCGCCTGCGACAATGCGGCGATGGGTCAATACGACCTCGTGCAGATCATCGAAGTCATGGGGCGTAGTGCAGGTTGGATTGCTGCCGGTTCAGCGCTCGCAAAGCGCCGCGATGAGCCCAATGCGGCGCCACACCTTATCTATCTTCCAGAAGTTGCGTTTTCACCAGAGAAATTTATCTCAGACGTGCAACACGTGCTGCAGAAAGAGAAGTACTGTGTGGTTGTTGTTGGCGAAGGCCTCGTCGATGCGGATGGCAATTATGTGTCCACCGCAAGTGCAGGTTCGGATGCGTTCGGTCACTCGCAACTCGGTGGTGCGGGCGAATACCTGCGCGGGTTAGTTGAAGAGTCGCTGCAAATCAAGGCGCGCTCGGTTTCCTTAGGGATGTCGCAACGCGCGGCGGCACATTGCTCTTCTCAAACAGATAACGATGAAGCATACCTCGCAGGGCAAGCAGCGGTGAAAGCTGCAATTGCAGGTGAAACTGACAAGATGGTCACACTGCTTCGTGGCGATGGCGAAACCTACACATGTGAAACCGGCCTGGCCTCACTCTCCGAGATTGCCAACGGCGTGAAAAAGTTGCCTGAGAGTTGGATTAACGAAGATGGCGTGAGTATGAACTATAACTTCTACAAGTATGCTTTGCCGCTCATCCAAGGTGAGGTGCAGGTGCCTTATGAAAATGGCGTGCCTACCTTTGCGAAGCTCAAGATGGTTAGAGTCGACCGCAAGCTTCCGGCTCACGCATTTGAATAAGCTCGTTTAACAATCATTTAAGCAAAAGCCCCGCTCGGAAATCCAAGCGGGGCTTTTTTATGGTTCATTGTCGATTAGCGGGAAAGGCATTGATCTATGTTGGGAGCGTTGGATTTGCTTGTTGCTCTTGGGAGGGACAGCCTCTGTGTCGTCCGGTATTGCTCTTGGGAGGGACGACCTCTGTGTCGTCCGCTACCGATGCGGGAGCGTCTGACGGCATTATCAGCTCTTGGAGACTCCTAGATTTTCATGTGGTTTCCAAAGTGCCTGTGGTCGACACGGAGGTCGACCCTCCCCAACAGAATAGCCGTCCGATTAGACTCAGAATAGTATCTCCCCGGTAAATGACGAAAAACCTTTTTATAATGCTGGGCTGAGCGGGTAGCCATACCTCGCGAGAGACTGTCGTGCATCCCTTACTCTTCCAGTAATTCCTTTGGCATCTCTTTATCGCTGAGGCGTTCGATTTTGGCACCAATTGCAGTCAGCTTTTGCTCAAAGCGCTCATAGCCACGGTCAAGGTGGTAGATGCGTTGTATCCAAGTGTCTCCCCGCGCGGCAAAAGCAGCGAGGATCAGTGCCGCCGAGGCTCTCAAGTCTGAAGCCATGACTGGCGCACCCGAGAGCTGGCTCGCGCCTTTGATAATTGCACTCGGGCCCTCCATCGCGATGTCAGCACCCATGCGTTGTAGCTCGGGCACGTGCATGAAACGATTCGGATAGATCCGCTCAGTGATGATTGAAATACCGTCGGTTTGCGTCATCAAAGCGCCGAGTTGTGCTTGTAAGTCGGTGGGGTAGCCTGGATGTGGTAGAGTAATGACGTCGACTGGATTCAGTGAGCCCTCATAGGGAAGCACGCGAATGTAGTCTTCGCCGAGCTCCATGGGCAGGCCGGCCTCTTCGAGCTTGTCGAGGAAGGCGCTGAGAAGCTTGGGCGCGATGCCCTTGACTGTGACGTCGCCGCGGGTAATTGCACCAGCAATGACGAACGTGCCAGCTTCAATACGGTCTGCAATGACGGAGTGCTCACAACCATGCAGCTTATCAACCCCGGTAATGGTGAGCTCAGGGCTACCGATTCCTTCGATGATCGCGCCCATTTTTACGAGCAGGTTGCACAGGTCGACGACCTCTGGTTCGCAAGCAGCACATTCCAGGCGAGTGCATCCTGGCGCGAGCACCGCAGCCATCACGATATTGGCTGTGCCAGTGACGGTACTGCCGCTACGGCCACCAAGGAAGATGGGGCCCCCCTTGATCGCGGCCGCGTCGACGTGCACGTAGCCGTTCGAGATGTCGACCTGGCAGTTGAGTTTTTGTAAGCCCTTAATATGAAGGTCAATCGGTCGTGGACCGATCACGCAGCCCCCAGGGATCGATACTTCAGCTTTGCGCATGCGAGCGACGAGCGGGCCGAGCAGGCAGACCGAGGCGCGCATTTTGCGCACCAGCTCATAGGGCGCTATGTGAGTAATCTCCTTGGCGGTGATTTCCCATGTGCCTGGCTCAGGTTGTACCGTCTGGGCACCGACGTGCTGCAGGATCTCGATCATGAAGCGCATATCGCTTAGATCGGGGACATTTTTGAGAATGACCGTCTCGTCGGTGAGCAGGGTGGCGGCGAGTATCGGTAGGGCCGCATTTTTAGCGCCACCCACTTGAATTTCACCATTTAGAGGTCCGTTCCCGCTTACTTTGAAGACATCCATTTTGTATGCGCCGTGCTGAGATTAAGATTCGTTGCTAAGAGATTGTGCAGAGTGTGGCTTTTTATTGCCGCCTTGACGACGCCCTTGTCCACCGCGATTACCGCCGCGGCGATTTTGTCCACCGCGGTTTCCACCCTGCCTATTTTGGGGGCGGCGATTGCCGCCTTGGCGGTGCTTGCCGCCACGATTGCCGCCACGATTGCCGCCACGATTGCCGCCACGGTTACCAGCCGGCTTGGCCTTGTTGCCGATACCGAAAAATCCTAGCAGTGTCGCCAGTAGGCCTTTTTTCTTTGGCTGCTTACCTTTGCCCTTTGGCTGTGGCTTTTTGCCAGTCTTTGAGTTCGGCTTACGCTCGCTCTTCGCAGGACGATTTTTCTCGCGCTCAGCACGGCGTGCATCGCGTTCGGCACGACGTTCCGCGATGCTTGCCTCGACTTTTTCGATGGAGGCCAGAGTCGCTTCACTCGGTTGTGGATTGGTGATGCGTTCTTCACGCGGCTCACGCGGCGCACGTTTCTCGCGCGGCTCGGTTTTTTCGGGTGCAGGGGCGGGTGTCTCTTGGTGTACTTCTGCAGCTGCTGAATGTTCTGAGCGCTCGGCGCGTGGCTTGCGTTCGCGTTTAGGGCGCTCTTCTGGTTCTGCAACGCTTGGGCTGCCACTTAGTTTTTCGCTCTTGAGTGCATCGGCTGCGCTGACTTCACCCATACCTGCAGTGCTGGTTGAGGCGACTTCGGTCTTAAATCCACCGCTACGGCGGCGGCCACGTGGCTTCTTAGACGCGTCTGTACTGGGAGTATAGTTGTGGCTTGGATTTGGCTGTGAATCGGTTTCTTCGAATTCTGGCATCTTATCTGTGTGTTTACTTTATTGTTGTGGGTGTCAGACGCGCTAGAACAGTCATAGCGAGTGCAACACATGTGTGTGGCTCGAACATACGGATTCACAGATCAATCTTTGCTAGCTTCCGGGAAGTAGCATCAAACGGTGCCAAAGTGTTGGCTCCGAGGTGATTCACGTATCGAGGTAAATAGGGGTAGTGGAGGATTTTTTAAGCGGCAAGTGTTAAAACACCTGCTCGAAGTGACGGAATGGGAGTGAGTGTAATTCTGTGCTTTGGCCCAGCTGTAAGCGTGCAGAATAGTTGCTCAATCCCCAAGTTCGATATCGAAGATGTCGCTGACAGCGTCTGCATCGAGGCGGCGGCGGGAAGATTTGTTGCGGGTCATCTTTTCTGTGGTTGCCTCCAGTGCCAGCAGCTTGGTGTGGTCAACACCGCGGAGCTTGAAGAGCAGTGCGGGGGACTCATCTAGGCGAAGGCCGACGCCGTAGAGGGCGGCTGCCGCGTGCTTGCACATATCAGCCCAATCTGGGCAGTTACAGTTAAAGTGAATTTCACTGGGCTGAGGGAATAGCCCTGCATCTTTATCAATCACCAGTGCCATGATCTCATCGGACAGCTTACCTTGCAATAGTTCGACGAGTGAGCCAATCTGTCCTTGGCATTTTGCGATGAGCGCGGCCCACGTCTCAGGAGCGAGCGGGTCAATGTTCACTGTGAATTCATAAAGCTCGGAGCCACTGACAATAGCGGAGACAGTTTGCGGTTCAATTTGAAGGTCCAGCACGGTGCCATTGCGCAGGTAACTGCGGCCGCGCGGGAGCCGATATTCGTAGTCGCTATACGCTTCGAGGTTTCGGCACCAAGCCTTGCCCCAGAAGCTTTTTGCAATGGCTCCATTGCGGGGAACTTTAGGCAGTGGATTAAGCTCGATGCCTTCGGCGTTGAGACTGCTACGCCGTTGGTCTGCAAGTCTGCGTAGCTCGGCAGCGGTTGGAGGCTTATTCTCACTAAATTCGTCCCAGCTCATCATGTGGTATCGGCGTGTTGGAGGTCGAGGCGGATCAAGTCGAGTAATTCGTCGTTACTGAGTTCGGTCAACGATTTCTCGGCGTTATCGTTGAGTATTTCCTCGGTAGTGGCGAGTTTCTCGGAGAGCATGCGGTCGATTTTTTCCTCGAGAGTGCCAGCGGTGATGAATGTATGAACCAGCACGTTACGTTTCTGCCCGATACGGAAGGCGCGGTCGGTCGCTTGGTTTTCGATGGCAGGGTTCCACCAGCGGTCGAAATGGACGACATGAGAGGCCGCGGTCAGGTTGAGACCAGTGCCGCCGGCTTTTAGGGAGAGTACGAAGAAGGGCGGGCCATCTTCGCGCTGAAACTGTTCGACCATTTGTTGGCGCTGCGGGATGGGAGTACCGCCGTGCAGAATGAGGCCCGGGCGAGCGAATGTCGCGGTTAGGCACTCAGCGAGAGGATCGGTCATTTCTTTGAATTGTGTGAAAAGGATCAGCTTTTCGCCACGTGATGCGATCTCGGCAGCAATCGCTTGGAGGCGCTCAAATTTAGCGCTTTGCTGCGGTTGGTATTCGCCGGCACCCGTCACTTGGTCGGGATGGTTGCAGATTTGTTTGAAGCGCATTAGGTAGGCGAGTACGAGTCCTTTGCGCTGCATCCCTTCAGACATCGCCAGTTCTTTGCCCAGTGATCGTACTGCCTGTTGGTAGAGTTTTGCTTGAGCGGGGCTGAGGCCGCAGAAGACTTTAAGTATGGTTTTTTCAGGTAAGTCACTGATAATTGATTTATCGGTCTTAAGGCGGCGCAAGATGTAAGGGCTGACAAGTTTGCGCAGTGGTGCGTAGTGGTTGTGCTGCTGGTGTAGGGTTTTGATGAAGGCAGCAAAATGGGTCGCAGTTCCGAGCAAGCCGGGATTAATAAAGTCAAACAGGGACCAAAGGTCGCCGAGGCTGTTTTCGATGGGGGTGCCAGTGAGTGCGATACGGGCGTCTGCTTTTAGGCTGCGGACGGCTTTGCTCTGGCGGGTAGCGTGGTTTTTGATCGCTTGCGCCTCGTCGAGAACTACCCAGCTCCACATGGTTTCGGCGGGCCAGTCGAGTCGAGTGAGCATGCCGTAAGTCGTGATAACGAGGTCAACCTTGAGCATCTCAACGGAGGGAGCTTTGAGTGTCGCTTGCGAGCAGGCGCTGGGATGGGCGACAAAGTGTTTGAGCGATGGGGCGAACATTTCTACCTCGCGGGTCCAATTGCCAATGAGCGATGCCGGCAGGACAAGTAGCGCCGGGCGCGTGTCAGTGCCATCCGCTTGTTTGCGGAGTAGGGCAGCGAGAATTTGGATCGTTTTGCCGAGGCCCATATCATCGGCGAGGCAGGCGCCGAGGCCAGTGCGGGCGCAGAACCAGAGCCAGTTAAGGCCGGTCAGTTGATAGGGGCGAAGAGTGGCGTTGAGGGTGGCGGGCGGAGCGAGTTGTTCGGGCGCTTTGAGCTGTTCGAGCAAGGCAGCGAGTGCGTCACCTGCTTCGGCGTAGGCCCATTCGTGCTCAATCTCCAGTGTTTCGCTGGATTGTAGTTCACGCGGTGCGCCAGCGAGTAAGCGCATGCCTTCGGCAAAGGAAAGGTCGCCGTGCGCTTCGACTTTGCGCCAATGGTCGAGCGCTTGTTGTAGTTTTTCGCGGTCCACCTCGACCCATTGGCCGCGTAGCATCACTAGCCCATCTTCACCGGCGAGTAGTGTGTCGATCTCGTTGGCGCTGAGTGATTGGCCGTCGACGACGACCTTGAGTTTGAAGTCGAGCAGGCCGTGCTCGCCGACCGAACTACGCTTGGCGGAGCCGATCGTCGCCGCGACTTGAGGGCGACGAGTGCGCTTTTTCCACCAATCTGGCAAACGGACCAGTAAGCCAGCATCTTCACAGATCGGGACACTTTGCAGAAATTGATAGGCTTCGGAGGGACGCCACACGAGCGGGTGAAAGATGTCCTGCGTGGCTGCCAGGTCGGCGATGAGTTTGCACTGTTTTGCGGCCGAGTGAATGGGGGAAAGGAGCTTGAGGAGTGCCGTCTTATTATTGGTGCCTGCGTATTGTTGAAGCGCTTTGCCGAGGGGGAGTTGCTGGAGGCGGCCAGATTTTGAGAGCCCAGAAGCGTAGGATGCCATGAATGCGAAGGGATAGTCCGGATCGCTCTTATTCTCCGCGAGGTGAAAGGTGACGCGGCCGACGCGAGACCAACGTGGTGCATTTTTTTCGAGTAGAGCGCTCAGACCCTCGAGCGATTCGAGCTCGGCTACTGCCCACTCCGTGAGCCGTTGCCAGATTACCTGCAAAAGGTGGAGCGAGAGGTATTCCGCACCGCGCATGGGGGGTGCGTTGAGAATGATTTCGGATAGCTCGGCAGGTGTTGGAGCTTCGATCTTGAGTGTGGTATCACTGTCTTCTGGGATATGACAGAGCGAGCGAATGAATCGTTCAGCGAACTGCTTCCAGTAAAGTACTGAGGCATCAATGTCGCTTGGCAGTGCATGTCCGCCGATATATATCAGTCCCGCAGCGTCGGATCTGTGAAACATCTGCAACTCTTCACGCGTATCATCGTGGCAAATGATGACGCCCTGTGGCGAGAGTTCGAGTTGAGCGCGCATGAAGAGAAGGCTGAAAGCTGAGCTGGGAGACCTGAGTGCTGAGAAGAACAGACCGCTGCGGCGGTGTCACGCGGATACCTCTTTGCACTTGCTTGAGAGATACTGCGTGCCTAGGCATAGTGTATGGATAAACTTGACGAACTTTTTGACCTACAGGACGCACTTAACAAACGCATTGGTGTGGATACCGATGGCATGACGCAGGAGGATAAGACCAAATGGGTCTTAAACTACACGCGGGCGATGCAGCAGGAAATGTCGGAACTCATTGATTCGGTGCCTTGGAAGTGGTGGGCGAAGTATCAGGAGTTTGACGAGCAAAATGCCAAGGTCGAAGTGGTCGACTTGTTTCACTTTCTGATCTCTCTGGCGCAGGTCCTCGGTATGACTCCAGAGGATGTACACGCAGCTTATACGAAAAAGAATAAGGTCAATCATGACCGCCAAGACAGTGGTTACTCCGAGAAGGACGAGGACGATTCACGGCATATTTAAGCGAGTAGTTGCTGTTGTCTTTTGTTTGCTGATGAAGCACCCAGTCACAACGCTTCTCTACTGAAATGGACGAATCACCTGTGATGGTCATACTCTACGTCGGCATTGCCGCCTACGTGGGTAATTTGTATTGGGGTGATCTTCAACAATGGAAAAAATCGGGGGAAGCCTCGCGCGGTGCCTTGCCTGGGGCGACTTCGCCATCGCTGGCCATACTTGTAATCGGGATTATTGGAGCGCTGCTGATTCTAGCGGCCGAGACTGGTGGTGAAATCGCACTGGGTATTTCGGCGGAGCAGAGCGACATGGTTTGGTATTTCGTCTTTGCGAGTCTCGGCGCTGGTATCGTTGAAGAGGTAATCTTTCGCGGCTATCTTGTAGTCGAAAATAAGGGGCGCGTGGCACTCATCAGTAGTTGCGTCGCTTATTCGCTATTATTTGCGCTCATCCACCCGCACCTCTGGAGCATGGATAATGGCTTTCATTTGACGCTGACCGAGAAGGGTTTTTTTAGCACGTCGATTTTGTTGGCTAATTCGTTGTGGTTTTACGCGCTGCGCTTTGCGCCGTGGAACAAGAACCGATCCATCTTTCCCTGCATGCTGGCTCATGCCGCAAGTAACTTAGGAGTGTTTGGAGTCAAGTGGGCGCAGGGCTTTATTATTTTTTAGCTGCAGTCAAAGCAGCAGGCTGCTGCCGCTGCTTGTTCATACGTTTAGCGGATTGCGCCATTTGACTTTTGGGAAGCGAGCGAAGTCGGCATCGGCGCTGTGCACTGTACCCTTAAGCCTAAGCGCGACTGCGGCGATTTGCGCATCGCTCACCAAGTTTGCGCAGGTGCCTGCTGCGGTGAGTAACATTTCCGCGGTGGCGAGATCCTCCAATTCAGCATCCACGAAACTGACCGCCGGGAAACTGAGCCAATTCTGCACATAGGCAAATGCCTCTTGCGTGCTCAATGGTTGTTGAAACACGCGGCGATTGGTAGACAAGCGCACAAATGCAAATACGACGCCTGTGTAGAGACCGACTGCGGCGCCGCTTTCGATCAATTCCTCCCACCATTTTAGGGCGTTGCTGTGATCCATACTGTCAGTGTTGACCGCATACAGTAGCAGGTTGGCATCGGGTAAGATCATTTGCCAGAGGTGTTAGGCCGATAAGTTGCCTGACTTTCTGCTGCGAGGAAGGCATCCGCTTCGAGCTCATCGGCGAGGTCACTTAAACGCCTGGGGTCAATGCCTGCTGAGAGCCCCATCGAGCGTGGCGGGAGGAGTGTTTGTTTTGTCCTCGTTGGCTTCAGTGATTCACGCAGTGCGTCGTTGAGTACATATTTGAAACTTTTGCGCCGCTTTTGGCAGGCTACCCGAATATATTGCTCAACGTCAGGGTCTAATGTGACTGTGGTCCGCATTGTTGCATCAAAGCATCAAATTATTTTGCTGTCAAGTGTCTTGCCGCTGACTCTGTTAGCGCGGATACCAAACTCTCCTTGCTGTTTCGTAACTAGATAGGATGCGTTGGTCACATAATCCCATTGCCATAGATGTAGATACTTCGCTTGTTGGTGGCTATGCCTACTTTTACCGCGATAGATTTTGAAACCGCACAGCCCGCGCGCTCCAGCATCTGTCAGATTGGGTTGGTACGAGTGGAGCGAGGAGACGTGGTTGAGGCGCTCAGCCTACTGGTGCAGCCGCCGGACAATAGCTACAGCTATTGGAATACCAATGTGCATGGGCTGTCCGAGGTGGATACTTATAATGCGCCGTTTTTTAACGCGGTCTGGCCGCAGATTCGCGGCTATATTGAGGGCCGTACGTTAGTCGCGCATAATGGCGCGTTTGATTTCTCCTGCCTACGTAAGGCACTCGATTTTTACGGCATGGAAGCGCCCATTTATGAGCCGCAGTGCACTTATAAAATTTATAAGAAGAAGCTGAACATACTCTGCGAGGAGTATGGCATTGCACTCGATCATCACGATGCATTGTCCGATGCGAAAGCTTGCGCGGAGTTGTATTTACGACACTTGCGTGGATAGTGTGCCGATGCAACGTTGCCTAGAGTCTCCTTATTTTATTGATCGTGCTTCGGTGTGCCGTGAGCGATCAGAGTGGTTGGCGGCGCAGTCTGCAGGTGGCGAGGTGCTAGTTGCTGCGGGCTCACAGTTGCTGACCCGTACGGATGGCACTGGTGAGCCGCTTTGGGTGACGCTTAAAGCGGTGAGTGAGGTGCTGGATGAGTGGTTGGAACCAATCTTTTTGGGTCAGGTAGATGGACGCTCATATTTCGTAGTGGTAGTCCCCCAGCCTGAGCAAGCCAAGCAAGTCGAGGGCGCGTTTGACGGCTTCTTTGAAGCATATCTTGCTGGTGTGGCGATGGCACAAACGAGGCTTCGGGATGTATATGCACTCGCAGCGTTCATGGGGTTTTGGCATCGGCGCCATCAACTCTGCGGAAGTTGTGGAAGTGCGACTCGGGTTGAAAATGGTGGGCACTTGCGCCGTTGCTCTGACGAGGCCTGTGGGCAACAGTTTTTCCCCAATATGGACCCCGCGGTCATTGTGCTAATAGAGCATGAAGAACGCTGCTTGCTAGGGCGCCAAAGTCGCTGGCCTGATGCAATGTATTCAGTATTGGCAGGGTTCGTGGAGCCAGGTGAATCCCTCGAAGCGGCGGTAGCACGCGAGGTGCACGAGGAGGTGGGCTTGGTCGTGGAGGGCATTACCTATCACTCCTCACAGGCATGGTTGTTTCCAAACTCACTAATGTTGGGCTTTACTGCGCGCGCGTTGAGCACGCAACTCGATCTGAGTGCGGATGAGCTCGAGGCCGCAGACTGGTATACGCGCGAATATGTGCGGGCGCATCCAGAGATGCTGCCACATTCGACATCGATCGCGTATCGCTTGATTCAAGATTGGTTGGCGCGCGGGTAAGTGGCCGTTTAGTCGATCAAGCCATCGCGGCGTAGTAATGCATCCGGATCGGGTGCGCGGCCCATGAAATTTTTAAACAGTAGTGCCGGGTCTGCGGAGTTACCCTTCGCGAGGATTTCGCTGCGGAACGAGCGGCCTGTATTCACATTAAGGATACCTTCTTGCTGAAAGCGAGTGAAGGCGTCGGCATCGAGTACTTCGGCCCACTTATAGCTGTAGTAGCCAGCAGCATAACCAGTGGGACTGCTGAATAGGTGGCTGAAATTAAAGACGTTTGATTTCGGTTCGGTTTTATAGTCCGCAGTATAGCCTTGCAGTTGTTGCTTGATGAAGGCGTCGAGGTCTTTCTCATTCGACCGCGGCCAGTTGATGTGCAGCTCAAGGTCCATCTTGCCGAAGGAGAGTTGGCGCACGTTGGCACTGGCTTTCATGTAGTTGCGGGCGGCGAGCATCTTATTAAACAAGTCTTCGGGAATTGTTTCACCGGTTTCGTGATGACGCGCAAACAGGTCGAGGCTGTCGCGGTCCCAGCACCAGTTTTCCATGATTTGCGAGGGTAGCTCGACGAAGTCCCATGGCACGTTGACGCCGTTCAGCGACTTTACTTCGACCTCGCCGCAGAGGTGGTGTAGCAGGTGGCCGAATTCGTGGAAGATGGTTTCGACTTCACGGTGGTTGAGCAGCGCGGGTTGATCTCCAACTGGCGGCGTCATATTGCCACAGATGAGCCCTAGGTGCGGAGTGCGGGCTCCGTTAGATGCGTCGCGGTTACCTGTAATTAAGTAGTTCATCCAAGCGCCTCCGCGCTTCGCTTCACGCGGATGCCAGTCGGCGTAGAAGGAACCCAGATGCTCATTGCTTGCAGCATCGAACAGGTCGTAAAATTTGACTTCCGGATGCCAGACTTCGGGGAGAGAAGCAGGGGGAGAGCTGAGACTTGAGGCGGGGGCTACGAATTGGGTCTCGCGCGCTTCGATGCGCAGGCCGAAGAGTTGTTGTGCGATGTCGAACATGCCGGAGATGACCCGGTCGATCGGGAAATAGGGGCGCAGCGCCTCCTCGTCGAAATCGTAATTCGCCTTACGCTGCTTTTCGGCCCAGTAGCTTGTTTCCCATGGTTCGAGCAGTTCGGATGACTGGCCGGTGGCTGTGGCTTTGTATTGACGCAGTGCGTTGAGTTCGTCGGTGAATTGGCGCTGTACTTTAGCAAAGATGGCTTCGCCGAACTTAAGCGCTGCGCTGCCCGACGCTGCCATGCGGCGCTCGGTGACGTGATCGGCAAAATTGGCCTGACCGACGAGTAGTGCGAATTCATGGCGTAGCTCAAGGATCTCACGCACGAGTTCTTGATTGTTGTACTGCGCGCAACGACCGATGGTGGCGTAGGCCTGCCAGAGTTCTTGGCGTAGCGCATCGTTATCGGCATAAGTGAGTACTGGGATCAATGAGGGAGCCTGTAGTGTGAAGCGCCAACCATTTTGTTCCTTTTGCTCGGCATTTTGCTTCGCTGCTGCGATGGCTGATTCAGGTAGCCCGGCGAGCTCGGCGGCGTCGGTGATGATTTTTTCCCAGGCATTGGTGGCGTCTAGGCAGTGTTCTGAGTATTTTTGCGTGAGCTCGGCAAGTTTACTTTGGATTTCGCCAGCGCGGGCCTTTTTCTCAGTAGAGAGGTCGGCACCTTGCTCTCGAAAGTCGGCGAGTGTTTCGTGGACGTAGCGCTGCTTGGTAGTCGAGAGTTTGCTCACGGCGGTACTTTCGCCGAAGGTTTTTAAGGTCTTCCAGAGAGTCTCGTTGAGTGGGATGCTGGCAAAAAATTCGGAGACTTTAGGCAGCATTGCGTTGTGCGCTTCGCGTAGTTCGGGGCTGTTGTTGACTGAGTCGAGATGACTGACGAGCCCCCACGCGTGGTTCAGTGTTTCGAGCCCGTCATCGAGCGCGGCGATCGTATTCGCATAGGTGAGTGTCTCCGCGTTCCCTGTATTGCGGGCCGCGACTGCGTCAACTGCTGCTTGGGCGTCGTGGAGGGCTTGGGTGATGTCTGTTTCAATTTGGTCAGGCGTTAGCGAGGACCAGCGGATTTCGAATTCTTTTTGTAAAAAAGGATGTTTCATAGGTGGGAAAGTGTTAAAGTTGGAAGGTGTAATAGAGCGTCCATCGCAAGATTCCGAGGATCCTGTCGACGACAGGACCCACTGCAATGCAGATCGGATCAATGACGAAGCGTCTGTGGTTTGCCCCGCAGAGGTGATTAAACTGATTGCCCTTTGGGCAAGTGAAGGAACAAAGTGTGAGTGACTGATCGATGCAACCCAGTACGCTCATTTCGCAACTAAGAACGGTTAAAAATCTTTGCGGGTGGATCTGAATTCCTCTAGCAACCAAGAGATGACACAACAAAAAGCGATTTGCCACCATGCGTTCGGTAAACCTCTCGAGGTTTTACAGTTGGAGGAAGTGGCACGCCCTGAACCGAGTGACGGTGAAGTCCGAGTACGACTGCTTGCGGCAACGATTAATCCCTCGGATTACGGAATGATCGGTGGTAGCTATGGGCGCTTGCGTGAGTTGCCCGCTGTGGCTGGGCGCGAAGGTGTGGGTGTTGTGGATGCGGTAGGCCACGGAGTGTCGCGTATTGGAGTTGGGACGCGGGTGCGATTTCCTGATGTGGGAGCATGGCAAGAGACTGCCTGTATGCCAGCTGCAGATGTGTTGGCGGTGCCTGAGGATGTATCGATAGAGCAGGCTGCGATTTCATTTATCAACCCACCGACGGCGTATTGCTTATTGAAGAAAATCGTGAATTTGGCGCCGGGCAGTTGGGTCCTGCAGAATGCAGGTAACTCAGCGGTCGGGCTGTCGGTGATACAGATGGCGAAGGCGCTAGGGCTGAAGACAATTAGTCAGGTGCGCCGAGAGGCATTGATCGAGCCGCTACAGGCGTTGGGGGCCGATCATGTTGTGATAGAGGGCAGTGGTTGGGTGGAGCAGGTTAATCAATTGACCGAAGGAGAGCCGATCCGTTTGGCGTTGAATTCGATTGGCGGTGAGAGTGCGATGCATCAGATTAAAGTTTTGGGTGAAAGCGGTACGCAAGTGACTTTCGGGGGCATGGTCGGGGATCTGGTGCGTTTCCCGACACGCTATCTGATTTTTAATGATGTGCGGCTGGTAGGATTTTGGTGGGATCAGTGGTGCCAGCGGGCGGGCAAGAATGGGCTCGATGAGGTGATGCATGCAGTCTATGCGATGATGCGCGATGGCACACTCAAGTTGCCCGTGGAGGCAACGTATTCGTTTGCAGAGTACGAGCGTGCATTGAAGCACGATAAAATCCCGCGTTTGGGTAAGATCTTACTCAAGCCCTAAAATAAGTATAAAGGTGGGAAGGTTGGCACGTGGCGTCGTCGCTTGCGGCGGCCAGAAGCCAAGGGAGTCGCTCAAATTGGCCTGCGCAAGCGCAGACGCCACCGGGTACAGAGTCTTGGATGATTATTGTGACAACTTTCGCAATCATACCCAGATTGGTGTCGAAGCACGATAAAATCCCGCGTTTGGGTAAGACCTTACTCAAGCCCTAAAATAAGTATAAAGGTGGGCACGTGGCGTCGTCGCTTGCGGCGGCCAGAAGCCAAGGGAGTCGCTCAAATTGGCCTGCGCAAGCGCAGACGCCA
>JAURBE010000119.1 GCA_030829145.1 Verrucomicrobiota bacterium | reverse complement strand
GGGCTGCGGAAGAGGGTGATACCGTCGTGATTGATTTTGAGGGATTTCGCGACGACGAGCCTTTTGAGGGAGGCAAAGGCGAGGACACTTCGTTAGAGCTCGGTTCTGGCCGAATGATCCCGGGTTTTGAAGACGGGTTGGTGGGCGCGGCAGCGAACGACAACCGGGTCCTCAACTTGACCTTTCCAGAGGATTATCAGAGCGAAGAGTTAGCGGGAGCCGCGGTAGAGTTTAAGGTGCTTATCAAAGAGGTCAAGACACTCGAATTGGCGCCCATCGATAGTGCGCTCTTCTCACAGTATGGGTTAGCAGACGGCACGGAAGAGGAGTTTCGTGTTGAAGTTCGCGAGAATATGGAGCGGGAGCTGCGCAATGCGGTGGAGGCGTCGGTGAAGACGCAGGTGATGGACGCAATTGCGGTGGCGCATGAAAGCATCGAGTTACCGACTTCGCTGATCGCTCAAGAGACGCAGGCAATGCGACAGCAAATGTTCCAACAGTTTGGGGGCGGTGTCCCGCAGGACATGGATTTAACCTCCATTTTGCCGGACGAAATGTTCTCTGAGCAGGCTGAGAGGCGCGTGAAACTGGGGCTCGTCGTTGCCGAAATGATCGGCCAGTATGAGCTGACGGCGGAGCCCGCTAAAATAAGAGAACGAATCGAGGAAATCGCTTCGACTTATCAAGATCCAGAGGAAGTGATTAACTGGTACTACTCGGAGAACGAGCAGTTGGCGGGGATTGAATCACGCGTGCTTGAAGACGCGGTGGTTGACAAAATGGTTGCGGGCGCTGAGGTCCAAGACATCGAACTGAGTTATGAAGATGCGCTAGCCCGTGCGCGTCCACAGTCTGCAGAGCAGGCATAGACAGGAGTGAGTATGAGTCAGCACGATTTTTCGCTAGACCCTCAAAACCTCGGCTTGGTGCCGATGGTGATAGAGCAGACTTCGCGAGGGGAGCGTTCTTTTGACATTTACTCGCGGCTCTTGAAGGAGCGCGTGATCTTTATCGTAGGTGCGATCGAGGATCACATGGCGAATCTGATTGTCGCGCAATTACTGTTCTTAGAGTCTGAAAATCCTGACAAGGACGTGCACTTATACATCAACAGCCCTGGCGGGTCCGTGACGGCGGGGCTGTCCATTTACGATACGATGCAGTTTATCAAGCCTGATGTCAGCACCATGTGCATCGGTCAGGCCGCCTCCATGGGTGCGTTTTTGCTCAGTGGTGGCGCTAAAAGCAAGCGCTTTATCCTTCCCAATGCGCGAACCATGATTCATCAGCCCAGCGGCGGTGCCCAGGGGCAAGCGACTGATATCGAAATTCAAGCGAAAGAAATATTGTTCCTGAGAGAGAGGCTAAATTCGTTGTTGGCTGACCACACTGGGCAGACCATTGATGTAATCGAGCGCGATACAGAGCGAGATCGGTTCATGAGCGCCGAGCAAAGTGTGGAATATGGCCTGGTGGATGAAGTGATTAGCAGCCGCTAAGCCAGCAGACGTCACGCAGCCGGCGACTTGCAATCGCCGATAAAACCGATCAAGGTTAGTTTTGGCGGCGCATAGGGCCGTAACAGGATACAGGAATGACAGAAGAGACCACATCAGGCGACAGCGGTAAGCTGCTTTATTGCTCTTTTTGTGGCAAAAGCCAAAATGAAGTGCGAAAACTGATCGCGGGGCCTTCCGTCTTTATTTGTGACGAGTGCGTTGACCTGTGCAATGACATTATTCGCGAAGAGATTCAAGAGTCCTCGAGCGAGGATGGCAGCACCAAGCTACCCATTCCTGCTGAAATTAACGAAATACTGAATCAATATGTGATTGGCCAACAAAAGGCCAAGCGCGTCTTGGCGGTGGCGGTTTACAATCACTACAAGCGCTTGAAGAATGCCCTGCCGGCTGGCCAGACCTCGGACGAGGTCGAGCTGAGCAAGTCCAATATTTTGTTGGTCGGGCCGACAGGCTCGGGTAAGACGTTGCTTGCAGAAACGTTAGCGCGCCTGTTAGACGTGCCCTTTACCATTGCCGACGCCACCACGCTCACGGAGGCGGGCTATGTCGGTGAGGATGTAGAAAATATTATTCAAAAGCTCCTGCAGAAGTGCGATTACGATGTCGATCGCGCGCAAATGGGGATCGTTTACATTGACGAGATCGATAAGATTTCCCGAAAGTCCGATAACCCCTCGATCACTCGAGACGTGTCGGGCGAAGGGGTTCAGCAGGCATTACTCAAGCTGATCGAAGGCACCGTGGCCTCAGTACCGCCACAAGGTGGGCGCAAGCATCCACAACAAGAGTTCTTGCAGGTCGATACCAGTAATATCCTCTTTATTTGTGGCGGCGCTTTTGCCGGCCTCGACAAAGTAATTCGCAATCGCTCCGAAAAAGGCGGCATCGGCTTCGGCGCTGAAGTGAAGAGTAAAGATGAGACCAGCAATTTTGGCGAAACCCTTGCGGATTTGCAGCCAGAAGATCTTGTGCAGTACGGATTGATTCCCGAGTTTGTGGGTCGACTGCCCATTATCGCGACCTTGGAGGAGCTTGATTCTGAGGCGCTTATCCGAATTTTGACTGAGCCGCGAAACGCGCTGACCAAGCAGTACGCAAAGATGTTTGAAATGGAGGGCGTCGAGATCGACTTCCGTGATGATGGTCTGCAGGCCGTCGCTCTGCGAGCGATGGAGCGGAAGACCGGCGCGCGGGGCTTGCGTTCCATCTTAGAGGGCATTTTGCTGGAATCCATGTATACGATTCCATCGCAGCCGGATGTGGCAAAAATTGTGGTCGATGAGTCCGTGGTGACGGGTGATTCTGAGCCACTATTGGTCTACGAGACGCCCGCTCCTGCAGTCGCTGCTGGCGAGGAATGAGCCGCCGCACATAACGACTACATTACTCCTCCTGAAAAGCGATCCGGTCAGGACGCCTTGAGGTATCACTACTAGATAGGGTGGCCTTGAAATCGACTGCTGAGCCCCCACTTCATAGGTAGTGACGGAGGACAGCATGACTGAATCAGACCAACAACTACCACTACTGCCATTGCGCGATGTTGTAGTGTACCCCCACATGGTACTGCCACTTTTTGTCGGCAGGGAGCGCTCGATTGATGCGCTTGAGCATGCGATGCTGGACAACAAACAGGTGCTGCTGGTTGCTCAGCGCAATGCATCTGACGACGAGCCCAGCGCGGACGACCTATACCAGGTCGGCACCGTGTCCAATATATTACAACTGCTGAAGCTACCCGACGGCACGATCAAGGTGCTTGTGGAGGGCGGCCATCGGGCAGCTGTGCTTGCGGTAGACGAAGAAGAAACGTTCGCTGTCGCAACGGTGCGAGAGATAGAAACCGATACGTTGGCCGAGCGTGAGAGCGCGGCACTTTTAAAAACGACGGTCGAGCAATTTGAGCGATATGTGGGACTCAGTAAAAAAGTCCCGGCAGAAGTGCTCACTTCTTTATCTGGTATTGATGACCCAGGCCGGCTGGCCGATACTATTTCTGCACACATGAGCATGGCGCTGGATGAAAAGCAGCGCATTCTGGAGATCTCTGATATTGCAGAGCGCCTAGCGCATCTTCAGTCGTTGATGGATGCTGAAATTGATGTGTTTCAGGTTGAGAAACGGATTCGCGGTCGTGTTAAGAAGCAGATGGAGAAGAGTCAGCGCGAGTACTATCTTAATGAGCAGATGAAGGCGATCCAGAAAGAACTTGGCGAGATGGACGACGCGCCAAACGAGATCGATGATCTACAAAACAAAATCAACGAAGCGCGGATGTCGGAAGAAGCCTTCGAAAAGGCAAATGCAGAGCTGAGTAAGCTCAAGATGATGTCGCCTATGTCGGCAGAGGCGTCGGTGGTCCGAGGCTACCTGGACTGGATGGTGAGTATTCCGTGGTCAAAGCGGAGTAAGGTTCGGCACGACCTCAAGCGAGCACAGGGTGTGCTGGATGCCGATCACTTCGGATTAGAGGAAGTCAAAGAACGGAT
>JAURBE010000118.1 GCA_030829145.1 Verrucomicrobiota bacterium | reverse complement strand
AAAATACAGGACCACTCTGCCGCTCCACGAATACGGCGACCTTGACGGTCGGACTTGCCAGACTCCACACATACCTCTGCTTCGATTGATTCCATCCACACAGAGTACCATCGAAAAACTAGATGTATAGGAGGTCGATGCTCGGACGCTTACCTTCTTTCAGATTACTTAACGCTTCATCTATCGTCTCACCTTGAGATGTTGTACCTGTTTCTGGATTTTGGGAAACATACCCTCCATCTAGGTCTGGAATAATTACTGCACTTAAAACACTCATGTGTTTATATTTGGTTATTTTTTACACACAGTCCATTTTGTATTTCTGCTCAACGTAGAAGACACTCAATGACGCGTTAGCGACATTGAGTGCTCTGACTTGATCTCGCGGCAGGCTTAGGCTTTCGAAAACTGTCCGAAGTCTCCTTTGGCTAAACCTTCAAATGAGAGGTCTTCGTCTAGGTCTGGCCAATGCAGACCAAAAGGAGAAAGCTCAATTTTATTCAATTGATCTGGTGTGCCTTCGCAGAGCCTTGGATTCTTCTCCACTGGAAACTTAATCTCAACGCCAGTCTCCATTAAGACGAAGATGTATCCATCAGAGAAGGATGCCTGTATTTGACTATTGGTTAAGGTGTTCATTCCATTGTTCTATGATAAGTTGTTGGTTGGCTTCAGCTAGCGATTGTGCCTTCGATAGCTCTTTCACTTTCAGGCCATGCGATTCCCTCAATTCAATGGTGTCATTTATGTTAAACACGGCTTCACCTCCTGAGTAACGAACATGCAGATGGATCGGTTCATGGTCATTACTGTAGAAGAAGAATTTGAAGCCGTCTTGCTCAAAAAATGATAGGCATAGCTCTAGAATGTTCAACGCGGCCAAAATTTCAAATTTTATTTCCCGAGATCGTCGAAGCTAGACATAGATGAGCGGCAGCGAAATCTATTGTCTATGCCGTCTTGATCTGCCTTAGAGATGAATGGATGAAGTCAGGTGCGAAATCGGCACCATTCGGCCAAGTCAAGGTGTGACCTTCTAGTGTAAACTCCTTGAAGAAGTCGATGTCCTTCAGGGGGGCGAATACGGTTCCGTTTAGTTCATTTGCTAAATCGACTTCGCCTTCGGTGCCATCGCTGAATCTTACCCAGATTCTGTATTGGTCTAAATGCTCAGCTTCTTTAATGTGTGGGAATTTCATTATTCTAGGGGTTGAATTGGTTCTAGTGGTTCGCGCTGTTCGGCAAGCTTCCAATCCTGCAGCAGCTCATCTTTGTGGAGCTCATACCATTCGAGAACAGCTCTTAGGGCTCTTTTCGGGAAATGTCCAGTGATCACGCCTGTGAGTATATCTATAGTTACTTCGTATTCACCATACTCTGCATGGAAGTGCGGAGGCGCATGATCGCGATAATACATGCGGATGATGATTCCTAGGAATCTGGATATTTAGGGCATTTTGAAATGCTAAAGCCTAAAAATTGGAATTTCAATTCTTTTGCAGATTCGTTGAGGATGAGCGCGGGGCTTTAGCTCCGTTGCTCACTCCAACTGGTTATAAATTCATTTTCAAGTGGGTGGTAAGTTGTTCCTGAAGCTCCTCGCTAAATCCCTTCATATCTTCTTCTTTCAACATTCCGTATCGAAGCATGAGAAGCATCGATATGTCCATACCTGATCGGGAATGCCCATCAAGGCAGTCTTCTAAAATCTTTTTCTCTTTTTTCATTTCTTCGAACGCGTCCCAGAACTGATTCGTTGGTGTTCTTTCTGTATCGGTAAGAATCTCAGCAAGCTGCTGATTCTTTTCTTTCAAGTATCGTTCCTTCAGAAACCCAATCATGCTACGGAACTGCTTCCAATCAGACTCTTTTGGTTTTCCATTCATTCTGTTTTATAACGTCTGAGGCCTGCCACCCGCTACTGGGAGCGCCCCTCCGCTTCTAGTTTAGGTTTGTCTTTACCCTCCGGCTTTGACTCCAGAGCGGTAGCGGGTTGGTCAGCGCCGCCTTGTTCGACTTGCTTTGTCTCGATGCGCTCCGATGTCAAGAGGATTGGCCTTGATGGATTGTAGTGTCAGATGTCCATTCTTATTCATAGCCATCAATATCTTACCAAGCTCATGGCTACTTACATCGTGGTCTGCTGTAATGTCGACCAAGACCACGCTCCCTGCATTCCTGAGCACCGGAATCTTCTCCAAGAGCTTTGTAAGTTGAACTCTAGTAAGGCTTTCCTCGGCAAATGAAGACTTCAGTGAATAAAGGTATCCCGTAATCCTAATGTGACTGGGCTTCACCTCTCTAACTTGGTGGACAGTAATCGAAACACCTGTCAATTCAGCCAGGGCAGGAATCGCTGTCCATATCAATATAGCGAGGTATGTGATAACTGGTTTCATTTTGTCGAACGTATAGTATCCGTGACTTTTATCATGTGAAAAGTCGTGATTTATTAGTGTATTTGTGGAGTATTACCTAATTATACCGTTAGGCAATTTTATTTATAATTGGGTTTTATTGTTTGTTGTTTGATTTTAATGGAGGCGTGGATTTCTGAGGATTGATTTAGCTCTTCTTTGGTTACTTTTGGTGTCGAATATTGACCTTTCTAAACATGGCTTAAGGTCATGTAGTAATTATTCGACTTATGTATGACTGGGTAAACGTTCACTTGAAGGCATATTCGGGCCCGAATATGGAGGAGCGACGTGCGGTGGTGTGCAGGTCGCCATGCTTAAGCAGGCGTTGAATCAACGTCAGATTCATACCGCCTTCCAGTGAGTGCGTCGCGAATCTGTGCCTGAGCAAGTGAACATTGCCCTGCTTGGTGATCCCAGCCTTGTTGGCGGTTGCTTTGTCAGCCTATCTATTGACCGGTCGCCTCGCACATTGGACGGTAGCCATTCTTGGCCGGGAACAAATAGTCCGTGCAGCCGTGACGCTTCGAGTGGACGCGTAGTTCAATGAGCATCGCGGGGGCCAGCACCGTATAACGGTCTTTGGTGCCTTTGCCCGCTACGGCTCGGATTTGCATCGGCTTACTGTCGATATGACAGGCCCGCAGATTGACTGCCTCGGCCAAACGCATGGCGGTACTAAGAAGTATCAGGAAGGTGCAGTGGTGCGGCTGCGCCGCGCAAGCGATCAATTGCACCACAGTGCTCCTCGGAGTGGACGCGACGCCCGTTAGATAGTCTCTGAGTACGATTGTTGGAGGGGAAGAGAGGTTGAGGTCTCCGATGTTGCGGTAACGTCGTGTAAATTGTAAAGGGGGTGAGTCGTGTCTGTTACGACTAGTGCTGATGGCTTTGCTAGCTTTGCCCGAGTATCGTAGTGAACGGGAAGCTCAGGGCGCTTGTCCGCTAATTGTCATGTGCATCCATCATGACACTTTCTAGTAGCTTTAGATTTGCCAACGTGGGGACATATGGAAAAAGTCTTTGCAATTATGGCAAACGGACAAAAACAAGCGACTTGGGGTGGGCGATTTTCAGAAGGACCAGCAGAGTTGATGCTGCGTATTGGCGAATCGGTTTCGTTCGACCAGCGGCTCGCAGCGTTCGATATACAGGGCAGTCAGGCACAAGCGGCGATGCTCGCGCATGTCGGCATTCTTACCGCTGAAGAGCGCGATGCGATTCACGCTGGGCTGGATGCGATTCTTGCTGAAGTTGAAGTGGGTCAGTTCGAGTGGGATCAGGCACTGGAGGATGTGCACATGAATATTGAGCAGGCGCTCACGCAGCGGGTGCCTACCGCTGCCAAGCTTCACACCGCGCGAAGCCGTAATGATCAAGTGGCCACTGATATGCGCCTGTGGTTTAAAGATGCCTGCCTGCAGTTAGACGCCTCGCTAGCCGCGGTTATCGCGGCAATGGTGGATCTGGCGGACCGCACTCAGGCAGTCATTATTCCGGGCTATACGCATTTACAACGTGCCCAACCAGTATCGATGGCGCACCACTTGCTGGCTTATGTGGAAATGTTGGATCGTGATCGCAAGCGCATGGCGGAGGTCTATGACGAGGCCAATGTTTGTCCGCTCGGTTCGGGCGCTATTGCTGGAACGACTCTGCCAATCGACCGCGAATTTGTGGCGCAGGAGCTGGGATTTGTCGATACCGAG
>JAURBE010000117.1 GCA_030829145.1 Verrucomicrobiota bacterium | reverse complement strand
ACGGTGCCCCCATAGCCAACACTCTTCGACTGAGGATCATCCACCACAACAGTGATGACTAAAGCAGGTCTATCGGCAGGAAAAAATCCGCTAAAAGAAGCTACGTGATGTTGCCGAGAATATTTCCCATTGATGATCTTCTGAGTCGTGCCTGTCTTACCAGCAACAGAATAATTATCGATCGAAGCTCTACGAGCAGTGCCCTCTTTACCGACGACATCGACCAACATATCGGCAACTATTTTAGCCACTTCAGTGGACACCACACGCCGTTTGGCTTTCGGCGAAAAGCGAATCACATCAATACCATCGGCATCAAAAACACGTTGCGCAATCAACGGCTCCATTAGCACACCCTTATTTGCAATCACCGACATCGCACCATGGATCTGCATTGGCGTGGCACTCACGGCGTGGCCCATCGGTAAACGTGTGATCGTCAGACCATCCCAGTTCTTAACGGGATGCAATGTGCCAGAAACTTCGCCACCCAAATCGAAACCAGTCTTTTCACCAAACCCAAAGGATCGCGCGTAGTCGTGCAAACGATCCTCACCTAATATCATTCCAAGATGTGCTGCGCCACGATTACTCGACTTTACAACGATATCATGCATCGAAAGTGACTCATATGTATGGTGATCACCTGGGAGCTTGAGCGAACGTCCCTTGTAGCTAACACGTGCGACGCCAGTTTGAAACATATCTGCAGGATCAACAATTCCTTCATTTAATGCTGCGGCTGCAGGTACGATCTTGAACGTTGAGCCTGGCTCAATCAAATCGGTCAGCGCCCGATTGCGCTGCGAATCGATCGGATATTTTTTAGTATTGAAAAATTCGTTTGGATCGTAGGTCGGATAATTCGCCATCGCTAAAACTGCACCGGTCGATGGTTCGCTCACGATGATACTGATACTCTGCGGATCGTATTCCGCAGCCAAACGAGCGATCTCTTTTTCGACAATGTGCTGCACCATGAGATCTACGCTGAGTGCCACATTCAAGCCATCTGCAGGATCCACTTCGCGCACACGGAACTGAGCCAACTCGCGACGACGACCATCGCGCTCAGTTTCCCGCCAGCCATCTTGACCGCGCAAATAGTAATCAAAGAAACGCTCGACTCCAGTCACTGGAGTTTCTTCGTGGTTCACATAGCCCAAAATATGTGCAGCTAGTTGACCACTGGGATATGTGCGGCTGTATTTGCGGTTTCCATACACGCCTTTGATGCCCAACTCACAAACTAAGTCGTAAGTATCTTCATCCAGCCCCTTGGCCAAGTAGGCCCATTTGATCAAACTCACTTCTTTAGCACGCGCAGAGCCTTTGCGCGTCTTTGTATTGATTGTTTTTTCGATCTTCGCCAGCGGCTGACCGATCAATGCAGCGAGCGCTGGCAACTTTTCGCGATCTTCCTCGCGAACAGACTGCGGGTCAACGCCGAGATCAATTGTAGTATGCGTGGTCGCAAGTAAATTACCTCGATTATCCACGACATTGCCACGACGCGCTTCGACTATTTGCACCATCTTACGATTGTTTTCAACATGCTCAAGTAGCTCCTGCTGCTCCCAGACATGCAAGTAGAACAAACGCCCTATCAAGACGCAAAACGCAAAAGCGACTGCGGTCGAAACGAATGCTGCACGTGCTGTGGATACGAATGCTTTGCTCATAAAAACCTCTAAGTGCTATACTTCGGCGAGCGACTGTCTTTGTAGTGACGAGCGAGTTGGCGCATGGTACTGTTCGATGGACGTAGCGGCTCGACTTGGATGTTTTTCGTATTACGAACAGAGCGACTCGAATACTCGATAAGAGAATCCTGAGTCGCTGGCAGGTGCTCCCCTCCGCGGTAGTAATCAGATGTCACATGCATATTAAAGTGGATTAGCTGATTAGCGTTGAGTGTTCAGGTCTAGAAATGCCAAGTCCATCGATGCTTCGTAAGCCTCGGAGATTGCGTAAGCTCGGCCACTCGGCCCGTCGCTTTCGCGCACCCAGACAATTTGGTTATCCAACGAAGGACGTAGCGTACCGGCTACTTTGCCTTGGAGCACAACCGGCTGATGCATAGTTGCAATACGCTCGTCGAGGTAACGCAGCTTGCGGACGGTTTCGGCAAACTGTGACTCAACCTGTTGGCTGCGCTTTGCTGTGCGGGAAATCTGCTGTTGCATCCAAACGATGCCAAAGCCGCTACCGAAAGTGATTGCGATCGTCGCGATCACAAAAAAGAGAATACGGCCTCGGGCCTTTTGGGATATGTTAGTCATGGGGTAGTTCCAGTTAGTCGTTGGAAAGCTTACGAATGGCGCGCATACGGGCACTGCGGCTTCGTGGGTTCATTTTAATTTCCTCTTCCGTTGGAAGGATTGGGCGGGTCGACACCATTTTTGCTTGAACAGTGCGCTCCTCAATTGGCCGGTAGTCATTGGCGTGTTCAGGGCGGCCTGCCATCTTACGGCAAAAGCGCTTGACGATACGGTCTTCGAGCGAATGGAAGCTGATCGCGGCGAGTACACCACCTGGAGCAAGACGTTCAAACGCCGCTGGCAGGCAACGTTCAATCGCGCTCAACTCATCGTTTATCTCAATGCGAATCCCTTGAAAAGTGCGTGTCGCTGGGTTTACTGCCTTACGTCCACGTGGAGTCGGCCCAACCGCATCAGCGACCAAAGCCGCGAGTGAGTGCGTGCGCTGCAGGCGTCCGCTGCCTCGTGCATCGATAATCGCCTGCACGACCCGACGCCAGCGTTTCTCTTCACCATAATTACGAACCGCACGAACCAGCCCCTCCTCGTCGGAAGTCTCTAAAAACTCGGCAGCACCGATACCCGCTTGAGGATTCATGCGCATATCAACCGGCGCATCGAAACGAAACGAAAAGCCGCGTTCAGTTTGATCCAACTGAAAGGAAGACAACCCAAAGTCAAAAAGAATACCGTCAAACCCTGTCTCATTTAAATCAGCAAGGTCACCGAAATTCATCGGATAAAACCGAAATCGCTCAGCAAATTCATCTGCCACCAACTTCGCGCGTTCATGCGCATCAGGATCGCGATCGATGGCAACAAGCGTCACAGCTTCGGCCGAATTCAGCAGCGCACGGGTATGACCGCCTCCACCAAATGTCCCATCAAGTAACTTCACACCTGCACGCGGAGCCAACAGTTCCAACGTCTCATTAAATAAGACGGGGACGTGGCCACTAATCGCAGCTGGGGTTAAAGCATCATCGACGGAAGAGCACATTTACACAATTTTGTAGTAAGGAGATTGTTGTTTGTTTTCGTTGCTGCGCACTTTCGCGGCGAAGCAAGGCACTACGAACAGTGTCAGCGGATTGAAATGGACTATGTGGTGGACTCGTAAACTGCCACTCCGTGCGACGTTCACTGCTCGGATGCCTGAAGTAACCGGAGCTTTTGAAATTCTGGAGGGAGATCGTTTCGAATATATTACGCATGGTTTGTGATATCTTTGATTACAGGCCGAACCGCTGAAATACAGCCGCGCGAGTCGTTGGATCGCTCGGCCCTTCGGCCACAGCTGCATCTCTAAATTCTTCGCTGTAAATATGAAAAGTAGACATGATCCCAACCAGAACGACGCCCTTCTTGATCTGAGCATGCTGCACTAACTTCTCGTTCAAATTAATCCGGCCCTGCTTATCGCAAGTAAATTGATGCGCCATCGACATCAACTCCACCACCATGCGGTTTCCTTCGAGGTCACTCGTCTTGATTTGCGAAATCGTCTCTTCCAATTGTGCAATCCGCTTGGGAGACAATACTCGCACATATGCCGAAGATCCCCCTTCAACACTCGGCAATGCTAAGAAATAATTTTCAGTATCCTCGCCCTTTGAGCGCCACGCAGAAGGCATCGTTAAACGACCTTTGTCGTCTAAAATATGGCGAAATTCGCCAATAAATCCTCCTGTAGTTAATAATCCCATATGCAGCTAAATGACCCCTTTTGCCCCATATCGCCCCACAGCAACCCACTCGTCAAGTGTTTTTTTACATTAATACTGTTGTAAACAAGTTGTGCATAAGCCACTTAAGCCACTCCAAACAAAGGATTTGAATAGCTTATTCACAGGAAATAAAATTCACTTGGACAAGATCAACTATCCA
>JAURBE010000116.1 GCA_030829145.1 Verrucomicrobiota bacterium | reverse complement strand
TTGATCCTCAACAGCTTTGGCGAGGCGTGTTTGTTCGGCCGCTAATTGAGCGAGAGTGGTGTCGTGAGCCTTAGGTTGTGGATCGAGTGCAGCAATGTCTTTATCGAGTGCTTTTTGTTTCGCTGTAGCTTGCTCAATGGCTTGTCGCACTGTCTGTTCTGCAGCAAGGGCTTTGGTCGCGGTCTCGCGACTTTCCACGATCTGACTTTTGGCTGTCAGAATGAAGAGCAGTAGTACGGCGCCGAAGCCACAGCAAATACAGTCGATAAATGACAGTGCTGAGCTTTGTGCGTCTCGTCGTTTCATCGGTGGATGATTGCTGAATGGAGGGCTAGTGCTTAGTTGCGAGAAGTCTCTTCGTCTACCAGCGGTACACTCGCAGAGTTTTCAATTTCAATTTGGATTTCGGGTGCGTCTTCATCGCGGTCGAAGAGCTTATCGATGATTTGCTCGCGGCAGAAGGTCTGTAGGCGTAGGATGAGCCCTTCTTGGCTCCCTTGCAAAAGATGGATGAGGAGCATTAGAATGATACTAATGATGAGTGCGACCAAAGTTGAGTTAAAGGCGACGCCGAGGGCATTGGTGACGCCTGAGATGTCACCTTGTAATGCTTCGTCGGCGCGGTGTAATGCGACACCAATCCCTCGCACAGTGCCGATAAATCCGATGGAAGGAATCGCCCAAACCAGATAGCGCAGCATGGATAACTCACTTTCTTGTTGCTCGGAAGCGACTTCGAGCCGGCCCATGATAGTCTCAGTTGCTTCGGGCACATTTCCAGTCATATGATAGCGTTCAAGCCCGCGCGCCATGACGTAAGGGAGGAGTTTGTTCTTTAGATCAGGGCTTTCACTTTTCTGATCAATTGCCTGGGAGAGTGTCTCCGCCCGTTCTCGGCTGATGTTGCGCGCGCCGCAGAGTAAATCAATTTCAGCTTGGGAGTCTTCACTGTCAGGCGCAAAACGTGTGAGTGTTTTTGCCTCCGTGTGCACCATGATAAATTTATAGACGAGAATCATAATGCCCCAGACAAATAAAGAGAGGCAGACTTGTTGCTCGTAATCTTTAAGAATAATAAAAATGCCGTAGCTGGAGCTTTCGCCATCAAGTCCGTATGTTTGAGCCAGTGCGGCCTTATTAGCGGCTGGGCGGATGAGTCCGCCGTAGAGTACACCCACGAAGATGAAGGAGGCAATTAGGCCAAGACTAAAAATCAGTCCTTTGACAGAGAGCAGGCCGCGTTCGGGATTTCGTAAGTTCATAGTTTTTTTGAAGTGGTCGGTCGGAGGCGGGTTACTGGATTAGAAATATAGTTAGACAACTGTGAATGCGAAAGGCCGTAATAGCTGGCTCGTCATTAAATCATCTAATGTAGAATGTGACTTATTCTCGAGATTGCAATTTCCATACGATATAGTAACACTAGAATAATGCATAAGTTTATACTCCTCCCTGTTCTGTTGTGTGTCGCGCTTTTTTCCAGCGGCTGTAATACTAATAGCGGTAATACTGGCCGTAACATCGGCGTGGCTACTGGCGCGATACTGGGGGCCGTCATTGGCGCGCAATTAGGAGATGGCAGTGACCTTAATATTGCTGCGGGAGCTGCAGCTGGTGCGGCACTGGGCGGCATGGCAGGCAAAACATATGATCAAAACAAGGAAGAACTCGCAGCTGCAGAGACGCAGCGCCAATATGAATACGAGCAAGAGGCACATGCACAGACAAAGCTCGAGGAAGAGATTCAGGCATTAGAAGCCCAAAAAGTGCGTGATGAGATTGCGCGTAATTCGACCTCTGAGGATGTCTCAGCAGCAGAGCGCGAAGCAGCTCGACTCGAAGCTGAGTTGGCGGCCAAGCGGAAGGCTTACGAGGAATCTCAAGCGCGTGCTAAACGTATCCAAGAAGCACAGGCACGTATCGTAAAGGCCCAAGAAGAACTTGCAGAGATGGAGCGTGAGCAGAATGGTGGCTAACCATTAAGGCGGCCGTTGATTTGCGGCAAATGTCCTGAACAGAATAATTCTTATGCCTAAAAAAAAGTACTTTTTTATACTGGGTGAGGCAGTTTTAAAACGGTCGGTTTATTTGGGAATCGCGATAGCGTTGCTGGTTGTGTGTGGTGGTTTGGGTGGCATCTACTACATGCTGAGACAAGCTTCAGGTGATGTGGGCAAAGAGACCGACATGAAAACAGTAACTGCATGGCCGAAAGTCGCTGAGGCGACTGAAACAGACGCGCAGGCCACCCTTCAAGAGGAGAAGCAATTTTCCGCTCCAGCTAATACGTTGGAGCAGGTGTTGGAGCGACACCTCGAAGTGACGGGCTACGGAGCTTGTAGTTCGTTCATACTGAAAGGTATCGCGGAGAATCAGGACACAAAAGTTGCTGCGAACCTCATGGCGATACGGCCAAACTTATATAAACTAAAAACCAAATATGAGCTGAATGGTAAGGAGGTTCAATTCGGCTATGATGGGCAGCAAGGCTGGCTGAAGCACGAGTGGTTAAAAGAAGTGAATCTTGGAAACATCGATTTTTTTATGCAGGTTGCTCTCTTCGAAAGTTCATTGATGCATTTGGCGTGGACCTACCAATCTGAATTGGCATTAAAGTTAGGCATTAATAAATTCTTGCAGCGACTTCCCCAAGAACGATGGCAGGGGCGCACATGTGAGGTCATCATGAGTCGTGGTTTGTTACCCATTACAATGTATCATTATTTGGATGCGGAGACCTATGCAGAAGTCTACCGAAAGGCAGAGATTGTTGATGGTACAAAATCAATTTTGGTCGAAATGAAGTATTCAGGCACTAAAAAAATAGGTGACTCTCTCGCGGGCATCCACTGTCAGCTGTATTTTGATGGTGAGCTCCACGAAGCGCTGGACTGGGCTAAAGTAAGGCTCAATCCAGTCATGCTTTCGGCTCTCTTTGCAGCGCCTGTGGATGTTAGTATAACTGGCCTGGCCTTGTAGCTTTAGTGGCGGCGTCCTTCCTAGTCCTGCAGTGCGAAATAATTAAGGCGCCAAGCGCTGTAACACCGATTGTAAACTTGGGCGGATATGAGTGGCTAGGGCTTCGTTGGCGTAGGCGACCCAATTGACCGCGCTGGTTGTATCTAGTGGGCAATTGATTGGGCTACCGTCCGGATGCTCGATCACACAGCCTGCTTCTTTAAGAATGAGCGCGCAGCATACATCGTATGGATGGGCACAAAGATTCTCTTCGATATCCAGGACTCGAAAGGCGATCGGTCGTATGTCAGCGATGAAACGATCATGCCCACTCAGAATCTCATAGAATTGTCCGCCTGTGGAGATGTATTGATCATTGAATACAAGTGGCGTGCCGTTGTCGGATTCTCCGTAGAGCGTGTCCCATAGAAGTTCTTCGATTTGAGAGAGTAGCGTACTGCCTGCCGGGAAAAAGCGACAGAGTGTGCCAAACGCATGGCGCACGTCAGTGGCATCACTCGGACGAATCTCCGCAGGAGATTGTTCGAATTTTTGGCGTACGTCGAACGTAGTCGACTGCACGCCACCCCCAAGTGTCGCGCTCAATTGATCCGCTCGCCATTGGCGTGAGGTGGGAATTTCTGTCATCGCACTGACCTCGATGTCGGCAAGTGTATTCGCTGTGCCGCGCTGAGGTGCGATGCCCGCTAATATCCAGGCCGATCGTTTGTCATACATAATGCCGCGGGTCCCATCAATTGGATCAATGATGCATTTAAGTACTGTTTGATCAATGCTTGTGCCTAGCGGGAAGCATAGCGTGTGGGCATCATCCAGCCCCTCCATGACTATTTGTATCGGCCATTTTGCTAACCAGTTATCTTCAAACCACTTGAAGATCGCTTGATCTGCAATCGTATCAATAGCGTAGATCACATCGGCGGCTGTAGCTTCTGCAATGGCTGTAAGTTGCTCGGTGCTGCGCTTAGTGCGTTCGTTAAGGATGGCTTCGAGCGTCGCGCGCTGTAGGGCACAAAGTTGTTGGCGAAGCGTTTCTTTGTCGGTTGAAGAAAGTAACATGGAGAACTTTACATCATGATAATTTAATGAGGTCGAGTCGTTTGGCGGCACAATCGACTTGCCATCTGGGTGTATCCAAGCCTGCTTAACGGCATGGCAAATCGATATGTA
>JAURBE010000115.1 GCA_030829145.1 Verrucomicrobiota bacterium | reverse complement strand
TAGGCATTGTTTAATGTAGGATGTCATTTATCGTTATTTGACGAATTTATGTGCGTTTTTTTACATTAATTAGCAATTCGTCAAATATTAATTTACACAAATAGTGTAATAGTATCAGCTTCTTCTTTGGGTTTATACGCCTAAAATAGTTATATTCCGGCTTTAGAATGAATTATATGCACTAATAAGTGTATTTTTGAATCATTCCCATGCGTGTGATTTTGCCAATGCGCATCTACTGCTTACGCTCAAGGTAGGGTCATTGGTCGACAGGCGTTGCAGCTGATCCTGTGGTTCGGTAATGGAGTCGAACAGTTAGTGAGCGATTGCCCGGTGCAGGGTCAGAGTGAAGCAGGAATGATCGCCGCGCTGCACAGTGACTAGTTGGTCGGTTGGTTTACCGGGATCGTTCTTCAGGATTTCCTATTTTAGCGTGCTTCGTGCCTTAGTGAGAGATTTCTTTCATCTTTTCCTTTGATCAGGCCTCAATACAGCACTGAGTCGATAGAGTGTCGTGATGGTTGTTCCGAGTCACTTTTATCTACTTCTACGGTCTAATTCGTATATATTTATGTATTTTTTACGTAATTATTGGGGCACTAGTAGTTATTTTTGTGTTTACTTTAATGTAAACATTTACATGAATTGAATAAACTTTACTTAACAGTTCATTTTCATGCATTTGCATGCTCAACAAGAGTGCTTTAAAGTGCAACAGCAACAATAGTATTATGAATTCATTAATGAAATTAGATTTAACAGCCCGCGATATTGTTTCATGGCTAAAGGGCATGGGGCGTAACCGAGCATGGTTGGCTGAAAATTGTGGTGTGCAAAAGCGCACAGTCGATAATTGGTTGTCGTCAAATCGTCCGATCCCGCAAAAGGCGCTTTTGATTGTGCAGGGCATGATGGGTGCGCAGTCAGATTTGGAGTCTATTGAAGAAGCATCGCAGCAAAATTTGGTGTTACATTTCTCAGAAGCCGAATTTGAATCGATTTGTCATATCGCACGTTTGCATTCGACTTCGCCCAGAAAGTGGGTTGAAGCTGAGATTCATAAAATTATTCATTCGGAGCCCTACAAAATTTTGCGGATGCTCGACCAAGCTGAGGAAACATCGGCTGAGGCTGAGAGTGTTTCCGAATAAAGGCGCAGATCGTGCCTGACTTTAAGAGTCGCGCACTTCATCAGGTCACAAAAGTATGTCGAACAGATCGGTTAATTTTGTGTGAGTGCAACCTTTGGCGAGTGCTCAGTTAAATGAGGTTGCAATGCGCGGGTACTCGGATGAGAAGGGTGCATGTTTTACGATGAGGTAAAGGTCAATTTCAAGGCCGGTAATGGTGGCGATGGCTGCTTTAGTTTTCGACGCGGCAAATACGAGCCCAAGGGTGGCCCAGATGGCGGCAACGGCGGGCGCGGTGGTGCGGTCTATATTCTGGCGGATACGAATGTCGCGGATTTGACCGATTATCACTTCAAGCCCGGTTGGAAGGCCAAGAATGGCGAGCCTGGTCGTGGCAGTGATCAGCACGGTGCAAATGGCGCTGATATTACCTTGCGGGTGCCAGTGGGTACGGTGGTGATCGATCGAGAAACCGAGGATGTGGTGGCTGAGGTGCTGGCGCATGGTGATCAAGTGTTATTACTGGAAGGTGGCTTTGGTGGTAAGGGCAATGAGACGTTTAAGTCTTCGGTCAATCAGGCGCCTCGTCAGTTCACTTTGGGCAAGCCAGGCGAAGAGGGTGAGTATCGCTTGGTCGTGAAGACCATTGCCGATGTGGGATTGATCGGATTTCCCAATGCGGGCAAATCGACGTTGCTGAATATGGTGACCAATGCGCACCCCAAGACCGGGGCATATCCCTTTACGACGATGTTCCCAACAGTGGGTGTGTTAGAATATCCAGAGCAATATGAGCGTATTACTGTGGCCGACATTCCGGGTTTGATTGAAGGCGCGAGTGAAAACCGCGGGCTGGGCCATCGCTTTCTCAAGCATGTGGAACGCTGCAAGGTGTTACTGATTATGCTCGATATGGAGGGCACGGATGGCCGCGAGCCAATCGCGGATTACCGTGTGCTGCTCAATGAGCTGAAACTTTACATGCCAGGCTTAGTGAAAAAGCCCGTACTGGTGGCCGCCAATAAAATGGATGAGCCCAATGCGCCGGAAAATTTAAAAGCATTTAAAAAGAAGTTTAAGGATCCAGTACATGCGATTTCTTGCGTATCGGATGAAGGCTTTGCGGCATTAAAAAAGGCGTTGTTGGAGGCTGTGCTAGGCGTGCGCGCAGCGGAGCAAGCACTCGAAGCAGCCGAAGAGGAAGAGGACTACTAAGCTGAGCGACTGATAGAGATACCCCATGAGTGACTCGACACTGCTAGACTTTGACGAAACCGAATTTCAGACTCGGCCTGAGCTGAATAGTCATTTGGCATGGGAGAGTTTTATTGCACTGGCGAAGCATCCGAATCGGGTGTTGGTGATCGATCGCACTTTGCAGCGACGTGAAATGAAGGCGGGCTTTTTGCTCGCATTGTCATGGATGGTCGCGCGCCGTTTATTGAGTTGGACGGATAAGCCGCGGGTCGGGATTTTATTTCCACCAGGAATTGGGGGCTACGTGGCGAACCTTGCGGTCGTATTCGCCGGGAAGGTGCCGGTCAATTTAAACTTCACGCTGGGCCCGGCCAGTTCTGCGGCATGTTTGGCTCGTGCGGACATCGATTGTATTTTGAGTACCGCGCGGATGCGCGCGAAAGTCCCTCATTTCCCGTGGCCAGAGACAGGCGTGGTGGATCTTGTCGATGAGTTGAAGACCTTGCCAAAAGCAAAAACGCTCGCGCTTCTCGCGGCGATCAAGGCGACACCTGCCAAGCTGTTGGCCAAGCTGCTCAAGGTACCTGCTGACGGCGGCGACACCGAAGCGGGCTTACTGTTTACCAGTGGCAGCTCTGGCGAACCGAAGGGCGTGGCGCTGACACATCGTAATATTTTGGGTAATTGCCTGCAGATTGATGCAGCGGGGATCCTGCCAATTGGGGAGAAGATCATCGCAAACCTACCGATCTTTCATAGCTTCGGCTTTACCGTGACGCTCTGGTATCCATTGCTGCGCGGTTGTACCGCAGTGACTGTGCCATCGCCGCTGGAGTTTAAGAAAGTGGCAGAGGCGATTGAGGCCGAGTCGGCATCGATTCTGATCGGCACGCCGACCTTCTTTAAGCCTTACATTCGGCATGTCGCACCTGAGCAATTGAAGTCATTAAAATATGCGATCACCGGCGCGGAGAAAACGCCTGCGGGATTTGCGGATTTGTGGGAAAAACGTTTTGGTGGCCTATATTTAGAAGGGTATGGGCTGACAGAAACCTCGCCGGTCGTCAGTATTAATTTACCGCACATACCGAAGGGTTTCGCCTATGTGCAGAGTGACGCAAATGGATCAAAGCGCGGTTCAGTCGGATTGTTGCTGCCCGGGCATTCTGCCCGTATTTTTAATCCGGATACAATGGAGCCCGTCGCTGTGACTGAAGTCGGTCTATTGCTACTGCGTGGGCCCAATATTTTTACAGGTTATTTGAACGATGCTGAGCGCACTGCAGAGGTGATGCATGATGGCTGGTTTGTGACCGGCGATCTCGCGCGGTTTGATGATGAGGGCTATCTCTATATCGAGGGGCGCTTGTCACGCTTCTCAAAGATTGCGGGCGAGATGGTGCCACATGGCACGATCGAGCAAGCGCTGGTCGAGGCGTTTGATCTGCTCGATTCTGAGGTGCGGATGCTCGCCGTGGGCGCTCGCCCGGATGCAGTAAAGGGCGAGGCACTGGTGTTGCTGGCGGTGATCGATGTGGATTTGGCCGATGTACGCAAAAAACTGTCAGCAGCAGGTTATTCTAACCTATGGATTCCGAAGGTGATTAAACAAGTTGAGGAGATTCCAACTTTAGCGACCGGTAAGTTGGATTTACGCGCAATTAAGGCGCTGTCGGAGACGGAGTAGCTGTTGGCGTAGTGCTGGGGAGGGACCACCTCCGTGTGGTCCGCGGAGGTATTGAGTGTGTTTTGTGTATTGACTGTGTGTCGGCAGTGCGGACGAGGCGGAGCTCGTCCCTCCCATGAGGTATGCATTGTGGGAGGGACCACCTCTGTGTGGTCCGCGGAGGTATTTTTTTTAGGAGGTGGCCTGTATTGACGGTAGTGCGGACGAGGCGGAGCTCGTCCCTCCCGTGAGTGTGATGCATTGCGGGAGG
>JAURBE010000114.1 GCA_030829145.1 Verrucomicrobiota bacterium | reverse complement strand
AGTGCCCGTGGTCGACACGGAGGTCGACCCTCCCCAACAGAATAGCCGCCCCATTAGGCTCAGAATAGTATCTCCCCAGTAAATGACGGTGAACCTAAAAAAAGGGGATCGGGTAGCTCCAGCGGCGGCGAGCAATTAGTCATGCCGTGCGATGAGGCCAGATGTTATTATGACCAGCAGTCTACGTAGAGAGTTTGCCATCATGAATAAGAGAGTAGTGTATTTAACTACTGACTGCAGTGATCACTTCTTCGATTCGAGTGGCAGTTTTTAATTGTTTGCGGCGGCGTTCAGAACGACAGCTTTTGGCGATTTCTGCTAAAGTGGCCAGATGTCCTTCGGTATCCCCGTTCGGGCTTAGTAGACAGAAGACAAAGTCGATCGCTTCGTCTTGGCCTGGGATCTTTAGCCCGTTGGGCAATTTGGCGATAAAGCAGATGCGTTGATTGAGTTCGGCACAGTAGACGTGGGGGATTGCGATTCCGTGGCCGAGGAACGCTGGGAAGATCTTACCTTGGGCGCTGAGGTCTTGTAAGATAGTTGTTTCGGAAATGCCTTCGACTGCTTTGGCGGCGACGTGTGCGAGTCGCTCATAGAGGTCTTCAATACCATCGCATTCAAGTGTGAGGTGGCCGCCGCGTTGCAGCGCGCGTAGTAAAAAGCCTTCGGCGCGACGCAGGCAGATGACTTCGTCGCCGTCTTTTGCTAGCTCTTTGAGTGCTGCGTCTTGTGAGATTGCTTTGAGTTGTTTGCCGCGCCGAATAAAGAGCGGGTGCCAGTCGCCAGATGGTAAAGTCATGCCAGCCTCCCACCTGACTGAATCAAAGCTGCTTTCCTCTTGCAGTAATTCACTGCCGATGACCGCTGGGCGTGAGAGATCACCAAACACGGATTGGCCAGTGAGTTGATGGTCTTGCGTGGGACTGTCGTTCGGAATCCAGCCAAAGACTTTTTCGTTATCCAGTTCGTGAGCCCAGCGCTGCATTAAAATCTGGTTGAGCTCGACGTTGTCGGTCAGGGCGAGCACATAGCCAGTGCCAAACAGTGCTTGTTCTTCTTCGTAGAGCTTTTCAGCTTCCATACCATCGCAGTGCAAGGCAGGCAGCCCTTCCTTGCGAGCCAACGAAATATTACGCGCATTGGTGTCGAGCAGCATTACATCTTGCTCATCTGTGCGGATCAGTTGACGAGCGAGTTCACGGCCAAAGTGGTGGGCGCCGATGATCACCCAATCATTTGGTGCGGGTCGTTGTACCCGTAGCACCTTGGCAACGATCCCTGCTGAGAGGCCTTGAATCAGCACGGTAGCGCAGATGATGGAATAGACAAACGACTCCAGCAAAGCCGCGCCACTGGCGTCACCTTTGTTCTGTAGGGACAAAGCAAAGAGCGATGCCATGGAAGCCGCGACCACTCCACGGGGCGCCACCCAGCTGAGTAATGCTTTTTCGCGGATGTTTAAAGAGGTCCCCCATGCTGACAGAATGATACTGATCGGACGAATTAGTAAGATCACCGAAAAGAGAACCCAACCGCCACCTGCGTTAAAAAAGTCGATGAATTGCTGCAGCTCGAGCCGAGCGACTAGAAGTAAGAAGAGTAGGCCGATTAGTAGGTCAACGATCTCGGCTTTGAAGGCTTTGACCTCGCGAAGTTGGCGCGGCTTATTGAGTCCTACGATGAGTCCGGCGATGGTCACAGCGAGTAGGCCTGCCTCCGGTTTGACTAGTTCAGTGGCGCCGAAGAGCAACATAGCACTGGCGAGGGCAAAGGCATTGACGATATTATCCGGCACCCAGTCGTGCTTCATAAACCAGTAGATCAGATAACCGCCGACAAAGCCAATCCCTGCGCCGCTGACGATACGAATTAGAAAGTTGGGCAATGCGACCGTGCCACCACCTTCGACCACCCATTCGAAGCAAAGAATGGCAATAAAGACACCGATCGAATCGATCAGCACGGCTTCCCAGTGCAGGATACTGCCAATTTTCTGCTCGACGCGTATTCTACGTAGGAGTGGTACGATGACTGTTGGACCTGTGACGATGATCAGACTGCCCATGAGGAGGGCAAAAGAGGGTGTGATCTCAAATATTAGAAACGCTGTGAGCGCAGAGCCCAGCCAGGTGATGAGCACACCAATGGTGAGCAAGCGTTTGATCACAGTGGAGGTGTGCGAAAACTCTTTAATATCCAAGGTCAGTCCACCCTCAAACAGGATCAGACCCACTGCCAGTGATACGACCATCGGTAAGAACTCGCCCAGTTGATTAGAATCCAGCAGCCCGAGCCCTTCGCCACCGAGTATAAATCCGCCTAGCAGTAGCAGGACGATCGTCGGTAAGTGTAGGCGACGTGATAATACCGTGAGTAAACAACCTGCACCAACCGCTAGGCAAAGCGCCCAGAGTGCGTGTTGGGTGGTGGCCATGGCAATTGAGTGTATCATGAAAACGATGACGTTGTTATATTCGCTAATTTGCCCACAGTCGCATCAGTGTGCTTATTATCTGCCGCAGCTACGCTTAATTTTCGAAATTTTGGCACATCCCCAGGGCGGGAGAAACCTCAGATGCTTTGCCAATGATTACAGCAGGTACACCGGCAACGCTGGTGTGCGGTGGCACATCTTTGAGCACGACACTGCCTGCACCAACTTTTGCACATTCACCGATCTCGACATTACCAAGAATCTTTGCCCCGGCACCCAGTAATACGCCTGAGCGCACTTTCGGGTGACGATCGCCGCGATCTTTACCAGTGCCTCCTAGGGTTACCTCGTGCAAGATGGATACATTGCTTTCAATTACAGTTGTCTCACCGGCGACAAAGCCTGTGGCGTGGTCCAATAAGATGCCGCAACCAATCTGAGCTGCGGGGTGTATGTCGACTGCGAAGGTTTCGGAGATGAGGCTTTGCAAGTAGAGCGCAAGCTCCTGGCGGTCGTGATTCCAGAGATGATGTGCCACTCGGTAGCAAACCAGTGCTTGAAAGCCTTTAAAGTAGAGCAGCGGAGTCAGGGCATCGGGGCAGGCTGGGTCACGCTCGTAGACGGCGATCATGTCTGATGCGATGTTTGTCAGTATGATGGGCTCATTGGAGAATGCCTCGATGAACACATCGTGTAGCACATTAATAGACGCCGCATGGTTAACTAGTTTGCGCGCGAGACGGTAGGTCAAGCACTCCGCAAACGATTGCCGATCAAGCACAGTTTCTTGAATCAAAGGCTGCAGCGCTGGTTCTCTGGTGACGATTAGGTCCGCTTGATTGCGGATATCGCCCCAGTGGGCGTCGAGATCGATAGGTTGCATAGTTTAAAATTGTAACGATTACGGAAGGTGATGCCTAGTGAAAAGGCATCTAAAATTAGTGTATCAGTTTACGGTGAAGTGGTTCACAGTGCATAGACTTCTGTTGCGTGAGTAAATTGCAACTCATAGTCTCGAAAAAACTATCATGGTTTAATATATTACAGAGGTGGGTGTTGCTGTTTCCCGCAAATAAAGCGACTTTCTTCCCTGAGCATAGTCGCTCGCATGACCTAATTATCGTGGTCGCACAAAACCCTAGCTGGGTTAATGATTTTTGTCATGGATTTATTCGGTTCTATTAGATGACGGTGAAATCTATGAATTTAATAGAGTTGAGCAACGCGCGTGGAATTATTTGGTCGTACCTTTTTTGTGTAAAATGCACTCCAAATTATCGGCAAATAAAAAGCAGGAGAGCAGTAATATGTTATCTAGGTCTGAATTACGGCAGTTGAATGAGGATCGTAATGCCCTAAAAGTTGCGGCAGTTCGTATCGAGAAAGATCGACTAAAGCTGAATGCAACACGTCAGAGTCTATTCGCTTTCCAAAGACGTTTGGCTGATCAAGAGCAAATTCATTTGGAACTGGCACGCAACCACACCGTGGCGTGCGAGCTTGCTCGCGCACTCATACCGATTCGATTTAATACTGGAATTTATTACTGGAGTTGTCATTGCATGCATGAGACGACGAATCGGTGACGCAGCAGACCGCCGTAAGATTAAAAGACTGCTGAAGAATAACAATCCGGTCTGGAAACAGACCCGTTTAACTGCACTGAAGATGGCATTTTCACCGGACAATCCGGTGAGTCTGATCGCCGAGAGTTGCGGCGTGGGGGTGACGACAGTGAACCGCTGGATCGCGAGCTACAAGGATGGCGGTCTTGATGCGGCCTTGAAGCGCGGCACGGATCGCAACCACTGTCCGCGCAAAGCCAATGAAGAAGTATTGTC
>JAURBE010000113.1 GCA_030829145.1 Verrucomicrobiota bacterium | reverse complement strand
GGGCGTGAAACAGACATTCTTGTCTGTCGGGGCGTGAAACAGACATTCTTGTCTGTCGGGGCGTGAAACAGACATTCCTGTCTGTTGGGGGGCGAAACAGACATTACTACGCCATCTTCGGCAGACCTCCGTCCTGCCTATCGCAGCCCTAAAACAAAAACAGGCAGAAATGCCTGTGTCACGATTAACCCTTCACAACTGCTGCAAATCCTCAATGAGCACCCGCTTCTCGTCTTCTAAGCCTGGCAGGAAGTAGGCTGACACGACTCCGAGCTCCACGCGAACGATGACGATCCCCTGCCCTTCGACTTCGAACGAACCATCCTCGGCGGCAAAGGCCGTGCCCAGTAAATGCTCCGAAGTGTCAATAATCAGGGAATTCGCATAGCGCGCAACGTAGCCGTCCCAATCAGTCGGCTCTGCGGGTGCGCCCGCAGAGGCCGCTTGCGCTTGAAGATAGCGATTCTTCGCGGCAACTAATTCTTGAGCCAGCACGATATATCCATTGTAATGCTGCAGCACTGCTTTCAACCAATTCAAAGTCACTTCGACCTGCTGATAGGCCTCATCGTCGGCACCATCCGCACGCGCAGCAAACGCCTTATTATCAGCCTTCATCTTGTCGGCGATAAACGTCAAACCACGCTCCAAATTATCCCATTTCAGGGAGGCAAACAAATACTTATACTCCTTGAAGAGCTCCATATCGCTCTGGTATTTCCGCAAGCGATTATTGCCCAGATCGACATCCTCCACGAGGATTGGCGGAAACTCCGAACGCAACGTCCCCAGCAATGCATCGAGCTTCATCGCATCGACGGGCGACATGCCCTCAATGGCACTCACCGCGTCTGGGCTTTCAACACGGCCAGTGATCTTAAATTCAAACAATTCGCGCTGGCGCATGATTCGCTCACGCGCCACATCGCTCAAAGCTGAGACGATCAATACCTCCGCAGCACTGATACTCTCGGGCGGCAAACCATCGAAGCGCAGCACGCCAGACGTCTTCAGCACAGCCTTAGGCGCGACGACTTCGGGCTTAACGGCAGCCGCAGACTCCGGTGGCGCATCCGAACACGCACCTAAGAGAAATAAAGCAACAACAGTAGACGAAAGAGATAACACGCGAAATAACATAACGTCGCACATCAAAACTAACCTCCCGAAGCTCGTCAACTTATTGAGACCGCGACCTATTTCTTAAAACTATTTTCTTTACCTTGCAGCATACGTGCAATGTTAGAGCGGTGGCGAACCACTATCAATACCGCCAAGACACTACCCAGAGTAAACCGCGAATCTCCCACTCCATACAACACATACGCACTCACAGCGAGACTGACAGCAAACAACATTGAAGCGATTGCGACCAAACGTGTGCTATAAAAGATCGCCGCCCAAACCGCGACTCCGATCAATAACACCGCGGGCATGATCACCACCAAGCCACCCATGGTGGTTGCCACTCCTTTGCCGCCTTTAAATTTTAAAAATACTGAGAAGCTATGGCCCAGAATCGAAGCGATCAGACCGATGATACCAAGCTTGAGCCCCCATTCGCCACCAAATACTAAGATCGGCCAACCTGCAGCGATGCCTCCCTTAAGCGCATCCAAGGCAAATACAGTATTACCAAATTTCGAACCCAGCGCTCGAGTCACATTGGTTGCCCCCGGGTTGCCACTACCATATTTCAGAATATCCACGCCTTGACTGCGCGCGACGATCACGGCAAAGCTGATAGCGCCCAACAAATAGCCAACGATTGATACGATCGTAATGTTGATACTAGTCATGAGGAGGGATCTTTGTTGTTGGTTGCGAGTTGTTGGCTGCCGCAGTTATATCTCTAACAACAAGCAACAAACAACACCCGCTAAAGACGGATCACACGATACTTCTCGATCGCATCATTTTCAGTGATCTTCTTGGCAGCGGCCTCGGAAGGCACACTGTCGAGCTCGAAGACACTGACTGCGAAGTCTGCATCTTGGCCGCGACTCAATGACATGTTGGCGATGTTGACATTGTCTTCACCGAGTGTAACACCGATAAAGCCAACGATACCCGGCACATCCTTATTCTTTAGAACTAGGAGTGTCGCGTCGGTGTTTACCTCAACGCCATGGCCGTCGATGGTCACAATACGTGGAGTCTGGTTCTTACCAACCAGAGTGCCACCGATTGTGCGCATCTTGCCACCCTTGCAGCTAACTTGGACTTCGACGAGTTCTGTGAATTCTGCATGCGCGGAGCTCTTGACCTGCTCCGTCTCGATACCGAGGCGAGCGATCTTCTTCGGCGCATTCACATCATTCACATTTTCAGAGATCTCGCGCAAATAGCCGCGCTGGATCGCGTAAGTCAGTGGCAATGTATCCAGCTCAGTAATTTTACCAAAGTAGCGGATCGTGATTTTCTCAACCCCTTCAGGTGCGAGTTGCTGAGAGAATGTGCCTAGCTTCTCGCCTAGGGTCATGTACGGTGCGAGCTGCTCGAGTGCCTTAGGATCGAGTGATGGCATATTCAACGCATTACGCACCATCTCCCCCTTGAGGGCTTCGATCATTTGTTTCGCCACGTCGATGCCCACATTCTCTTGAGCTTCTTGAGTGGATGCTCCGAGGTGTGGTGTGAGTACCAAATTCTCGATCTGGCGCAGTGGGCTGTCTTCAGCGGGTGGCTCGTCTTCATAGACGTCCAGTCCTGCAGCGGCGACTTTACCGGAGTTGAGCGCTTCAATCAAAGCACCTTCGTCGATGATTCCGCCACGTGCACAATTATATACCCGCACTCCGTCTTTCATGCGACCAAACGCATCCGCGTTGAGCATATGCTTAGTGTCTGCAGTCAGCGGCATGTGGACAGTGATATAGTCAGCGTTCTCGATCACTTCGTCGAGTGTCGCCTGCTTCACGCCCAGCGTCTTCGCACGAGACTCTGTTAAATATGGATCATACCCAAGCACACTCATGTTAAAAGCCTGTGCGCGCTTGGCGACTTCGGCACCAATACGTCCCATTCCAAGTATACCGAGCGTCTTACCATTGAGCTCAGAACCAGTGTAGAGTTTACGATCCCATCGTCCTGCCGTCATACTCGCAGCAGCCTGCACGATCGGGCGTGTGCCAGCGAGCATGTGCGTAAAGGTAAGCTCCGCAGTTGCCAGCGTGTTACCCGTCGGCGTGTTCATGACGATCACACCGCCGTCGGTGGCAGCTTCGATGTCGATATTGTCGACACCCACACCAGCGCGGCCAACAACTTTTAGTTTCGGCGCAGCAGCGACCACCTCAGCAGTCACACGCGTATCGGAACGCAAAGCAATCGCATCGACGTCCTTGACGAGTTCGAGGAGCTGCTCAGGAGAAGAGCCATAAGCTTCAATTACTTCAAAACCTGCTTCAGCTTTGAATAAATCAACACCAATGGGAGAGATACGGTCTGCGACTAATATTTTCATAGGAAAAAGCGCAGCAGTAAATTTCTTTGACTCTAAATTGCAACGAAAAGAAGCGAATAAGCACATCTTCTTTTTCATCACGACTATGACTTAGAAATAGGTGCGCCAATAAACGCCGTGAGCAGATCCCACTCAAAACGATAAAATCTCTAATATAAGGCTGTCATCACGAAGGCAATAACGTAAAAATTAAAGTTTCTAAAAATCAACATTTACGTTGCCTATCCGCCTCTTTCAACTAGCATAGTGACTTAGTTATGAGTCGTATATCCAAGCCTATTCTTTATGTGAAAAGCGGCTGCCCATGGTGTCGCGAGGCACTTTCTTTTTTTAACTCTCAGGGAGTCGACATCGACCTCCGCGATGTCAGCCTAAATGCCAAAGACATGGACGCAATGGTCTCGATCAGTGGCCAGAGTAAAGTACCTACCTTCGAGTACGGTGACTTTGTCGTAGCCGACTTTTCGGTAGACGAGTTCCTTGCTGAGCTCAACGAGTTCCCTGAAGCTCGCCATAACTTAGGTATAAGCGACAGCGAGAACTAATAGTGCTCCAAGCTACAGCCGTGATAATCGGCGCTCAGCCAAACTGCGCAAAGGACTAAATCTGCACTCATCGGATGCATTCAAGCCTCCACTTAAGCAGCCACCCCACCGCCAAAAAAAGGTTCATCGTCGATTAGCGGGGAAGGCATTGATCTATGTTTGGGGCGATGAAGTTGCTTCCTGCTCTTGGGAGGGACGACCTCCGTGTCGTCCGCTAAGGATGCGAAAAAGTCCGACAATATCATCAGCTTTTGGAACATCCCGGATGATTGTCATGTGATTTCCAAAGTGCCCGCGGTCGACACGGAGGTCGACCCTCCCCA
>JAURBE010000112.1 GCA_030829145.1 Verrucomicrobiota bacterium | reverse complement strand
CAATATCCACACCGACATGAGCTGCACCAGTTTCGTTGCCATAATCTGCATTATTCTCAGTGCCAAAACTAAATCCGCATTCAAAATCCGTGCCTGCCACTTCCAAATCAAGCTTGATCTCAAACAGCTCGACTGAATCCGAAACGTAAATGTCATCCAGCACCACCTGCCAATTTTCATCCATCGGCAGCGTGCGACCATATGCAATCTCTAGTTCACCCTGGTTTTCAACCGCATAACCACCATCGCCAATAAGAAAGCTCAATTCCCCGTCGTTATACTCCAGAGAATCGATGCCACGAAGCCCACTATTCCAATAGTTCGTCGACAGCGCCGAATCCATTGTTGCCATGTGCTGCCAATCGTCTTTCAGCTCCAAACTCGGGGTTACTTCACTGAAAGTCCCCACTTCGTCTAGCTCAGGTTCGCCGTCATTCAATTCCCAGTATTGGTAGGTGCCTGAAGTTGCCGAGGTGAAAGTTAATCGAAGCTCATCACCGCCATCCGTGGTCACCACTCCATTAGCATACATATACGGCTGATCTGCATCTAATAAGCTACCAGAAAAACCTTCATCATAGCTCCCACTGTCAAACACACGTTCCAATGGCACCGTCCATGAATAACCGCCAGCAATACTAAACTGGTACCCCTTGCCATCCAGCGATACCGGTGGCGATACTGCCTGACTTAACAAGCCTTGGCAAAAAACTACATGTACAAAAAATAACCAGCTTCCGAAACTACGCATGTACAAATATGAGAAATATGGACAGCCCAATGTCAATCATCTATATACACTAATTGATGTAATTAAGGCCCTCCACTTCGAACCCTTATTCGACAATCGGATCGCAGGCCAACTCGGCCTATACCATATAAAATTTGAGCTAATTCGTCTTTATCAGTCCTTATAGGGCTCAAAATCAGTATATGCTAAAAACGTATAAACAATCTAAGACGAATTATAATTTTACTACTTTTCGCTTAAATTACACCTTAAAGAGCAATTTATTAGATTCCTGCTTTCGAATCATGACAGGCACATTCAACCGCCTGACTTAGGCATTTTCGCCTCTCTACAATATCGTCGGCTAAAACGATTTGCAGCCCGATCCATCTCCGCCTGATTGCCGCCGGCTCAGGGCTCCCTGCCCAAGGCTGCCTTGATTTCCTTACAAAATGTCTCGGTGCCGGCTAAATAGGGACAAAATTCCATCTGCGGGTGAAAACGTCGCAATGGAAACGGGCACTCGCCAAGGAATTCAAAAGTCACACCTTCGGCATTACACAGTGCATAGGCCGCCGCGATGTCCCATATTTTAACTCGAAAATCGACTGCGCCAGTCAGATAGCCAGTCGCCACATAACTGGCGGTCAGTGCGCCACTGCCGAGGCAGCGCACACGGTATTTTTCAAGCAGTGGCTTGAGCTGATCCAGCAATTCGCCCTCCATCGGGAAATGAAGCCCTAACATCGTCTGCGCATCCGCCGCCATACGATCACGATTCACCTTCTTCTGGTTGCGCTGCAAACCAAAGCCAGCGCCACCCTCCAGCAACCCATCGGTACTGAAATCATAGATAAATCCATAGACTGGTACGCCATTGTACAGCAACGCCAGCGAAATTGCGCAGACTGAAAACCCGAGCGCATAATTATTCGTGCCATCAATTGGATCGATGATCCATGCAAACCCCTCGCCCAAGTCGATCACCTCATCCTGTGGGCTCGCCTCTTCGCTACAGTAGTCATCCTCCACGAAATCGCGCCGCAAAGCCGCAAACACATTTTCGGAAATCGCAAAGTCCGCAAACGTCACTCGTGTGTCATCCTCCTTCCACTCACTGGCGACCTGCCCGAATTGACGCCCAAAAAAAGCAGTCTGCGCTTTCACCGCTACACGCCCGGCGTTGATGCGGTGCCGTAATTGTGCATCAAACTGCGCCTGAGCCTGTCGGTTTCGAAATTTCGTCATGTTTACTTTAATGTGTTCCTCGTTCGCAACAAACGTCAATCAACGAACAACGAACACCGAACAACAATTCCTTAATCTGCCAGCCATCATTACCACAGGTTTAAAATACTGCACCACTATGGACGCCCACGACCGAATCCTCGGAATGGACGCCCCGAGCGCTTTTCCTTTGCTGCTTTTGCGCCGGACACACCCTTCGGCTTTTCCTTCTCGCGTTTCACAGCACGCGTCTTTGCGGTACGCACCCCACGAGCAGGACGACGTGTTTCCCCTGTCTCCGGCAACGCAGTGCCTTCACGATGTAGCGCCTCAATCGCTGCGTCATGAAAATCATGCGCACAGATCGTAGGCACGGTTTGCTGAATCAGTTTTTGAATCGATTTAAACCGCGCCACGTCTTGATCAATCTCAGAGCAGAAACTCATTGAGCGCCCACTCTCGCCGGCGCGGGCAGTGCGACCAATTCGGTGTACGTAATTTTCAGGATCCATCGGCAAATCATAATTAATCACCAATCCAATATTTTTCACATCGATCCCGCGGGCTGCGACATCCGTGGCGACCAGCACCGGCGTCTCGCCTTCTTTAAAGCGGCGCAGTGCATCTTCGCGCGCTGCCTGCGTGCGGTCGCCATGAATGGTGTCGGAGCGTATGCCTTCGCGATTTAAATGCGTCGCCACCAAGCGCGCATCTCGCTTGGTGCGCGTAAAGACTAGGCACAACTCAGACTGCTTTGCAAAATACTTACCATGCAATAAATCCAACAGCAGTGCCGGTTTATCACGCAAGCGCACAAACAGCACCGATTGATCAATCTTTTCGGCGGTGGTACCCTGGGGAGCGATACGGATCTCTGCTGGGTTGTCCAATAACCCCGCTGCCAACTTAGCCACTCCCTTTGCCATCGTCGCTGAAAACAGCAAGGTCTGTCGCTCTTTGGGAATGTCACGCACGATCTCGCGCAGGTCATCGATAAAGCCCATTGCCAACAGTCGATCCGCTTCATCTAGCACCAAGCATTCGACTCCGGTTAAATTGGCGTGTCCCTGCTGCAATAGATCTAATAAGCGACCGGTCGTCGCGACCAACACATCCAAACCAAAGTACAGATCACGCGTCTGCGGGGTCTGCGCAACACCCCCATAAATCATGGCAATCTTCAGGTCCAAGTGTTTGGCATAGGTGCGAAAACTCTCAGTCACCTGCACCGCCAACTCACGCGTAGGCACCAGTATCAAATTGCGCACCCCTCGACGAAACGGCTTGCGCCCCTGCGTCGCAATTCGGTTCAGCATTGGCAACGCAAAGGCTGCGGTCTTACCCGTCCCTGTTTGTGCACACGCCAACAAATCTCGCCCCTCCAATAACAATGGAATCGCCTGTACCTGAATCGGTGACGGCTCGGTATAACCCTGCTCCGCCAGCGCACGCTGCAGCGGTTCCATTAAGGGCAGGTCTTTAAATTCTGTGTCGCTCATAGCTTTAATTAATACCGCACCGTATGAATAAAAGCGCCTTTATCGACAAGAAAGCACGCATGCTCAAAAATTCAATGCCACACCTTGGACTTTCAGTCACTTTAGCAAAAACATGCTGACCGTGCGGCACGACTCAAAAATAGGTTCATTGTCATTTACCGGGGAGTGCGTGCATAAAACCACTGATTTAGACCCATGCCTCAACTGATTCCATTGTGTGCGTGCTTGCCGATGAACCTTAACCTTCCAGCAATCTCAGATTCTGTTTTTTAACCGTTAATGAACGTTAATCAACGTTAATCAAATAACTCGCCATTCCAGGGAGAACTTCCGAATGGCAGTGTCAATACTGCTGATTTATTGTACTGATACATCATCAAGCCATTAACATGAAATGAACGTTCATTCACGTCCAATTAACGGTTCAACTCTTCTTTTTAGGATAATAATGCCAGCGCCTCTCGTATCGATTCCGAACGTCCGCGCAGAACGTATCAGGCGAGGAGGTCGTCCCTGCCTAAAACAAATCAATTGCCCCAGCATGAATCAATGGCCTCCTCGGTAAACGACGAAGAACCAAAAATAGCCACTCTCGGCAATTTTAAATGAGCCTTTTCAGTCAAAGCTTGCCATCTGCGAAACAGCCGCTTCTCTGTCACAATTTTTTAGGAGAAGTGGCAGAGTGGCCGTTCCGAGGAGCAACGCGACGACAAGACCGGGCGCGCAGCGAACCGGAACATGTGACTGATTTCAGTCAAGGCTTGCCATCTACGAAACAGCCGCTTTTCTGTCCCAATTTTTAGGAGAAGTGGCAGAGTGGCCGAATGTGACTGACTCGAAATCAGTTGTCGTGGAAACGCGACCGGGGGTTCGAATCCCTCCTTCTCCGCCATTTAAGACGCAGTCGCAAAAGGGTGGCTAGAAGGAGGAG
>JAURBE010000111.1 GCA_030829145.1 Verrucomicrobiota bacterium | reverse complement strand
CTTCGTTGTCGCGTGCGCTACTTTACGGATGGGGCAATTCTTGGATCTGCTGAATTTGTGCGTGGCTTTGTCGATGTTTGGCAGGTGGAGCGTGGGCGTAAGCATCCTCCGAAGGTCAATGCGATGCGTGGCTCGGATTGGGGGGATCTTGCTGTGATTCGAAGCCTGCGAAGGCAGGTGTTTGGTTGATGTGCAATAGGGGGGCAGACGAGAGCACTTTGGACTGCGGCCTCACTAACGCCGTCGCTTTATTGCGGATTTGGGACGATGCGTGTTGACCTTTTTGGGGCTCCCTCAACGGTATGCGCTTCCATTTAAATCCCAAACGAAAATCATACTCCATATGTTAAAGAAATCTCATCTCTTGATTGGTTCTGTTCTCGCGCTCGGTAGCGCACTGCATGCTGAAGAGGCTGTTGCGGTTGTCACTGAGCCGGTTGCCGTGCAACTCCCTGCCGCTCCTGCCGCACCTGCGATTGAAGTCTCAGAGGCCGAACTCGTAGAGCTGGTCGGCTATCTCACTGCTCAAGGTGCTGGCGTCGCGACACTTAAGCTCGATGAGGTTGGTATCGCGGCGATGGCAGTTGGTCTCGGAAAAGGACTAAGTGGCGAGCTCACGATTCAGGATTTTCCGCAAGATGCGATGCAAGCGGCGTTTGGCCAAGCGCAAGCGCGTGCTGAGGCAGTGCAGGCCGAAGAAGCCGAGTTGCCTGCGATCGATCCTGATGGACTGGAAGTAATTGGTCTTGCGATGGTGGCGCAGTCGGGCCTCGCACAGCTTGGCTTTGGTGCGGACGATGCTTCAGCGATCACCAAGGGCTTTATTACGGGTGCGAGTGTGACCGAGCCTGATCCATCGATCGAGGCGAAGATGCCAGCATTTCAGGAGTTTATTCAAGCCCGGGTGTCGGTTGCGCAAGCGGCCGCTGCAGCAGCAGGTGCTGCAGCGGCGGCTGAAGGTATTGCTGTCAGCAAGGCTTTTTTTGCAGAGCTGGCTGCGGATACTGAGGTGCAATCCACTGAGTCTGGTCTCCACTACAAAGTACTTGAGCCGGGCTCGGATGCGAAGCCTACGATGGAGGATGCGGTGCTGGTGCACTACAAAGGCACATTGATCGATGGCACGCAGTTTGATAGTTCTTATGATCGTGGCGCACCCGCTGAGTTTCCACTCAATGGGGTGGTCCAGGGCTTTGGTGAGGGCCTCACTAAGATCGGCGCGGGCGGTAAGATCATCCTCTACATCCCCAGTGAGCTGGGCTACGGCAACAACCCGCGCCCCGGCGGTGCGATCAAGCCAGGTGATACACTGATCTTCGAGTGTGAATTGGTCGAGATTCGTTAGCAGTTGAGGGTCTTGATCGCAGAGTGACGCCTGCTGGCACTCCGCAGGCAAAGATTTTCAAAAGCCCTCGGTAATCCGAGGTTTTTTTTGTGCATGGGGGAGGGACCACCTCCGTGTGGTCCGCGCTGGATTAGTGATTGGTGCGATCGGAGGCTGTGATTATCGGGACTGCGGACGAGGCGGAGCTCGTCCCTCCCAGCTGTTGCTGCCTAAAATCCTTGTTCCGGTTTGCCACCTAGTGGGGCCGCGGGGGCGCTGCGCGGATCCATCAGGTCGGCAGCGTAGTTTTTGTGGTGCTGCCAGCCAGCGCGGTAGGGTGCACCGTGAATTTTGATCCATTCAGTGATGGCGTTGAGTACATTAGGGTTGCTGTGTTGAGACCACTCGGGGTGTAGCCAGACGATGCTGTCGGCGTGGAGGTCTGCGCCTCGCTCGGTCAGGGCGGTCACGTATTCGTCGATCGCATCCGGTCGATCAATGATGAGTTTAAATTCGTTGGCGCTGGCGACGTTGTCGGTGAGCGGCAGCTTCCAACGCTTAGGGCTCAGTGTGATCCAATCAAAGTCGCCGCAGATGGTGAAGGCACCGCTGGTTTCGAGATGCACCTTTTGGCCAATCGCGTGCAGCTCATTCGTTAGTTCAGAGAGATTGTGGATAGCGGGTTCGCCGCCCGTAATAACCGTGAACTCCGCCTTGGTCTGTGCGACTTCGGCTGCGAGTGTGGCGGGCTCAATGCGGTTAATTTGTGCGGGAATGTAGTCTGGATGCCAGGTGCCGGCGGAATCGCACCAAGGGCAGTGCACGGGGCAGCCGAAGGTGCGGATGAAGTACGCGGCCCGTCCAGCATGTGCACCTTCTCCCTGGAAGGTATAAAACTGTTCATGGATCGGAAGTGTCATGGGCGATTGGCTTAGGCCTTAGGATGCGTGGTGATTCGCAGAATAATTTACGGCAGAATGATTTTTAGGGTCGGTAGGTGGCACTGTTTTTGGAATCTTCGTTGATCTCTATTTCGGTGATCCAGGCACGGTTGTTCGTTTCGGCGCGCACCATCTGATCGAAAATGCCGTGCAGGTGCTGGGCGATTCCTTCGCAGGCACTATTGGGCAGGATGTAGGCCTTAAAGAGATGGCCAGCGTTGCAGAGCAGATGCTCCGCCTCCGTATCGTCGGCGTTAAAGAGGCAGGCGTGATCTAGGTGTTCGTTGATCCAGGCTTTCAGGTACTTGAGCTTGCCGAAGTCGACTACGAAGCCATTGCTGTCGGTTTCTGTACAGGCAAAGGTAAGCGTAATGCCCCAATTATGGCCGTGAATCAGTGCGCAGTGTCCGTCGTGGCGGTGCTGGCGGTGGGCGAACGGGATGTCGCGGTAGGTTTTTTTGCAAGTTAGCATGGCTGAGATGTGTGATACGGGTTTTATGTGAGGCGCCAGTCGTTGGCGCGGAGGTTGGCGACACTTGGGGCGTCGCTGTCGTATTCGGTCGGGTCAGTCACACCAGCGAGGTCAAAGGCTTCGCGGCGCTCGATACAGGTGCCGCAGCGGCCGCAATGAAGGGCGCCGCCTTTGTAGCAAGACCATGTTTTTTCAAAGGGCAGACCGAGCTCCGCGCCACGGCGCACGATGTCGGCTTTACTCCAATCCACGAAAGGGCGGGTGAGTTCGACGTGGTTCCAATCGCAGAGTCGTATCGCCTCGGCCATGGCATCGGCAAATTCGTTGCGGCAGTCTGGGTAGATCGCATGATCGCCACTGTGTGCGGCGTAAGCGATTTGCTCGGCGCCGATGGAGAGCGCATGACCCGCAGCGATCGCGAGTAAGATCATATTACGATTAGGCACCACGGTCGATTTCATCGACTCTTCGGTATAGTGGCCTTCGGCGACCTCAATTTCCGGAGAGGTCAGGCTGCTGCCGGCTAGGAGTGGCTGGATTGCCCTTAGGTCCGCGGTTTGGTGTTGCACGCTAAGATGTTTACAGATTGCAGCTGCATGCGTGAGTTCGCAGTCGTGGCGTTGCCCGTAGTTCACCGACAGCGCTGAGACTGTGTGACCTGCGTTGCGCAAGTGGTATAGCAGGACGGTCGAGTCGAGTCCGCCAGAATAAATCAGCACATTTTTCATGAATTCAGTGGTTGCCAGTTGGCTGTAGCCCTGGGAATTCGGTAGCAGGACCAGCATGTAGAAGGGCGTACGTTGCGTTTTTTTGTTTCGACGGCAAGGCAAAACGGTTGGCTGAGCTTCCAGGCGAACCGCTAGGATTATCGATGTACCCCTAGGACTCAAATAGGCAGGAAGCCTGTCAGTTCTGTTTCAATCTTACCCCAAAACTATCGTTGCATGCCAGAACACAGACACTTGACAAGCGACTCAAGCCGATTAGCTTTTTGGATTCTTAAATTAACCTAGCAACATCTTTTTTAAGCGGGCTTCAGTCCGCTTTTTCATTTTTTAGCACCAATGAGTCACGAAATTTTATCAGTCTTAGAATACATGGAGAAGGAGAAGGGCATCGATCGTGAGGATATGATCGAAGCCATCTCTGTTGCGATCGCAGGTGCTGCCCAGAAGGGCATCGGTGCGGGGCAGGAGATACGTGTAGACATTAATCCAAAGACAGGCGCGCTGAAAGCTTGGACGATGCTGGATGTAGTTGATTCTGTGGGTGATGCTGCGCTGGAAATTCATATCGAAAAGGCCCGTGTGCTCAAGCCAGATGCTCAGATCGGTGAGGTGCTTGAGAAGGAAATTGATCCCGCATATTTGGGCCGCATTGCAGCGCAGACTGCCCGCCAAGCGATCATGCAGCGCATCCGCCAATTTGAGAAAGACCGAATTTATGATGATTACAAAGACGCAGTGGGTGACATTGTCACTGGCACCGTACGCCGTCGCGAGCGCGGTGATCTGATCATTGATCTGGGCAAAGCCGAAGCGATTTTGCCACCACGTGAGCGCGTGCCGGGAGAAGACTATGCACCAGGCGAAAGCATCCGCTGCTTATTGCTGAAGATTGAGCAAACCAATCGTGGTCCAGATATTATTCTTTCGCGCTCGAACATTAATTTTGTGCGTCGCCTATTCGAGCTTGAAGTCACTGAAATTGCGGATGGCACGGTAACGCTTGAAGCCATGGCGCGCGAAGCAGGCTACCGCACTAAGATTGCA
>JAURBE010000110.1 GCA_030829145.1 Verrucomicrobiota bacterium | reverse complement strand
CCTTATCTCCAGCTTTGCATACCGTATCACCGCGCAACGAACCGCGGCCAGTTACGCCCATTTGAAAAAGAAAATACATGACCGTAGCATACACCCTTCTAAACACCCCACTGACCTCATTTAAATGCTGAAAGCCCTCCGTCTCGCCTTACTTTGCTCACTCTTTATCTGCGCGCTTCAAACGTATGCAGAACGTATTTATCTGGGTATCGATACACTCCAGCAATCGGGCTTTAGCGCGATCGCTGGAAAACGTGTCGGGCTGCTCACCCACCCCGCTGGAGTTAACCGAGATGGTGTCAGCTCAATTGAAGTGCTGCGACGGGCTAAGAATGTCAAACTCGTCGCTCTATTTGGCCCTGAACACGGGATTTACGGTAACGAAAAAGCAAATGTCCCCGTCGACGATAAGATCGACCCGCGCACTCAACTCCCAGTCTATTCACTGTACGGCAAATACCGCAAGCCAGCACCAGCGATGCTCCAAGGCCTAGATGCGCTCGTCATCGACCTGCAGGATGTCGGCGTCCGTTCGTATACTTATGTGAGTTGTATGCGCTACGCGATGGAAGCTTGCTTTGAAAACGGCGTTGAAGTTGTGGTACTGGATCGACCCAACCCGCTCGGCGGCCTGAAAGTAGATGGGCCTCCGCTTGACCATGAATGGCGCAGCTATGTCGGCGCATTTCATGTCCCGTATGTGCATGGCTTGACCATCGGCGAGCTGGCTCGAGTCGCGAAATATACATCTGGCAATATGCAGGTGAGCAACGCGGTGCGCCAGAAAGGCAAACTCACTGTCATCAAAATGCATGGCTGGCATCGCGCCATGCTCTGGCCACAAACTGGCCTCCAGTGGCAGCCCACTTCACCCTATATTCCAAATTTATCTGCAGTCCTGGGCTATGCCATGACTGGCCTCGGCGCGCAAGTCGGCGGCTTCTCTCACGGCATCGGCACGCCGTATCCGTTTCGCCTACTGCGCTTTAAAGGTAAATCTAGCACGGAATTACAACAGGCGCTCCTCGCCAAGCAGATTCCAGGCATGAGCTTCCGCATCTTACGCACTCAATCCGCAGCGGGAGCAAGCGTAGAGGGAGTCTATGTAAATGTCAGCGATTGGTCCAAGGTTCGTCCTACGGAAATCAGCTTTCACATGATGCAACTCACGGCGGAATGGACTCACCCGAACCCGTTTACCACTGCCAAGAATCCTGGCCTCTTTAATAAGCATGTGGGCAGCACAAAGTGGTGGAATGAAATCAGCCAACGTGGCGCTCAAGCTCGCGTGGATCTATTTGTGCAAAAATGGGCGACACAGGCGCGGGCATTTCAAAGTAACCACGCACAATTCCGGCTCTACTAAGCGGCACCCCCTCGAGGGCAATGAGTCAGCCACTTGCTCCGAAAGCAGGTAACTCTGAAAGCGCAGTAACGCGCTCTTCAACGACTTTCAAGTGATTGGCTTTGTGATCAAGTCCTGCATCCAGACATACCATATTTTAATGTGTTGCCATTAGACCCAACAACAGGCGCACACCCTCAATCTTGCATGTAAAACAAAATCCGATCATGCACCAATAAGGCTATATCGAGTTTACCATCGCCGGTCAGATCGGACAGTACCATTTCACGTGGCTCTAGATTACCTCCTTTACGTCCTTGATAGTGTAAATTCTGCTCAAAGACTTCCCAAAACATTCGGCCAGTCCAAGTTGAATCCTGCTGAACCAAGACCTCTACCACATGGCTCTGCCCGTCCACAGCAATCAGGTCGACCTGGCCGTCAGCATCAAAATCTCCGCCTTCAACATAGCTGTATCGTACCTCTTCTAGATTAGTTTCGAAGCTTCCCCCAGCCACTCGTGTCCAAATATTAGCCTTTGATGGTAAGCGCCAAAAGCGATCTTCACCGGCAAAAATCAATTCTGATCTTTCTCCGTGCGGTTCAACACGATGCCACATTTTCAGGTTTATCTTGCCAGTATTCACAGACATCGCATAGCGAAACACCTCATCTTCATCGCGCGCGAGTAATTGAAACTCGCCCGCCGCAGACACATATAAAGCAATATGTTTCAACTGTTTCCCTTCATACAGCGGTACCACAGCAGAGACCGTATCATCGCCCCGACGGGCGTTGAACTGATCCACCATCTCCAAGTCATCTGCCTCCACACGAAGCGCACGTGCATACCCCGAGCGAGCGACAATCAACTCATTCGAACCATCCCCGTCTATATCAAATACACTCACTTGAGCCGGCTGTATATCTTTTAACAAACTCTCACGTACCGAAGACGCGCTCGCAACCTCGACCAACTCTTGATCTGCTATCGCGATCAACACGGGTGCCTCCCTTGGCACAAATACCATAAGGCCGCTACTGTTATTGTCGAAGATAGCAACCTCGCGAATCGCCGTGGGCTTGCGCTTTACATCTGCAAGTTTGGTACGGGAAAGCACCTCCCAATCGGATGCTTGATCATCACGATTTGAGGGTCGCGCTAAAACCAGGTTCATTGCCCCCTCCTGCTCGCTCACGAAGGCTAACTCATCATACCCATCTTGATCCAAATCGACTGCTTCACACACCACGGGCTCTCCCTCCCCAATGACTAAACGACGTGGAAATGAAAGCCGCCCGTTGGCATCGACACAACTCAAACCCATCGCCCGCTCACCCTCACTGACAATCGCCACAGTATTCCGATCTGTCTTAAAGAAATTACCACTCGCCATTGACGCGATACCTGAGAACGATGGGAACGTTCGCGAAGCTCGGAACTTTCCAGCCTCCCTCAAAAAAAGCACCAACTCGGCCCCCGTAGGATTGGCTACTAATATATCTTCCTGCCCGTCGCCATTAAAATCACCAAAGGCATAACTGGCAGATGCACGGATTTTTTTAAAGATCGGGTAAACCTCTGGTTGCTCTCCTGAAAAACCCGGGACCTCTTCAATTCCTATTGCTTGTTCTAGAGTAAAAAAATCAATGCCGCCACTACGTGAATCCACCGAGCAAAATGAGCGCCATTCCCCCTCGACTTGAGGCATTGCTCGCACCGACCGCACTGGCCGATCCAGAATGAAGCGCCGCTCAGGGCCAAACCCTCCATCACTCAATTGCTCGCGAAGCGCGAGTGACTGGTCGCCGCTGGAAGTAATGTAAAGTACATCCTTAAGCCCATCATTAGTCACATCCTCGAGTAGCAAATTAAATGGATTCTCTCCCGTTACGTAATAGAGCTCTTCCTCCCCTAAATGTCCTTGCGGATCTTGACGAAACACACGTAGAGCATCGGCCGCGATCACCACCAACTCCGCCTTACCATCACCATCGACGTCATCGATCTGAATCGTATCAGTCCAGCCGAGCGCTTGGAAGCTATCAAACTTGGTGGTGTCCGACCAATTCCCGGTATCTGTCTGATAACGAATAGTCAATGGGACCTCACGCGCGGAATACGCAAGGTCGTCACGACCATCTCCATTTAGGTCGCCGACAGATAAATCAAACACAGGAAATCCAATCGTAATCCCTTCACTCGCAAATCGAGCATCCTCCAGCAATGGCTCCCAGCGGTTCTGGTTCAGTTGCTTTTTAACTCCACTGCGCTTAGCGCCCTCAGCTAATTGGTAAATAATCTCAAGCTGAGCAGTGTCATTGTTGACCACCACCAAATCATTTAACTGGTCGCCATTGACATCACTCACATTGAGGGCCCGTGTGCCCCAATCCAGCTTCAAAACTTCTGGCCCAACAAAGGAGATCGGCGCCGTATCTGTACCATGCAATGCTCCGATCATCAAGGCCGCGCAACTATGAAGCGCTACATTAAATCCAAAACTCATTCATCCACCTCACTCTTAATCATTAGTGTGCGTCCAAACAAACCATCTGGCGCTTCATTCATCTCTGAAATTAATCGATAAGGCGCAACGAGATCTGAGGGAATGCTCTCTGTAGTCAACTCATTAGCTAAACCACTGATTTCAAGCGCTTCGATCAGTGACTCAAAAAAAGGCTCCACCATCTGCTCTGCATTCAAATAAGAACGAGTCACTGCATTTGGCCGTTCAATGCGCTCAAACAATTCCTGAGTCTGTGATTTCTGCCACAGGCCATCATCACCATTTTTCATGCGCGAGAGTACTTCATGCAACAAGCCTACCTCTCCCATATTAACGATCAATTTTGAACGCGTCAGCACATAGCTAAAAGCGGCACTTTCAGCATCAGGCAGGTGCGACTCGCCGCTTGATGCGATACTATAAATTGTTTCGCCTTCATACACATGCTCTGTGATCTCCGAGCGCGCGCCAGTCACGCTATCTTTAACCGCTTCTAATGCCCGAGTGAAACTTTGTGTATCTTTTACATCCAAAACAAATAGCTGCTGTGGGGTAGCGAACTGATCCACGCCTAAAACTGACTCATTTAACAATGCGACACTCACAATTCGCTCGCCCATGTTCTCTAATATCGCAGCGCGTATATCGACACCCAGTCGCGCCTGCAATGCCTGTAGTTGCATCTCTGCCAGTGGTAACAAAGTCGGACTCGCTTGGTTGAGTA
>JAURBE010000010.1 GCA_030829145.1 Verrucomicrobiota bacterium | reverse complement strand
CATATCCCTTCGAAGGCCTCGTTATAATAGTGCGAATTTAGCGTACTTCACACTAGGCATCACATATGCGTCATTTTTAGCCGCCCTCCATCGAACTTTCGAATCTAGGATAAACATCCAACTCATCTTGCCAAATTTCAGACAGTGTTCATCTATCTTCCCATGGCATATGAGCATACATCGACCCGACGCATTGAATTTTCCGAAACCGACATGGCCGGCCTCGTCCATTTTTCGAATTTCTTTAAATATATGGAGACCGCCGAGCGCGACTTTTTCGAAGCCGCAGGCGTCGATCTGATAAACACAAAACACGGTGAGCTGGTCGGTTGGCCACGCGCCCGCGCCGAATGTAAATTCACCGCACCGCTGCGGTTTGGGGACACGATTGAAATTCATTTAGCTGTTAAAACAGTCAAAGATCGCTCGATCGTTTTCCTCTTTCGTATCTTTCGTCAAAACAAAGACGGCAGCCGCACCCAAGCCGCCAGAGCCACAATTACCACCATGCTCACCAAGCTCACAGAGGACGGTGAACTGCAATCCATCGAGCTCCCAGAGCACGTTCTCGCTCGAATTACAGAAGCACCCCCCGAAGCACTGGCAAGACCCTCGGGAGTGTGACCAATACTGCAACTAACTCACCTTTATGAAACCACACGCTCTCGTCACCAACGACGATGGAATCGACTCCGTCTTCCTGCACCGACTCGTCGACGCGCTCCTGCCCGACTTTGATGTCTCCGTTGCCGCCCCAGCATTTGAACAAAGCTGGATCGGCCGAGCCGTCAGCCGTCACGGCGAAGTCGAAGTCATTCGCAGCCCGTCCATTTTCCCTGCTGGCGTGGACGCGTGGGCGATCAGTGGTACGCCGACAGATTGTGTGAATATCGCCTTGGGCAACCTCATATCGAAGCAGCCCGATATCGTGCTTTCAGGAATCAACATCGGCTACAACACTACAGAGACTCTGATCCTCAGCTCTGGGACCATTGCAGGAGCGATTGAAGGCGCGCTCTGGGGCCTTCCTGCCATCGCTTTCAGCAAATGCGTGCCGAACCACCTATTTGAAGGCATCCAAAAAAATAAAGGCCTCACCGAAGGTGATTTGACCCACTCACTTATTGCCGCGGCGACACATGCCAGCCAGTTGGCCCTCGACACACTCAAAAATCCGCCGCGCACAGGGACTGTCTTGAATATCAACTTCCCGGCACAAACAAATCAAGACAGCCTGATCGAAACAACAGTGCCCGCAAAAATCGAACTCGGTAGCCTCTATGAAGCAACTAGTCCGGGCAAATATGCCTTTCGCTACTCCGACGGCATTCAGCTTGAATCCGCCCAGAACACCGATCGCGCTGCACTGGAACGCGGTAGTATTAGCCGCAGTATCCTCGATTTCGCACGCATCGGACGACCTGAGTAGCTAAACAACCATCTTCTCATCAAGCACAGGAACCCGATGAATTTGCAGCACTTATCTAATTAATAAAATTTCCCCATTCCGCACTGCGCACCATTTTATAGTTGTGTGGCAGACCTGCGAAAAATATCCACATTGCATGACTTTTTTCTCCGCTCAGAGACACTATATGACTTTTAACGCATTTTTTAAAGCAGGCGTTTTAGGATTCAGCTCACTGGCGTTCGGATTTTCCTTGTCTGCACAAGAAAGTGACGAGCTCTACCGAGGGACCTGGCAGATTGAATCACCCGACCAAGGCGCGCTTATTTTGATTGTGAAGCGTAATGGTCTAGCCTCCTACTTCTGGGGAGATAACGCCGACCGCACCGTCTACAAAGGGACTTGGAGTAGCGACGAAACAGGCGCCACCCTAAAATGGACAGATGGCAGCTCCCACCTTATTTCGCGTGACGCCCTGGGTGATGCAGTCGCTTTCACCGATGCTGCAGCCAACACGCTTTACACCACACAAGCCGAACTGGTGCCTAAAGAAGTACTCGGCCAGTGGGCCAAAGCCCCCTCCATGCCAGACGAAGAAATCTCCGACCGAGACAAAGCCAAAGGCTTTTTTGGCACATGGGAAATCGAGACCAGCAACGGCACCTATTATGTCATCGTCGAGCCCAACCGCTCAGCCGCGAGTAACTGGAGCCCTGGTAACGCCAGTCCCTCAGGCCGGCGAGGCACATGGGCCAAACAAGGCAGCGAACTACACCTCGCGTGGGACACCGGTCACTACGGCATCCTGAAGCAAAATGAGCGCAGTGTTTCTTACCAATTGATTGCCCCGGGCACTGTGATCGACTCCGATGCATCCGAGCGCCTCGGTGCAAGCCGCACCAGTAACGACAATCTCCCCGTCGAATGGCGCACCCTCTATTCCGCGGAAAAACAGGCTGGTGCCAGCGGTATTGCTTTTTCCAGCCGCAAAAATGCCAGCCTCTTTTACCGTGGCAACTGGATCATACAACGCAGCGAAAAAACATTCGAGCGCGTCGAGATCAGCCGCTTCGGCGGTCTGAGCACATCAACCGATTCTACACTGGAGGGTACATGGCGCATGACTGGCCAAGACATCTTCATGCGTTGGGATGATGGAATGCGCAAAGTCCTCAGCCCAGTAGGCCAAGGCTTTCTGCTCTACGAATATCAGCCCGGTCGGCCACTCGATGGTGTACCCACCCGAATACTCTCCGCTGCCCCTGAAGACGCTGCCAAATTTGCTGCGCACCTTCAAGGTCGTCAAGACGTCGCCGAACAAATGCTCAGCCTCGCTGAAGCTGCAGGTGTCACCGCCTCGCCAGAAGATGCCGATTGGGGCCAAACATTTATGCGCTGGGCTTGGCCATTTGGCGAAGACGATGCGCCGCAATCGACCGATGCACTGATTCAAGAAAGCTTCGAAGGATCTGACCGAAACGACCCATGGTGGTGGCCCTTCTGGAGCGAAAAACCAGTCACCGTAGCCAAGGCCGACGCAGAAGCTGGCATTGCAGATTCCACTGCATTGATGGCAGTCGAAGAGCCCGCAACCGACAACCCTACACCCACAACTGCAGACGCGCCTAAGCAGGCGAAGAAAAATTGGAAATGGCCTTTTTAGAGTCCAACCACAGCCACACATTTTCTTTTAATTCACACATACTATGAACAACACCTCCGCCTTGAACCCGACTCCACTCGCGAGCATCGATCCAGAGATATCAGCCGCAATCGCCGCAGAGCGTAAGCGCCAAGAAAGCCACATCGAGCTCATCGCCTCGGAGAACTTCACCTACCCTTCCGTGATGGAAGCACAGGGTAGCGTGCTCACCAACAAATATGCTGAAGGCTATCCCGGCAAACGCTACTATGGTGGCTGCGAGCACGTCGATGTCGTCGAAGAGCTTGCCATCGAGCGAGCGAAAAGCCTGTTTGGTGCCGATCATGCCAATGTCCAACCACACTCAGGCAGCCAGGCAAATGCTGCGGTCTACCTGTCTGTCTTACGCCCGGGCGACAAAATTCTAACGATGAGCCTCGCTGATGGTGGGCACCTCACGCACGGTCACCCAATGAATTTCAGCGGCATGACGTATGAAGTCGTTAACTACGGCGTCGGCGTCGAAGACGGTCTCATCGACTACGAAAGTATCGCTGAAATTGCCCGTACGGAGAAGCCAAAGATGATCACTGTTGGTGCATCTGCCTACTCGCGCATCATCGATTTTCAGCGTATGGGCGAGATCGCCCGCGAAATCGGTGCTTACCTAATGGCCGATATTGCCCACATTGCTGGCCTTGTTGCAGCTGGCGTGCACCCCTCTCCGGTGCCACACGCAGATTTCGTCACCACCACCACGCACAAAACACTGCGTGGCCCGCGTGGCGGACTAATCTTGTGCAAAGAAGCACATGCCAAAAAAATCGACTCTGCAGTGTTTCCTGGGACGCAAGGCGGACCACTCATGCACGTAGTTGCAGCCAAGGCGGTTTGCTTCAAAGAGTGCGCAACCGACAACTTCAAAGCGTATCAGCAGCAAGTCGCAGCAAATGCCAAGGCACTCGCGAATGCATTGATTGAGCGTGGCCACCATATCATTAGTGGCGGCACCGAGAACCATCTAATGATGATCGATCTGCGCACAAAAGATGCAGACCTCACTGGTAAAGTCGCGCAAATCGCACTGGACGCAGCCAACATCACCACTAACAAGAATACTGTCCCAGGTGAGACACGCAGCCCCTTCCAAACCAGCGGTATCCGCCTGGGCACACCTGCGGTCACCAGTCGCGGCATGGTCGAGGCCGACATGGTGCGTATCGCAGAAGCGATCGATATCGTGCTCGCAGCACCGACCGACGAAAGCGCGATCGCACAAGCACGCGCCATCGCCGAAGAGCTCAGCGCGAAATACCCGCTGCCTTACCCGGCATAAAGAGATGCGTTGATTGACGCGGTGAGATCGCGTAGTGATAACTGCGCACCTTTGACAAAACGCCCACACAGGTTGTGTGGGCGTTTTTTTGTGCGTATCAAGAGGTGAAACACACTGCAACGCTTCGGAACCGCTTCGCGGACTCCGCTACAGCAGAACTCCTTCATTCGTAGCGGATTGGCGAAGCCATTACGACGCACCTTGCACAACGCATCGAAACCGCTTCGCGGACTCCGCTACAGCAGAACTCCTTCATTCGTAGCGGATTGGCGAAGCCATTACGACGCACCTTGCACAACGCATCGGAACCGCTTCGCGGACTCCGCTACAGCAGAACTCCTTCATTCGTAGCGGATTGGCGAAGCCATTACGACGCACGAAACATTTCAGGCTGGATCGCAGATCCAAAACCCCCTTAATACCCAACCATGCCACACAAATACAAGAGTCAGCTCAAACGACTGGCTCCGGTATTCTACCAAAACAAAGCCTATGCGCATTGGACGTTCTCCATGCAAAATAGAGCAACCGGTTGGCTAACAAAACAGCACCACCACGATGTGCATGCGATGCTTCTTCAATGGCTGGTGCGTTACCACCAATGCTGTCCAGTCTATTGCTTAATGCCGGACCACGCACATTTCGTATTTATCGGCTTAAACCAGCACGCAGATCAATTACCGCTGGTTCGAGAATTCAGTCGCGAATGGAACAAATTGCTACACCCGATACAGCTATCGAAACAAGCCTACGACAATGTGTTGCGAGAGGATGACAGAACCAATGATGGCTTCTCAGATCTAATCGGTTACATACGACGAAACCCTGTGCGTAAAAACCTCGTAACGACTTGGCAAGAATGGCCTTACACCGGGACGATCCTGCCCGGTTACCCGCAGCTAGACATTCGCAAAGATTATTTCTGGGAAAATTTTTGGAAGGGCTATCAGCAACAGGCGGATTAAGATCGGAACCGCTTCGCGGACTCCGCGACAACAGAATCCCTTCATTCGTAGCGGATTGGCGACGTGTCAGGGCGCAGCTTTAGCGAAGACTGAAGCCATTACGACCGCACCTGGCACGACGCATCGGAACCGCTTCGCGGACTCCGCTACACTCGCACCCCGCATCTCCTTTAAAATCAGCATCAAAAAGAGTTGGACTTACAGTAATAAGCTCCGTAAATTCATTGTTTTAATTGAATGGCGTCGAAGCGCTGCAATACATTCCCCCACCAATTTATTATCATCATGAACAAAACAAAATCCCCACGCTCAGGCTTCACCCTGATTGAACTCCTCACCGTTATCGCGATTATCGGCATTCTTGCCGCAATCCTTATTCCTGCTGTCGGCAAAGTCCGCGAAGTGGCGAATAAGACAAAATCTGCATCCAACATCCGTTCAATCGCTGTATCCTACGCAACATACTCCACTTCCGGTGGACGCGTGCGCACGCTCAACGCAGCGAAGCTCACTGCAGCTGGGTTTAGCGACGACATTTACGGCGTGGGCTCATTCCTCGCGAAACAAGTCGATCTAACAGACGCATCTATCTGGATCATTGGCTCAGACCCAGCAGTCGCTGACTACAGCTCCGCACTGCCAGCAGTTGTCGGCTTTCGTAACAATGAGAACGTTTATGAAGATTCCGAAGATTGGGTGAGCGGCGTCCCAGTTGGTTATGACTTTGCAATCGGTATCAGCGGCAATGCACCCACCTCGACTACACCGCTCACATGGACACGAGGCATGAATACTGGAACTGGCACATGGGGTAAAGATACACCTTGGGGCCTTGGTGGACACATTGCTTACCTTGACGGTCACGTTCAATTTTACACTGAACTCGGCGAGGAAGATGGGCAGCTCGTAAACCCAACAACTGGTGACCAAACAGTCAAAATGAGCGATCTTTACACCGCAGAGCAAATCAAGCTTGCTCCGGATTATGGCCAAACGAACTAGGTAATTCTTAGATTTCTCTTAAAAACCCGGATTCTTATGAGTTCGGGTTTTTTATTTACCCTAATTACAAGAATTGCATGAGTAATGCACCAAACCCAACAATAAGTCGCAGAAATTAAGATCCATAACTCATTTAAAATTTAATAATCTTAAATTGACTTCACCTTAAGTTGGATTTTTCTTTGTTTATCTTTGAAATTTTGGGATTGTTTAACACTCCGATAATCGCTTAGCTAGCTATCATCATGCCCGACCCAATTTTCATTCTTGGCCACAAAAATCCTGATGCCGATGCGATTTGCTCGGCAATCGCTTACGAAGCGTACAAGCACGCCGTCGGTGAAACGGAATATACCGCAGCGCGATGCGGCAATTCCAATGCGCGGATCGATGCCATCTTGGAGCGCTTCAACCTGCCTTTACCCCAGTTCATCGGCGATGTGACACCGCGCGTAGAAAACATCATGCACTCGAAAGTGCGCTCAGTTACCAAAGACAGTACCTGTGCCGAAGCGCTCGAACTCATCGATAAATACGACGTGCGCGCATTACCGGTGGTCGACGAGGCTGGACATCTTGAAGGCCTTATTTCGATTTTCCAACTCGGCGAATTTTTCATCCCGAAGCCGAGTGAACCGCGCAAAATGCGCCGCGTGCACACCAGTATTAGTGCGATTATTCGCTCACTCAACGCAACTGTGCTGCACGAACACAACTCCAAAGAAGTCGAAGAGCTCTTCGTGCGCGTGGGCGCGATGGATATCCGCTCCTTTGGCAATAATCACAAAGAAAAAGGCACCGACGCCAACACTAGTGTGATCGTGGTGGGCGATCGCTGGGACATCCAAGAGCGCTGCCTTCAGCTCGGCGTACGCCTGCTGGTCATCACAGGTGGACTCGACGTTGACGAAGATATGATCGAGCGCGCCAAAAAGCGTAACGTCTCGTTAATCGTCAGCCCCTACGACTCTGCCACCACGTCGTGGATAATCCGTACCGCGACGCACATCGACTCTTTGATCGACACTGACGTGAAATGCTTCACTGCCGAGGATCGCATCGAATCCGTTAAGCGCCGCATCGCCAACGTCAACGATCCGCTCTACATGGTCACCAACGAGAACAAGGAGCTACTAGGCGTATTCTCCAAGAGCGACATCTTGCGCCCGAGCCACACACGTATTGCACTCGTCGATCACAATGAACTTGGGCAAGCCGTCAACGGCGCCGACCAGGTGCAAATCACCGAGATTCTGGACCACCACCGCCTCGGTAACATACCGACGGATCAACCCATTTTATTCATCAACCGACCAGTCGGTTCAACTTGCTCGATCATAGCCGACCTGTTCCGCGCGCAATCGCTGACTCCGTCACCGAGTGTCGCTGGCGTAATGATGGGCGGCATCATCTCAGACACACTGCTATTAAACAGTCCAACGACCACACCCCTTGAAGGCGAGTTGCTGGATTGGCTTGCGCCAATCGCAGGGATTGAAGCAAAGGATCTGGCCGAACTCATTTTCTCATCCGGTTCGGTGATCCTCAATCACACGGCTGAAGAAGTGGTCTGCTCCGACTGCAAGGGTTATACAGATGGAACCATCTCCTATTCGGTCTCTCAGATCGAAGAGCTCGGCTTTGACAATTTCTGCAAGTATGAAGATGCCTTGGATCAAGCACTTGAGGCTTACCGCGCACGGAAAAAGCTGTTATTTAGTTTCCTACTGGTCACTGATATCAACACGCAAGACTCCTTGCTCGTTGTCGCAGGTAACGACGAACTTAAAAGCCAAATCAACTACCCACAACGTGGGCAAAACAACATCTATGAACTGTCGGGGATCGTGAGTCGTAAAAAGCAACTCATCCCATACATATCAACGTTGCTTAAAACGATGGGCGTAGTCCGCGATTAAGCTGACCGTATCGCATGCAGGATTGGCCAGCGGGATACGACGCTATGATCGTATATTAGGATGTTTTTAGTTTGGACTCAAACGCATCCATGGACTGAGCCACAATTTTTTAACGGCTCATTAGCTAATGATTCTACCATTTTCGATCAATAATGCGCAGTGTGCATTATTGATTCCTAAGAAACGAAGTTGGATCCTCGGAATGGACACGAATCAACAGGAATTTAGTAGACCAAAATTCTCATCATTCAGCAGATCCAAGATACCAGCCGAGAGCTGAGATCGAGCACTTCCTTTCGCCAATTAGCGTTGCCTATGATTTGAGTTTATTTGTGGCCATTCGTGGTTTCTAAATCAGAGCATAATGTACTCTGCATTAAGGATAATGACATTACACTGAGCAGACTAGACGGAGCCTGATCGTTACTCATAAATGGTGTCGAACAAGTATCACTATACCCGAAGAGGTTTTTGTAGCGTGCGATCCATACAGAACGGCGTTTGGAAAGCACCTCGCCCTCTTCATGGTAGCCGCGTCACTGACGCTCTGAAATTTGTCGTTGCATCTCGATTCTTTCCTGCACCAGACCTTCCATCTTACGCTCAATTGTGCGGCGCTCTACTTGGCTCACGCTCACCTCGAATTCAGCAGAATATCGCTTCAGCTTTTCATCAATATTCCGAATCACTTGCTCCAACTGCTGAATGTGTAGATCTTCTAATCCCAACTTGCCTTGAGCCATATATTTGGCCGCATTTTTAATTCCGAGACTAGGATACTTCCTGACTAACTCTTGTGATTTTCCAGAGAGAGATTCAATCGCGTATACGAACTCTTGGCCATCCTCTCGATTAAACTGTAGGTGTGACGCGTTTCTGCCGAGCAATGTCACCACGATCTTACGGCCGTCGACTCTCTCAATTTCAATACGGTCTGGATATGCAAATAAAGCGTTAGTACTCTTTTCTTCCACCGGGGCTGGAAATACACCATCGATAAACATTCGCTGATATAAAATCGAACCGATATATCCAGCGATGCCTATAAAAATTATGCTCATCAATAAATTCCGCATTACACTTTTATGCGTATAAAAGCTTGGCTTTTAAAGCTTAATCTCACTTAAACCTAATCTTAAAATTTAGAATAGACCGAAATTTTATTTAAAAATCGATTGTCTGAAAAAGCCCACTGGGGACAGTGGGCTTTGAGTTACTATCAGACTGAAAGCTACATCTATATCTCGCTTGGCACTAAAAAACCTACAGGCGAACAAACCTCGCGCGCTTAACCAAAGATCTACTCCATGACTAGCGCTTCATCCTTTAAGGTGAAACGAACCGCACTCTGCTCTGCGACAGCACCGCTGAGAATGCCGTGCGCCAAGCGTGTTTCAACTTGCTTCTGTAAAAACCGCTTGAGTGGTCGGGCACCATACACTGGGTCATAGCCTTTCTCCGCAATCCAGTTACGAGCGGACTCGTCGAACTCAATCGTAATCTGACGATCCGCAAGCCGCGCATTGAGATGCGCAAGCAGTAGATCGACGATCTTAGTGATCTCTTCGAGCGAAAGCGGCTTAAACAAAATAACATCGTCGATACGATTCAAGAACTCGGGCCGAAAGCCCTGCCGTAGTTCAGCCATGACCGACTCGCGAACCGTCTCGGGAATCTCATCTCCCGATGCTCCTTCAGTTAAATAGCGGCTACCGACATTCGAGGTCATGATGATCACCGTGTTCTTAAAGTCGACGGTATGCCCCTGTGAATCGGTAATGCGCCCATCGTCCATGACTTGTAACAAGACATTGAAGACATCGGGATGCGCCTTCTCGATCTCATCGAAAAGCACCACGCTGTATGGCTTGCGCCGAACAGCTTCGGTGAGTTGCCCGCCTTGGTCGTAACCGACATAACCTGGAGGTGCGCCGATCAGGCGAGCGACCGAGTGCTTCTCCATATATTCCGACATGTCAAGGCGCACAATATTATCGGCCGAATCAAACAAGGTTTCCGCCAAGGTGCGAGCCAGCTCCGTCTTGCCCACACCCGTCGGCCCCAGAAAGAGGAAACTACCGATTGGACGACGCGGATCTTTAATCCCCGCACGCGCACGCAGGATCGCTTCGGAGACAAGCGTCACCGCTTCGTCTTGTCCGACGACACTCTCGTGCAGCACCTCACCAAGGCGCAGCAACTTCTCACGCTCGCCTTCGACGAGCCGTTTGACTGGCACACCCGTCCACTTCGAAACGATGTCCGCGATCTCTTCCTGCGAAACTTCCTCCTTCAGCAATGCCCCCTCCTTTGCTTCAATCGATTCAAGTGCCTGCAGCTTTCCTTCAAGCTCCGGCATCGTACCATGGCGCAACTGCGCAACGCTGTTGAGATCATACTCACGCTCCGCTTTTTCGATTGCAATGCGAGTCGCATCGAGCTCCTCGCGCACGGCTCGGATCTCATCAATCGCGCCCTTCTCATTGTCCCACTGCGAACGGAACACGGCCTCTTCCTCACGGATATTGGCAAGTTCCTTGGAAAGTGCCTTGAGACGGGCCTTGGATGCGTCGTCCTTCTCGTTTTTCAACGCCGCTTCCTCAATCTCAAGCTGTAAGGCACGGCGCGTGAGCGCATCGAGTTCTTGCGGCATACTATCCATCTCCGTGCGAATCATCGCGCAGGCCTCATCGACAAGATCAATCGCCTTATCTGGCAAGAAACGATCACTGATATAGCGATGCGACAGCACCGCCGCTTGTACCAGCGCATTGTCTTGAATGCGCACACCATGAAAGAGCTCAAAACGCTCGCGTAGACCACGCAGAATTGAAATCGTGTCTTCGACATTGGGTTGGTCTACCTGCACCGGCTGAAAACGACGTTCGAGCGCCGCGTCCTTTTCAATATATTGGCGATACTCATCGAGCGTTGTAGCCCCCACGCAGTGCAGCTCGCCACGTGCCAGCATCGGCTTGAGCATGTTACCCGCATCCATCGCACCGTCTGCCTTGCCCGCACCGACAATGGTGTGCAATTCGTCAATAAACAGTAGAATACGCCCTTCACTGGCCTTCACCTCCGCTAGCACTGCTTTGAGTCGCTCTTCAAACTCACCACGATACTTCGCGCCTGCAACCAGCGAACCCATGTCCAAGGCAAAGATAGTCTTATCCTTCAGCCCCTCAGAGACATCGCCACGCACAATACGCTGCGCCAACCCCTCAATGATCGCGGTCTTACCCACACCTGGCTCGCCGATCAACACGGGATTGTTCTTTGTCTTCCGTGAGAGGATACGAATCACACGACGAATCTCATCATCACGACCAATGACCGGATCCATCTTGCCTTTTCGTGCCTGCTCGACCAGATCGATACCGTATTTCTCTAAGGCCTCAAAGGTGGTCTCTGGGTGACGACTGTTTATATTTTTACCATTACGTAACGATTTAACTAGATTAAGGACCTTACCACGGTCGATTGTAAACTGCTGAAAGAAGCGCCCGAGCTTGCCGTTTGGATCGGTCATCAATAGGCCGAGAAATAAGTGCTCGGTGCTGACAAACTCATCATTGAGTGCGTTTTTTTCTTTCTCCGCCTGAGTAAGCGACTGCTGCAGTGCCGACGAGACATAGATTTGACTGACGTTGACGCTACCAGTCGCTTTCGGAAACTTGCTGATCACACGCTCGGTCGCTAACTCCAGGGCTGAGGGAGTAATATCTAAGCGCTCTAGGAGACGCGGCACAATACCGCCTTGCTGCTGTACCAGCGCAAGAAGGAGGTGCCATACGTCAATCTCTTGCTGGCCATGATTGCGCGCTAGATTTTGCGCTTCCTGTACAGCAGAGGCAGATTTCTCTGTAAATGTATTAAAATCAATATTCATACATCCATACACTGCATAACTTATTCCAGTTAGAAAATACCCTAGATAATATAACTTAAACTACTATACTACAGCAGCTTAAGTTAATATCATTCAACTGTCCCCCACTTTTAAAATGAGACACTACGCCCGCATTTAGAGACAATTTGGCGCATTCATCGACAGCGAATGGCACTCGACAATTAATCCCATTAATATTGGGTTAATAGTGTATGAGCACCCATAAAATAACCACCATCGCAGCGCTGGCAGCAGTCACTAGCTGCCAACTAGTTGCTTTTGAAGCGGGCACTTACTTCATCTGCCAAGTTGTAGCAAACAACTCAGCATCCGCGATGCACCAGTATATCACCATCAATGAAGCACTGTTTGTTGAACTCGAACAATCACAAACAGCGAAAACTGCTGAGGCTGGGGTGATCTCTGAGTTTGAAATAGACTATAACACATTAGGCACGCGCAACACGGCCAGCTTTGAAGTCATGCCCACCACGGACAGCGCCCCACAAACGTCACAAAGTAGCTCGGCCTTCAACTTGGCACCACCAGAGCCGATCTCCCTCTTTGCGAATTAATCTGGGGATTCAGTCCGACTCAGCCAAGTCGCTACGGCTTCTTCAGCTTAACCGCACGCTTCCGCTTCGGGTAGAGTGTGCGACACATCTCACAGACTGTACCATCGCACCCACGGGCTGAACAATACTCGCGGCCATAATAAATAATCTGGAGGTGCAAGGCATTCCAACTCTCCTCTGGAAATGCGCGTTTTAGGTCACGCTCTGTCTGCACTACGCTCTTGCCGTTGGTCAGTCCCCAGCGCTGCGCGAGTCGATGGATGTGCGTATCCACGGGAAACGCTGGCACACCAAAGGCCTGCGACATGACGACCGAAGCGGTCTTATGTCCGACGCCTGGAAAAGTCTCCAAGGTTGCCAGATCTGCAGGCACTACACCGCCGTGATCCTCGACCAACATCCGCGAAAGTCCGGCAATCCCCTTCGATTTCATCGGTGATAGTCCACAGGGGCGTATGATCTCGCGAATCTCTTCAACTGATACCTGAACCATTGCCTCTGGGGTATCTGCTCTGGCAAATAGCTTGGGTGTGATTTGATTGACGCGCACATCCGTACATTGAGCTGAAAGCAACACCGCGATCAGCAAGGTATATGGATCTGTGTGATCCAGCGGAATCGGCGGATTTGGATACAATGCATCCAAGCGTTGGAGAACATAGCTGGCGCGCTTTTTTTTAGTCATAAGCAGATTAATAGAACCTTGCCGCATATCCATGCAAGGAACCAGCAGAAAAATGCCAGGCTAGCTTCACTTACGGTCTGTCACTGCCTCCAGCAGTTCCGCATACAACTTAGATAGCTCTGGCATCGCCAATCCCATCGACTGTCCACGCCTTAATGGCTCGCCAAAAATGGCTTCTACTTCAACGGCACGGCCATCGAGAAAATCAATCAACGAAGATGGCTGGTACGCCCCCATCGCCTCTGTCACATCGAACTGCCCTTGCAAAAACGAATCCGTGATCACGTGCCCACATAACGCAGCAGTCGCTTGAAGCTCTTTCATTAAACGACGCGCCCGCCGCACGAGCTCCGAATCAGCTAAAATCAAATCGGTCGTCATACCACCAGCCACAATCGCTAGTCCATTAAACGGCACATTCCAACAAAGCTTCCGCCACAGCGCAAAGTCCAAGACTGCTGACTGTTGACACTGGATACCTGCCTCGACGAATGCTGCAACCACGCGCATCGCAGCCTCTGGGTAACGCTCCTGCAAGGATCCAATCTCAACACGGCCAGGCAAATAATTCTCCACCACACCAGGCGCAGTGCGTGTGACGCAGACGAAACACAAACCAGCCAACACGGGATTTTCTGGAAAATGATCGGCAAAGAATTCGGCATTCCCCATTCCATTTTGCAAAGTAAGTAAAACAGTCCGCCCAGGCTTCACTAGGGCCTGCAGACTCGACAACACATCCGAATTCACCGTGGCCTTTGCTGCAATGATCACACAGTCGACCGTGCCAATCATGGCGGCTTCCCGCTCAACACTAGCAGGTGTCACCCCATGCGTGGCAATCAGCCCACCAGCCTGTGGGTCGATCATCCGCACCTGAATTCCGTCCTCGCGGAGTGCAGTGGCATCTGAACGCGCGAGCACATGCAAAGTAGCGCCAGACTGGGCCAACAACCCGCCATAATACAGACCCACTGCCCCTGGCCCAACTAAAGCGACACTGTTCATTCCGTTCATCAAAAATCAAATACATACAAGACGCTTTACCGGCGCCATGGGAAAATCAGATCTGCACCTTCGAATCAACAAGCACGTCGAGCTTATCAGGATAATCCAAAGTATATTGTAGCCCGCGGCTTTCCTTACGCTGTAGCGCACAATCCACCACCAATGCGGCCACTAAGATCATATTGCGCAACTCCAGTAAACTTTCATCCACTTTAAAATTCCAATAATAGTCCGTGATCTCGCGATCCAAATTTTGAATACGCGTACGGGCGCGCTCGAGGCGCTTGGTCGTGCGCACGATTCCGACATAGTCCCACATTGTGCGTTTCACTTCATCCCAATTATGCAGTAGCACCACGCGTTCGTCAGAGTCTTGCACATCGCCATCCACCCATTCTGGTAACTTCACGCAATTGGCATTCGAACGATTCATATAGTTCAATACTGCACTCGCCCCACGGTTCGCCATTACGACTGCTTCGAGTAATGAATTACTCGCCAAGCGGTTCGCCCCATGCAGGCCGGTGCAAGCTACTTCACCACACGCATACAACCCCGGTAAAGACGTCTCTCCACTCAAATTAGTTTTCACCCCACCACAAAGATAATGCGCAGCGGGTACTACTGGAATCATATCTTTTTCAAGCGCGATCCCCTGCTGCTTGCAGTAGTCGTAGATATTCGGGAAATGATCATGCAATTTCTTAACTGGAATATGCCGCGTATCCAGCCAGACATGACGTGCGCCAGATTGCTTCATTTCGGAGTCGATTGCCCGTGCCACGATATCGCGGGGAGCTAGATCTTTGCGTGAATCATAGCGCCCCATAAAGGCCTCACCTGCAAGATTGCGTAAAATTCCGCCCTCACCGCGCACCGCCTCACTGATGAGGAATCGATCCGAATCGCGGGAGTAAAATGCAGTCGGATGAAATTGAATAAATTCCATATTGCGCACTTCCACGCCAGCTCGATATGCCATCGCAATACCATCCCCGGTAGCAATAAAAGGATTGGTCGTATATTGGTACACTTGGCCAATACCACCGGTGGCGAGCAGCACCACATCGGACTGAAAGGTCTCCACTTTTCCAGTGTTAGTATCGAGTGCATACAAACCCAGCACACGATCCGCACCATCAAGGCCACGCTTTGCAGCGGTGATTAGCTCGACGGCGAAGTGATGCTCATAGGTATCAATCGCATCCGAGGTCGCAATGCCATGCAGCAACGCTTCTTCAATCGCCTTACCCGTCACATCTTTCACATGTAAAATACGACGCTTCGAATGGCCACCTTCTTTGCCTAGAGAGACTGAGCCATCCTTAAGCTGGGTGAATGCGACTCCCCGATACGCCAACTCCTCAATACTCGCTGCACCATCATTTAATATCTCGCGTACCGCCGCCTCATCACAGAGCCCATCGCCGGCATCAAGGGTATCAGCCACGTGCATCTCCACATCATCCGTCTGCGAAGTCACCGCCGCGATGCCACCTTGCGCGTAATTGGTATTAGACTCAGCAGAGTTTTTCTTGGTGATGATTGCCACCTGTTTGCCAGCTTCGGCGATTTTAAGTGCAAAGCTCAGGCCGGCAATCCCACTCCCAATGACGATAACATCGTAAGATTTAGACATGTAATAATGAAGTTAGGAGGTAGGAGTCAGTAGTTAGAAGCCAACAACAAGGCAAAATAAGTCGACAAGGAAGTAGTCGGTCGTGCAAAAGCTTCGTTCAATGACGGGTATTTGACTGCCGTTAGAGAGCGATATTGTCGATTAATCGAGTCTGATCCAGCCATGCCGCGACACACACAATATGCTTACCGGGGATGATCTCTCTGCCAGCAGGCTCCATCGTTAGGCGATCTACAATCTCCACATAAATGACGCGCACTTGCCGTGCACTTGAAAGGTTATGCGTAATTTCAGCCACTACACGGTCGACGCTACGTACGCCATCATCATGTACCATACGCTGAGCGATCTGCAACGCCTTCGGAAGAGTCAGTGCTTCATCGCGCTGTGTATTGGTGAGGTAGCGATTACGCGAACTCGTCGCAAGGCCATCCTCACCACGCTTAGTCTCGCCGATAACGATCTGAGCCGGAATATTGAGATCCGCCACCATCTTCTGAATCACCGCACACTGCTGTGCATCTTTCTGCCCAAACACTGCGATATCGGGACGTGTTATATTAAACAGCTTTAGACACACCGTTGTCACTCCTCGGAAATGATTTGGCCGCGAAATCCCACACAACCCAGAGCCGACTTGCTCTTCATTCACATAGGTCGCATAGCCCTGCGGGTACATCTCGTCGACGCTCGGATTAAATACGATGTCAGCCCCACGCTCACGGCATTTCTCCAAATCTTCCTGCAGCGACTTTGGGTAGCGGTCAAAGTCTTCATTGAGCCCAAACTGGGTAGGATTCACAAAAATCGAAACAATGACCTTGTCAGCGCGCTCTTTCGCAATATCGATCAACGAAAGGTGTCCTTCATGCAGGCATCCCATTGTAGGTACCAATCCAATTAACCGACCGCTGGAGCGCAGAGCGATGGCGTGAGATTGCATTTCATTGACCGATTGAATTGTTTGCATAACAAATTTTCCACACAGATTAAGTCTGTCACATACTTTATCACAATAATAATCAAAACTTAACACACTATCTATAAGAATTTATGAGCGATTCATACATCCAAGAACTCTTTGCTGAGCGTATCGGCGGCAATCAATACGGCAAATCCACCGCCATCTACAAGTTTGAGAAGATCAAACGGGCCAAGAAAGCCGCGAAGGAGGCCAAGCCAGATGTGGACCTCATCGATATGGGCGTTGGTGAGCCCGACGAAATGGCCTTTCCAATCGTAGTCAAAGCGCTGCAAGACGCAGCGGGTCAGCCAGAAAACCGCGGCTATGCTGATAACGGCGGTGACGGATTCAAAGCCGCAGCGGCGCAATACATGGCCGAAGTGTTCGGTGTGAAGAATATCGATCCAATCTCAGAAGTCGTCCACTCGATTGGCTCAAAAACAGCCCTCTCAATGATCCCTGGCTGCTTTATTAATCCAGGCGACGTCGTATTAATGACTGTTCCAGGCTACCCAGTGCTCGGTACACATGCCAAATACCTTGGCGGAGAGGTCTACAACATGCCACTCAAAGAGGAAAATGATTTCCTGCCTGAGCTCAGCGCAGTGCCAGCAGATGTAGCTGCCAAGGCCAAGATCATGGTACTCAACTACCCGAACAATCCGACCGGAGCTTCCGCAACGCTCGAATTCTTCGCCGAGGCGATCGCCTTTGCCAAAGCAAACAACCTGATCATCCTCCAAGACGCAGCCTACTCATCGCTGATCTTTGAAGGCACTCCGATCTCGATCTTCCAGGTCGAAGGCGCTAAGGACGTTGCCATCGAGCTGCACTCCCTCTCCAAGAGCTACAACATGACAGGCTGGCGCATTGGCTTCGTCGTCGGTAACCCGCTCATCGTGCAGGCATATGCTGACATGAAGGACAACTCCGACTCAGGCCAATTCCTAGCCATCCAGCAGGCAGCCTCTGTTGCTCTTGCGAATCCACAAATCACCGAAGAAATCTCGGCAAAATACTCACGCCGTATGGATTTACTAGTGGACGCGCTGAACGGCGCTGGCTTCAATGCGAAAAAGCCAAAAGGCAGCTTCTTCCTATACGTGGCAGCACCCAAGTCGGCAACAATCGATGGCCAAACCACCGAGTTTGAATCTGGCGAAGCTTGCAGCCAATGGCTGATCACCGAAGAATTGATCAGTACTGTGCCATGGGATGATTGCGGCAACTTCGTACGTTTTTCAGTGACCTTCGCCGCCCCTGGTGAAGCTGCCGAGAAAGAAATCGCTGCCGAAATCGGCCAACGCTTAGCAAAATACACCTTCGCCTTCTAGGCAACCAAAGCCACCTTTAGTGACAAGGTCGCTCCGAATGGAGCGGCCTTTTTCATGAAGAAACACCGTCGTTGCTAGCACCCAGATTCAGCCTCCAGCATTTAACTCAAATATGTGCAGCAGTAGTCCGCTCCGCCTTCTTTCACCTTCAGTGAAAATTTCGAATTTGCAGGTACGTTAAAGGCGGTGCCTTCACCATAAGTATTCCACTCATCCGAGCCGTCGAGCCGCACGTCCATTTCACCACCGAGCATTTCCATCAGCTCCGCAGCCTCAGTACCAAACTCGTAGTCACCCGCTTGCATAAAACCGAGAGTCTTTTTCGAGCCATCAGCGAAAATTACCGTGCGGCTAGTGACTTGGCCGCCGAAATACACATTGGCTTTTTTTACGATAGAAACGTTTTCAAAATTTTCAGACATACGCATGGTGATGCCGATTACACAGAAACTTGCAACACGGATCTTTAAAGATACAGGGACGCGTCAGGGGTGTGAATAGTCAAAGCGATCAACAATCAACTCGCCAAGAGCGGAGCGGAGCGAGCATCCACCAGCGAGGAACTCACTTCGCTTCAAAACGCCCGTCAGCGCGTTTCACGATCAGGCGCTTAAGCTCTAGACTCATTAATATTCCTGAAAGCTCCGCGATCGGCTTACCTAATCGCTCCGCAATGTCATCCAGCAAACCAAACTCTCCACCTGCAAAACAATCAAGTACTGCTTGCTCTGCCTCGGAAACTTGCAACTGCGCAGCATCCTCTCCACCTAAATTCAACTGACTCTCCTCGCCGGGAAACTGTGTGCGCTGGTAGCGCAACTCTTCTAAAATATCATCCACCGAAGTCACCATAATCGCGCCGTCACGTATTAATTGATGACAGCCGACGCTGCTGGCTTGGTCAATACGCCCGGGCACTGCCATCAGCGTACGCCCCTGCTCACCAGCGAAGCGTGCAGTGATCATACTACCGCCCGAGGCGGCACTTTCGACGACCACTACCCCCTGACAGATGCCAGCCACCACTCGATTACGCATGGGAAAGGTCTGCCGATCTGCGCGTCGCCCAAAAGGGAACTCACTGACCACTGCACCGTGCGCGACTATTTTTTGATACAAATCCAAATTCTCTGGCGGATAGATCGTATCTAAACCACAGCCAAACACAGCTACAGTTTTGCCCCCAACCTTCAGTGCCCCCTCGTGTGCAGCTGTATCGATCCCACTAGCCATACCGCTAACGACACAAAACCCAAGCCCTGCCAATTCTGCGGCTATTTTTTTTGCAACGCGACGCCCATATACAGTTGATCGACGGGTGCCGACAATTGCGACACAAGGCCGATCGACAATGTATTCACCCTGCCAATACAAGCCAATTGGCGGATCGTATATTTCGCGCAACAATTCCGGATACTTCACATCTTCTTGGATAAAAAAACGTGTCCCTGTGCGACGCATTTGCGTGACCTCTTTCGCTAAATCAAATCGGTCTGCCCAATCAATCAGTGTATTAGCAGCCTTTTTTCCAATCCCCCCCACTTCAAGCAATTGCGCTCTGGGTGCAGAAAGAACTGCGACGGCATCACGATTAAAGGCATCCATTAAACGCCGCAGAGTCACTGGGCCAACATGCGGTAGCGCATTCAGTGCCAAAAGTGCCTGACGTTGACTTAGCTGTGTTGGCATTTACTAACGCTAGTAAAAACCTCAATCATAACAATCTTATTTTACTTGAGAGAATCAATCGCTACTGCGCACGCTGCAGGTCACTCAAGTCGAGCGTAACACATCCGTCATATAATCGAGCAACTGGGTGGTATGTACCGCGGTCTGACCGTGTGCACGCGCCAAGTGCTGGGCCGCTTCACCGTGCAGCACGATGCCACGGGCTGTCGATGTTTGGATACTTGGATTATCTTTTGCAACCATACCACCGATTAAGCCAGCAAGCAAATCACCGCTACCGCCGCGCGATAAGACCGGACCACCGCACACATTATACCATACCTTTTCACCATCACAAAGTCGCGTGTGTGTCGATTTAAGGACGGTCATCACCTCATAGCGCTGACAAAATTCCATCAAAGTCTCGTTTGAATAATCTGGCTGATCGAGCTTCGCTATGTGCATAAATTCGCCCATGTGCGGGGTTAGTATAACGGGCCCCATCGAAGACTTGCGCTTAGTTGCCAGCTCTATGGCCCTGATCCCCAAAGCGTCCGCATCAAGTATCACTGGTTGCTCAACGAGCTGAATCACTTTCTGCACCAGCATTTCAGTATTACGATCTTTACCCATACCAGGTCCCAGTAAAACTGCCGTGCATTGATCGATTCGATCTAGAAGCAAAGGCATTGCTCGTGGACTGAGCGTGCCATTGCTTGATTCAGGCCACGGGACCCACATCGCTTCTGGCACTTGCGCTGCCAAAGTCGCCGCCACAGACTGCGGGGCAAATGCAGTTACCAATCCCACCCCGGAGCGCACTGCCGCCTGCACCGCCATTAGCAACGCTCCCGGCATAAATGCCGATCCTCCGAGTATAAATATGTGACCAAAGGAACGCTTATCCACGGATGCTGGCCGTAACGCTCGCAATGGATTTAAGATGGATTCGTGTAACACCAACTCCGATGCGTGTAATGCATGATTCGGCTCGGCGTCAAAAAAACCGAGATCCATATAGCGTACACGACCACAATTTGCAATGCCTTCGAAGAGCACCTTCTTGGCAATTCCCGTAGCATAGGTAAAGTCAGCCTGAAAGCACACCTCGTCCGAGATATCACCCTTGCCACTTGGTAAATCAACTGCCGCGCGCAGACCGATATGCTCATAGCGATTGATCGCATCGAGCAAAGTCCGCATACTATCCCGTACGGGAGGCACAAACGACATACCTAGCAGCCCATCGATGCACATCACATAACCGTTACCTTTGGAGTCTTCGGATAATAGCGCATGGATTGCTGCTTCGTCTTGATCCTCTCCAACAAGATGCATATGCACACGGCCTTTGAGGTTATCATATGCTCGCTTTGCCAGCGGCTTCATCGACTCAGGTTCTACAGTTAATAGTAGCGTGACACTCGCCCGAGGGAAATCGGCTAAGATCTGCGCGCATACAATCAATGCATCGGCCGCATTGTGTCCTTTGCCGATCAGCGCCAGTGTACGAAATTTTTCGGGCAGTGGCTGCAACTCCTGAAAATCTAGATAAATCGCATTGGCAACACTCACACCTGCCCGTTGCACCGCAGCCCACTGTGCAGATTCATCCTGCAATATTGATGTTTCCAACTCAAGTGCCTGCTGGCAAGTCAGTACAGGACTGGCTGAGGATAATCCTTTCATATTAAAATACTTGGTCTCGCAATAGATTACTTTAAAAACTAAAACGTAATGTATGCCGTATAAACATTCGAATGGCACGACTTTTTTATGCGCAGTATCTCATGCTCGCCCACCCATCGCGCCAACAGTAGAGCAGTTCGAATACTCAGCGACTATCTACTTAAATCATACAATGTGACATTCGGCGTGAGATGATCATCTACCAGTGGTGCGATCACCAAATTAACAGCCGATCGTCTAGGCAATAGGATGCAACACTTCAATCAATATTGCTAAGGCCACGTAAAATCAGTACCCTTGGCTCATCGCAGATACTGCGAAAAAATCAGAACCACTAAAGGTCAAGTGGCAATTGAGCCTCTGATCAATATGATTAAAGCTGCAGTCATAAAGCTGCCAACAATCAACGCGTAAATCGACAACTCTGAAACACTCGGAAACATAGAGGGATCATGCTCATCAATAAATACGTCGGCATCTAAAAGCTTTAATCGATTTGCGCTCAATAATTCAACCAGTGAGCGACTATCCTGATGCCCTTCGATTCTTGAGCTCGCCCCAACGATCGTGTCATGCCGCTCACTAGAGTTGCTTTGAGCCTCATCCTTCTGGTGAAGCACCATACTATCAAAGCTTAAGTGCTGTGGATTCACTAGTAATTCATTAATAGATCTGCATGTTTGATTCGAAATACTGATTGGCATGAACAAACAAGTGCCGATCTTTTCATAGCCACTCTCTTGATCGGGGGATAGCCAGCACATAATGCAGGGTGAGTTCCACAAAGCTGCCAAGCTTACTGGCCTATCTCCATCGCGCCACATCTCGCTGTAACGATCGCCACTCACCAGCATGCCATTCTCTAAATTAAAGTGAATCGTCGGGTCGCCATAAATACGTACTTGATTTGTATCGGCCTGACCGTTGAAGAAGCCACCTTTCTTAAAAAAAGTCTCTTCGACGGACGCGCTCTCAACCGTTGCCAGTGAACTAAAACTACATAGATGAATGATTAAGCCTAGCTTTAAAATAGGGTTCATGCCTTATTTTTTTACTACTTTTTAGCTCTTATCAAGCAAATAAATATACTCTCGATAAGCGAGTCGCTTTCTTCTCTGCATTTTTAGAAGTATTATAACACGCGACTCGCGTTATTTATAATCCCTAATTGGGCCAGCCCATTAGCTAACATCCCAAGGCATTTACTACTCAATTCGGCCAAAGCCGCAGCTACACACTGTCATGACTAATCATGCAAAACATTTTCGAATAAAAGCACTCGAAACAACTGAACGAACGAGCTTCTAAACTAGAAAAGCCTTCATTTCACGCACTGCTTGCTCAATGCCAACAAACAGGGCACGGCTGACGATCGTGTGGCCGATATTTAGCTCATGAAGATGCGGAATCGTAATGACCTCTTCGATGTTTGAATAGTTGATGCCGTGCCCAGCATTGACCACTAAGCCTAGACGATGCGCTTGAATCGCACCATCTCTTAATACTTGTAGCTCTGCGGCACGACCATCGCCGTAGTATGCATTCGCATAAGCGCCCGTGTGTAACTCAATCCATGGACTCTGCAGCTCCGCAGCAGTTTCAATTTGCGCAACATCAGGATCAATAAACAAACTGGTAATAATGCCAGCCTCAGTCATGGCTGCGACGACATCCGCGACGCGCGCCTTCTGCCCGACGACATCCAGACCTCCCTCGGTGGTTACCTCCTCGCGACTCTCGGGCACGAGGCATACAGAGTGTGGCTTCAATTCTAGCGCCAGAGCAACAATCTCATCCGCACATCCCATTTCGAAATTGAGTCGTGTATTAATCTGCTCATGCGCGCGGCGAATGTCTGAATCCTGCACATGGCGACGATCCTCTCTCAGGTGCATGGTAATACCATCTGCTCCAGCCTGCTCGCAGAGTAGCGCAAAAGCGACTGGATCTGGTTCAACCTCATTACCATGATCCATGGCATGCTCACGAAAGCGCGCCTGACGCACTGTCGCGCAGTGGTCAACATTGACACCAAGTAGGATTTTAGAAGCAGGATTCGTCATACGCATTAGCACTGTCAGATTTAGCGATTTTGTCGACCCGGATTTACAATTCGCCTGACCAACATTCAAAGCACCCGCAGCCAGTCTCAGCAATTCGCGATCGGCACTAGTGGCGCCTACCTTTTTGCTAGGCTGACGGCTTCCAGTCGATCAATGTAACTTGCGGGTAGCGATTATTGCGCCAGTAGTTCCATGAGAAGCGCAACGCCATATCAATCGACTGGCCAACTACTGGTACCTCGGCCATGCGCCAAGCAATCCCAGCCACTCCGCTACGCGCGCCTTGCACCGCAGGTAAACGAAAACGAAAGTTTCCCTCACCAAATGCGTTTGGCGCTTCGGTTAACGCAACGCCCCGTACTCCGAAAACTGGCTCGGCATTACCTTGCCCGAATGGGTGCAAGCGATCCAACTCCTCCAATAAACCTTTCTCCAAATCTTCCAGCTCCAACCACGTAGATAATTTCAACGATGGCTCGGGTAGCCCCTCAGGATGAAGCTCTCTTAAGCTCTCAATGTAGCGCTCGGTAAATGCTTTAACATTAGTCGCCTGCAGCGACACACCTGCCGCCATTGGATGTCCGCCCCAATGGCCCAGCAAGTCGGTGCAGCGCTGAAAAACCTCGACTAAATTAACCGTCGCAACACTGCGCCCAGAGCCATGCGCTTCATCGCCATCGCAACCTAATATTACGCAAGGTTTATGAAAATGCCGACTTACACGACTCGCAACAATCCCCACGACCCCAGGATGCCAGCCTTTGTCGAACAGCACAATGCCTGGTGAATCTGCAAACTCTGCATCGGCGCGGCGCTCGGCCTCACTTGCAATGCCACGCTCGATCGCTTGCCGCTCTCGATTCATCCCATCAAGCTCGAGTGCCATCTGTTGACTCCGCGTCATATCCTCGCTAAGTAACAGCTTCATCGGCAGCGCCGCATCGCCGAGACGACCACTCGCATTAATACGCGGCGCGAGTTTAAACGAAATATCTGAGGCAGCCATCTCTTGATTCGCATCCATGCCGCTCACTTCTGCCAAAGCACGAATGCCGATACGACCATTGGCGCGCAAATGCCGTAAACCAAACCAGGAAAGAATCCGATTCTCACCATGCAGCGGCACTAAATCGGCGATCGTACCCATCGCAACGAGATCGAGATAGTCTTTCAGCTGAACCCCATCCACACGAGGGTCTTCAGCCTCGCGACGATTTTTTAGCAGCCCATGCAAGAGCTTAAACACTAGGCCTGCGGTGCAAAGATCACGCCACGGCGCATCTGCACCGTCATTCACATGCGGATTCACAAAAATGCAGCCTTCTGGTGCTGCGGTCTTGGTCTGGTGGTGATCAATCACCACCACATCACAGCCGAGCTCACGTAGATATGCGATTGCCTCGTGCGCATTGGTGCCGCAATCCAACGCGATAAAGAGATCAGGCACATCACCCGCAAAGACCCGGTTGATCGCATCATGACTGAGGCCATATCCTTCATCCAGGCGCAAAGGCACGCAGTAACGCGGATCCAAGCCCAATGTGCGTAACATACTTACCAGCTGCACCGTGCTAGTCACCCCATCGACATCATAATCGCCGAAGACAACCACTGACTCATGTGCCTCAATCGCCTGCTCGATCCGCGTCACCGCGGCTCGCAGGTTCGTCAGTTCAAATGGGTTATCTAACATCGCTAGGCGCGGACGCAAAAACTCTTCCGCTTCCTCGACTGAGCCAAGATCCCGCTGGGCCAACAACTGCCCGAGTACTCGAGACACCCCAAGGCCTGCACTCAAATCAGCAGCGCACTTCTCGTCGGTCTCAGTGGTTGTCCAAAGCATTACTAGTAGGGTCTTGTTGTTAGAAGTTTGGAGTTATTAAGGTAGCGCGTACAATTAGCGACACCAATCGACTGTTCAAAACAAAGAATGGTGAATCGTTAAGACTCACCATTCTTGTTTTAAAAATCTGCCGTAATCGAAGTTAGGCTTCGCTTTCCCAATCGTAGCGCTTCGGCGTGAGTTGGTGCTCTTCAACATGACGACGATCGCCCTTGTGCCACCAGTAGAAAACAGGGCTGGCAATAAATATCGAAGAAAACGTACCTGTCAGGATACCAATGATAAAGATAAAGGAGAAATCAGTAATCACTCCGGCACCAAAGATGTAAAGTGACAGTGCCGCGAGTAAGGTCGTGATACTGGTCAGCAATGTACGCGAGAACACCCGACTGAGCGCAAGATTGATGATCGAGCGCAAATCTGTGCCGGGGTTCAACTCCAGCTCTTCACGGATACGGTCAAACGCAACAATAGTATCATTGATCGAATAACCCACAATCATCAAGATCGCAGCCAACATCGGTGCAGTGAATTGACCACTCACAAAGATATCAAGTTCGCCACAAATGACGAAGATGCCAATCGTCATTAACACATCGTGCACCGTAGCGATTACCGCACCGACTCCGTAGCCCACTTCGAAGCGGAACGCAACATAGAGTAGGATGCCGCCTAATGCGCAGAGCACAGAAGACAGTGCATTCCACTGAATACTCTTCGAAACAGATGCGCCGATCTGCGTGATACCTGCTTCGCGCAAGTTCGCATCGGGAAATGCCGCTTGCAGTTGCTCGAGCACAGGCCGTGCTTCGTCAAAGGGTGTTTGCAACTTCAGTACTTCGACATTTTGGCCAATCAGACTTTGGTAGATTGGAGTGACATCGCCGAGATCTTGATCGACTACGACTTGCATGATCTCGTCGGTACCGAGGCGCTGATCATAATCGACGGTCATCTCATCACCACCGGTGAAATCCTTACCCAATATATTGTCGTGATGCACCACTACACTGATGACACCAGCGAGTACGATCAGCCACGATAAGATAAATGCAGGCTTACGGAACTTAAAGAAATCAAGCTTCTTAGATGGAAAGATGTCCATGCCCAAGACTTTACGCAGACCAATGCGATGCACCAGAAAGTCGACCAAGAATCGGGTGACCACAAGCGCACAGAAGATCGATGCGCAAATACCGATTGCCAGCGTGATACCGAAGCCCTTTACAGGGCCAGTACCGAGCCAAATTAGTATAGATGCCGTGATCAGAGTCGTCACATTGGCGTCCACAATCGTCGAAGTCACCTTACTGAATGCTCCAGCAGTCGCATTCTTGATGCTCTTACCAGTCTTCAGCTCCTCACGGATACGCTCAAAAATTAGAATGTTGGCATCCACGCCCATACCCAGTGTCAGAATCAATGCAGCCACGCCAGGAAGTGTCAGTGTCGCGCCGAGACTCGCCAATACACCAAGCACAATGATCATATTCACTATCGAGGAAATGATGGCGACCAAACCTCCAGCAAAATAATAGATCAGCATAAAGCCGATCACGAGGCCTGCGCCCCACTGAGCCGCACTAATGGAGCTTGCACGGGCACCTTCAGCTAAAGTCGGCTGCACTTCATACATTTGGTCGACACGTAACTCGACCGCGAGCGGGTTGTTCAACACGTTGGCGAGGTCAAACGCTTCACGCTGTGAATATGAACCTGTAATCTGCGCGCGCTTGGCGAGCACACCATTCACGGTTGGAGCGGAGTAAAGCTTGCCGTCGAGCACGATCGCCAGTGGCTTGCCAATCATCTTTTCAGTAACCGCCGCGAGGATGTCTGCGCCTTCGCTAGTCATCTCCAAATTGACCTGAAAACCTCCAGTCTGCGTTTGCGACATGTAGGCATCATCGACAATCTCGCCCGTGGCTTCTGGGATCAGCTTCACAAACATACGACGCTCGATCACCTCGCCTGTCTGACGGTCTTCACTCTCCTCAGCAAGCACCTCATAGCCGACTGGGTATTTGTTGATCGGCGTCGTGTTTGGATAAAGTGTCTCGTGCACTGCGCGGAACTCTAGGCGAGCGGGCTTCTTCAAATCGTCAAGTACCTCAGGATTATCCTTGGTCGACAGGCCAGCGATCTGAATCTCAATGGCATCATCCCCGACTGGACGAATAATTGGCTCAGCGACACCGTGACCGTCGAGGCGACTCCCCATGATTTCGATCGCGTCCTTGAGCTGCTCAGCTTGCTCAAATTTACTGCCAGGCGCATCCTCCGCGATTTTCAATGTCACACCGACGCCTCCCTTTAAGTCCAGGCCAAGACGTAGATTGCTCTGCGCGGTCTTGAGAATGTGCTTGAGTAGAATATCGTTACGCTTGTTTTGATTCGCAATGTCTCGCAAATTCACCTCTGGGAAAAATAGCGCAAAATCGATATTCTCTTCCGCACCCAGCTCGCGTAGCGCAAGGAACAGTGTCTTTGATTGCTTGGAATCGACTCGCGCTTGAGCGCGCTCCATGATCACACCGAAGTCCGCTGTTTCTGCGGTGGCTTGCGCCACGATATAGTCCTCAAAAGGACGATCCTTAAGCGGAGAAATCTCAGCGAGGCACCAAAAAAGGATAACTGCCGTGAGTGCGAATTTGAAAAATATATTTCCAGACATAAGCTATGTGGATATGGATAAAGGCTGGGTTAATCTACAATAGTTGCTTCGACCTTGCTGGAGACAAAGCCCTTGGCGAGATCGATTCGGGTATCATCGGCGATCTCGACGACGAAACGATCGTCTTTTACGCGGGTGATTGTTCCAAAAATGCCACCAGTGGTGACGATTTCGTCGCCCTTTTTAAGCTCAGAGAGCATCTTGTCATGGGCTTTCTGGCGCTTGCGCTGTGGCGCAATAATCAGAAACCACATACCGAGAAACAAAAGAATGATCGGTAAAAACTGGCCCAGACCACCACCAGGAGCGGCGGCTTGAGCTACAGGAAGAAGAGACGAAAGTTCTGGAAATGTCATAAAGCTTAGATTGTTGAAAAACCGCTGAAGCAAAGGGTGTCCCGACTAAATGGCAAGGATGTATTCGGCCAGCCGTGATTTCCGAAATGTTTCGCACCTTACAGGGCGCTAAGCGGTTTACACTGCGCTTAACACGAGGCTCGCGGAAAATAGAATTCCATATGCGGCCACCACCTTCGCAGAGCCCTTCAGCGCCTCTAAATAATCCACCGAACTCTCCGCATGTCGTAATCGCCCCCCCAGCACCCATGCATAGCTAATCGGGAGGAGCGTCATCAAGACCCAAGAACCGTAGCCAATTGCCCAGAAACTCATCACTATTGCACCTGCCAACAGCACGGAAGCGTAATACTGCACTCGCGCGAAGCGTCTCCCAAAGATTACAACCAGTGTACGCTTACACGCTGCACGGTCCTCACTGAGATCTCGGTAATTATTGACCACCAATATGTTATTTACCAACAGGCCGCAGCCGAGGCTCAAGAGTAAGACATCCCGCGTGATCGTGCCCACCTGGACATAGTAAGTGCAGCCGACCGCCACGAAGCCGAAAAAAAGCACCACAAACACGTCACCCAAGCCGTTATAGGCTAAAGGATATGGCCCACCAGTGTAGCACCACGCACAAATTACCGACGCAATGCCAACCGCTAATAACCACCAGCCACCGAATGAGATCAACATCAAGCCCACGCAAAAACCTACGAACAAGACTGCGACTGTCACGCGCTTCATCGTTGCTGCTGGAATCAAGCCCGCCGCCACTGCGCGCTGCGGTCCCAACCGAGCCGCTGTATCGGTGCCCTTGATCCCGTCCAAATAATCATTCGCAAAATTAGTCCCAACCTGAATCAAGAGTGCAAACACAGCACAAATAGTCGCCGCGCACCAATCGGAGCTGTTGTGCGTATGTGCGAGACTCGTCGCCAGCATCACCGGCACCACCGCAGCAGGCAGTGTTTTCGGGCGCATTGCTTCGAGCCATATATTGAATGAGGACATATTTGTTAAACTGCCACACTACTCGCAAGCGTCGCATGACTTATAGCTTAATTAACAAAAACGACATTTCCGCAAGTCAAACAGAGCGAACGTTGCGCTCAATCCCAAGTCGGCATATCAATCCGAAGTCGCTTTCGGCCGCGGAAGTAATGTAAGTCTTTAAAGCCCTTATCGCGAAGCATCGGCTGAATCGTTTCAAAAAATTGCCCGACGGAATGTGGTCGGTGCGAGTCGGAACCAATGGTGAGCTTGACGCCCATTTCACTGGCCCAATCGAGAATCAACGGATCAGGGTGCACTTCAAAATCACCCTTGGTTAATCCGCTGGTGTTGACCTCCATACAAACATCTTCGTCAACCACAGCCTGCAGGAAATCACGAATCACTGCTTCGTGCTCGGCTGGATTGAACTCATTGACGACACCGTAGGTACGAATCACATCCGGATGCGACATACTATCGTAGCGCCCAGACTGGGCACCATCTTTGAGATGGCGGAAGTAACTATCGATCCGCATGTAGTCGTCTTTTATCTTGTTCTCCTTCAGCCAAATCAAATAGCTCTGACACTGCGCATGCAGTGATCCGAGAACAAAATCCCACTCATACTCTGCGAGGATTTCATCCATTGGCTCGAGCCGCGCCTCATCGGGATACACCTCCGCCTCAATCCCACAAAGTACTTCGACTCCTAAGGGCTTGGCTTGTGCTGCAGTCTCGTGCACCAGCTGACGATAGTGGTCCAATTGATCGCGGCGCATCCGAATGCCCGCTTGGCCAAATGCTTCCCACTCCATTGGGATGTGGCAGGTAAACGTCATCACATCGATCTCCTGCTCCACCGCTGCCGTCGCATACTCTATGGGCGCACCGATTGCGTGACCACACAGTACGGTGTGCATATGTGAGTCGACGCGCATTCCGAAAAGAGCAAGAAGGTCAAAAGTATTAAGGTATGAAGGAGCACCGCCTACGGGGCCAAGCGCTCAGGAGTCCACCGCCCAGCAGCATCGAGTCGATACATGAAGCGATCATGTAAGCGCCCGCTACCACCTTGCCAAAATTCGAATGTCTCTGGCACGATTCGATAGCCACCCCAATGATCGGGCAACGGCACTTCTCCATCGGCAAATTTACGCTTCATCTGGTCGAGCTTGGCTTCCAGAATTTGACGCGAAGTAATCACCTGACTCTGCGGTGAACTCCACGCGCCGAGCCGACTGGCCAACGGCCTAGAGATAAAATACTTGAGTGCTTCGACTTTAGAGACACGCTCGACTCGCCCCGTCACATTGACCTGACGCTGCAGCGGCAGCCAGAGGAAATTCGCCGCAACTTTTGGATTGGCCTCCAGTTCCGACGCCTTGCGGCTTTCATAATTTGTGTAAAAGACCAGCCCTTTGCTACAAAATGCCTTAAGTAGCACCACACGCGTAGACGGTTGCCCATCCGCACTCACCGTAGCCAAGCACATCGCATTGGGCTCCTGCACTTCACACTCCTCAGCCTGCTGAAACCATTGCTCAAATTGGGCAAAAGGATCGGCAGACAAGTCTGTCGCACGCAACGCATGCTTCGTATAATCTTCGCGAAGGTCTGATATGTGGTCCATGGGGGATAAATTGCTAGTTGTTTATTATTCGTTGTTTGGGATGTAGCATCCACTAACAAGATTCAGCAACTTTCAACCAACAACTTTCAACCAATCAACTTTCAACCAACAACTTTCAACCAACAACTTTCAACCAATCAACTACAGCTCAGCCAAATAACGTTCCGCTTCAATCGCAGCTTGGCATCCCATACCTGCGGCAGTGATCGCTTGGCGATACACATGGTCAACACAGTCACCTGCCGCAAAGAAGCCTTCGTACTTCGTCTTCACTTGGCTGCCTGCAGAAGGTACGATGTAGCCATCGCCGTCACGCTCCAGCACCCCTTCGACGAAATCGGTATTCGGGATGTGGCCAATTGCGATAAACGCTCCTTTACAAGCAATCTCACGTTCTTCACCAGTGTTGGCATCCTTGACACGAATGCCACGGGTAAAGCCCTTTTCGTCGGCAAGAATCTCTTGCGGCAACGAGTTCCAAGCCATCTCTATCTTAGGATGTGAGGTCGCACGATCGGCCATGATTTGCGACGCACGCAATGAATCGCGACGGTGAATCAGTGTTACCTTCGAAGCAAAGCGGGTCAGGAACAGCGCTTCCTCGGCGGCGGAATCACCACCACCCACAACGACGACCTCCATATCGCGGTAGAATGCACCATCACAGGTCGCACACGTAGTGACCCCTTTGCCTCCAAACATTTCCTGTTCGCCTGGCACGCCCGTTAAGCGCGGGCGGGCACCAGTCGCAACAATCACTGTCTTCGCCTCATACACTTTTTCGCCTGCGTAGAGCTTCTTCACCGCACCATCCACCTCGATCTTATCGACCTTGGCATGCTCGTAACGGGCTCCGAACTTGGCCGCCTGTTTACGTAGATTATCCATCATTGTGTACCCATCGATGCCCTCAGGAAAGCCAGGGAAATTTTCCACTTCCGAGGTGGTCGTTAGCTGTCCACCAGGCTGCGTACCTTCCAACACCAAGGGATTCAGCTGAGCACGTCCCGTATAAATAGCTGCAGTGAGTCCGGCACAACCGGTTCCGAGGATAATGACATCTTCCATAGTAATTTGATATAAAGTAATAATTTGTTGCTTCGAGAATCTAGTGACGATGGTGCCGCCGGTCTTATTCTCAAGAACTTTCGGAAAGGAAACATGGTTGCCCTCCAAGGCGCTGCGTAATGTCATGCCCTGTCGCAAACAAATACTACTTTCAGCCTTTCAGAATCTCAATTTTTCAGCATTTTCCAATCTATGCAATTGATCGACAGCCACTGCCACCTACTAGGCTTTAAGGATAAGGGCGAACTTGAGCCCGTGCTCGCACGTGCTGTAGAAGCTGGCGTGCAGCGCTTCATCACAGTCGGCACATCGCCCAGAGATTGGGTGCCCTACCGCGAAATGCACGCCGCCTACCAAGGTCAAATCGACTATACCGTAGGCCTTCACCCCTGCTATGTCGATGCCGAGTGGAACGATGCCGCCAGTCAAATCTCCACCTTTTTCATGCCGCCCAACGGCCCCGTCGCACTTGGCGAAATTGGCTTGGACTACTTTCACCTGCCAAAAGATCCACTGCAGGCAGGCGAGGTCATGATCTATCAAGAAGATGCCTTTCGCCAACAGCTCATGCTTGCCTGCGAATTAGACTGTCCAGTCATTATCCACAGCCGTGATGCCTTCGAGGACACGGTCCGCATGATCGACGAGTCCAACATCAACTGGAGCCGCATCGTTTTTCATTGCTTTACCTACGGCCCCACAGAAATCACACAGATTAACCAACGCGGTGGCCGCGCCTCCTTTACCGGAGTGGTAACCTACAAAAATGCACCCGACATTCGCGAAGCACTTCGCACCCAGGGCACTGACCGCCTCATGTTGGAAACGGACTGCCCCTACCTCACCCCCGAACCACATCGTGGCAAGCCCAACGAACCGGCCTACCTCGCCGCCATCGCGCAACGCTGTGCCGAAGCTCTGGCAATCACCCCAGAGGAACTCGCCGCCCACACCACTGCCAACACCCAGGCGTTCTTCAACTTAAGCTAACATGCGCTGGATCATTCGCATACTCGTCTCACTGGTCATAATAGGATTAACCCTCCTCGCTGTGCTGCCGCATACCGAAACAATCCGTCAAGAGTGGCAGCACCTTTGCCAAACATGGGAGCTGGTACGCGACGCCGCACCGACGGTTACCACCGAAGCCGCCGAGCCGGAACTACCAGACATGAGCATCGCCCGCGACCGCACAGTTTTAAAACCCCGCGCTCGGGCATTCGAAACAGCGCCAAGCGCACACGGCGACCCCTTCCTCGCCGAAGCCCGCCGCCGCGCATCGGACGATCCCGAGGAGGCAATGCATTGGCTCCAAGTTCAGTCACTCAGCGAAGATACGCTTCGCGGCATGCTTGAAATCGTCGCAGTGTGGGCCGCCGAAGATTCCGAATCGGCGCTCCTTTGGCTAGAGTCCAACGCTCAGGGACTGGCTCGCCACGCGACGATCCAAAGCGGGATCGAATTGTGGGCACAGCAAGCGCCTAATACAGCAGCAGTATGGATCGACGGCATGGCCAACGACGGCAGTAAAGTCACCGCTGCCAAAACTTTAGCCACACACTGGGTCGCACAAAACACTATAGAAGCAAGCCAATGGGTTGAACAACTCCCCAACGGCAGTCTGCGTGATGAAACCTCAGCGGCTCTAGTCCAGTCATGGATGGCAATCGATCCTGAAACTGCAGCGATCTGGGCACTCACTCAAGCAGAGTTCCAAGGCAACAAGAGCCTACTAAATCAAAGTATCAAGCACTACGTACAGGCATCTCCCGCAGGCGCAGAGGCATTTGTGCGTAGTCTCAACGATGGATACTTAGCTGCGGAAACGATCGAAACCTTCGTACGCACACTCGCAGAGACTGACCCGACTCAAGCAATGGACTGGCAAACTAGTCTCAGCCAAAGTGACCAGATTTATAACCCCGAAAGCCCTGCAATCATCATGGAAGAATGGAGTCGCACCGACTCTGTGGCTGCATCTACATGGTTAAACGACACTCCCAGAGGGCCCCAACGCGATGCAGCTATCGTCGGCTTTACCAACACCATGCTCAACT
>JAURBE010000109.1 GCA_030829145.1 Verrucomicrobiota bacterium | reverse complement strand
GCATCGCATCAAAGCAGCTCAGTGACGGCATGTCAGCATCCATAATAAGGAGATCAAAATCCTTAGCATTTGACTGAAGGAGCGCTACTGCTTTCTCACCGGAATCTGCTATTGCAACGTTACACCCCAAGGACTCCAGCAGCTTACCGTTGAGTTGGGGATTCAATTGCCGACCATCGACCAGTAACACAGTGCCAGAAAACTCATCAGTCTCCTGAACTATAGCCATGCTATTCGACTTCAGAACGGCACCTTCGGGGGCGAAAGACAATGGGATCTTGAAGCTAAAAATCGTTCCCGAACCTACAGAAGACTCCACACTCACCTCGCCGCCCAAGGCTTCAACGAAGCGTTCTACAATATTTAACCCCAAGCCCGTGCCCTGCGCATGCTGGGTGGCCGCACTTAGTCCTGTGGAAAAAGGCTCAAACAAGCTCTCTATGGCATCGGCAGGAATACCCGGGCCTTGATCAGAAACGGTGAACTCGACCATATCGCCTTGAGGATCATCACTACCAAGACTAAGAGCACCAACAGTAATGGTCCCTGACTGCGAAAACTTAACTGCATTTGATAGGAGGTTACTGAGCACCTGTCTCAGAAGTTTTAAACGACTGCTATAATTTTTGCTGAAACCACGCTCTCCTGAGCGACCCAGCTCCAGTCCTTTTTCTAACGCCCTAGGTCGCGCCAACATTAGGCACTCATTTATCAAGTCATCAAGGCAAAATGCACTATTGTCTGCCTCGCTCACGTGGGATTCCAGCGACGCCGTGTCCAAGGTGAAATTAATAACCTCCAAAAGGCGATCGGCGCTTTTCGAGGCCAGCTCCGCATACTCTAAAAGCTTGCCCTCAAGCTTAAAGTCACTCATCAGGCTGAGGGAACTAATCACACCATTTAAGGGCGTGCGCATTTCATGACTGACATGATGGAAATACTTTTGACGCGCCTCATTAGCACGGTCTACTTCTTGCTTCGCAGATTTCAATTGCGCGTTAAGTGCTTGTAAATCATCTACCATCGACTGCTGCGTACTCATGAAGAACAGCTGATCCATCTGTACGTCATGCGCAGGAAAATCAGACATCGTCAAAGCGCTATCAACTGTGTTTTCTTCTATCCACCACAACCAAGGCACACCTACAAAACAGAGTCCCTCCAAGCCCATCTCAGCATAGTCAATGATCTGCCCACGGATGGCGAAGCCCAAGTCTTCACTAAACCCCAAAAACAATTCACCCACCGCCTCTTTGGCAGACACCATAGATCCGTCAAACAGTGTCGGACGCTTAAATTTGAAATGCTCAAAAAATTTGACCGCACTAGTGCTATCAAGCCGACACTTGTCAGCGAGTAGGGGGCTAGCTCGAACCAATACCCCGTCACTGTCAATTTGGCCGACTAACGTAAAAAGTTTTTGAAGCTCACCCCAAAATAGATCTGGTTTGTTCACAAAAAACTAACCGTTAACCCATGCGAACTTTGAAGAGCGTTCTTTCCCCGGCATCGACTGCTTGGGGCTCGATTTCCAAAATCTCCATAGACTGATTAAATCGCTGTGCCAATCCGTGTAACAGACCCTCGACAAAGGGCGTCAGTCCGACTCGTTCAGACACGTAAAAAATGTCGACATTATTTTCATTACGTTCTTCCACCTTAAAGTTAGGAGGTCGGTAATTTAAAAAGGTAGAACTAATGCGATCGTGGAGATTATTAAGGTTACTCAGAAAACCTAGCATGTCTGAGCCTGCAGCCCGCAGAAGCGATTCGTACTGCCGTGCCACGGTATTCTCAACCCAATGTACTCCAAAAGCTCTTAACGCATCGCTGAGATCAATAGCCATTTCATCAGCGCAAGCCTGAGCCAGGCTGTAGGTAATATCATCATCGTAAGATTGCATTGCCAAAAAGCTGTCATCGGGCACACCGGAGCGCAGGAGAACCTCTTGCCACTTACTCTCACCAAATTGCTCAACCACCATGTCTCTCAGCGATTTATTAATGACACCATACATTCCACGACTCCATTGCTATTAGCTATTTTTTTATGACTTCCAACTTTGGATTTTTCGGTAAATGGTGGAAGGTGCGACCTCCAACAAACCAGCGGCACGGTTTACATTGCCCTCACAGTGATCAATAGCCGACTGAATCGCGCGTTTTTCAGTGAGCCACAAAGGCTCCACGCCGCCAACACGCGCCTCGCTAGTAAGCGGGGTAATTGCACTCGGATTTGAGGCGGTACTATCGACCATGTCGCTATCCATAATAGCGACACGGAGCTGTTCATAACCGATGGTCTGCTCTGGCGACATAAGCACCAAACGATGAATAATATTTTCTAACTGCCTAACGTTTCCGGGCCAGGGATATCGTCGAAACTCTCTACGGGCATCTTCAGAAAATCCACACGTCTCTCGAGCCTCTTGCTCAGAGAATACTTTAAGATAGTAGGTAGATAACAACAGCACATCATCACCGCGCTCTCGCAGTGGTGGTACCCGTAAAGGCACCACATGTAACCGATAAAACAAATCCTCGCGCAACCGTCCTTCACGCATTTCAAACAACGGATCTCGATTAGTAGCCGCTAAAATTCGTACGTCAGCAACAAACTCGTTATCACTGCCTACCGGCTTAAAAGAACCACTTTGGATAAACCGAAGAAGCACCGATTGCAACTCATAAGGCATATCACAGACTTCATCAAGAAATAAGGTTCCTCCATCTGACTGCTTTATAAGGCCGTCTCGGGCATGAACATTACCTCTGACGCCAGGCGCCTCTCCAAAGAGCTCAGACTCAATAAGATCACTGGGTATGGCGGCACAGTTAACTGCAACAAACTCTTTTGGGGCACGGACTGACAAATCATGTATCGCTCTCGCGGCAAGCTCCTTGCCAGTGCCGCTCTCACCCGTAATCAGGGCAGTCGCACGACTCGAGGCTAAGGATTCAATCGTTGTATAAACCACCTGCATGACATCGGATGAACCCAAGATGGAGCCCAGGCGTTCACGCTTTTCGCCAAGCTGGCTGAGCTTTTGGGTGAGCTCCAGCCGTTGCGCCACATTGGCAAGGGTCACGCGTAGCCTGGAAGCGTCAAATGGCTTACCCAAAAAGTCGTCGGCCCCACGCTCGATCGCCTGGTCTGCAAATTCGATACCGTGCCCTGTCATCACAACGACTGCAGGCTGGGGCTTCATGAGCACTGTTTCTGCTAACAGGTCTAAACCGTTACCGTCTGGTAATTCTATGTCGAGCAAAATCAAATCAGGCTTTAAGCTTTCCAGTGCCATCAGAGCACCCGTAAAAGTCTCGACCGTGTGTACTTCGTAACCGGAGTCATCCAGATACGCTTCATAAATAGCGCAGAGTGTGGAGCTATCCTCTACAATCAACGTCTTCATTACAAAACCTCGCGCTTAGATGAACTCGTGTGACTGGAAGAATCAGTATCGTCGCTAAGTCGCTCAAAAATATCTGCCATCTTGTCTTGGGCAGCCTCAAAAGCAGCGAGCACATCCGGTCGGAAATGCTTGGGCTCTGTTCGGCCATCTCCATTTAAAATAATATCCATCACTTGCTTGTGATCAAACGCAGGCTTGTAAGGCCGCTTTGACCGCAGCGCGTCATAGACATCTACCAACGTCGTAATCGAAGCTTCCACAGGAATTTCTGATCCCTTAAGCCCTCGCGGATAGCCGGTTCCATCCCAACGCTCATGATGACAGCGTGCTATGCGGGCAGCCATCTTCATGGTTGGATAATTCGAGACCGAGAGGATTTGATAGCCGGTCTCTGGGTGTTGCCGCATATGATGCAACTCATCGTCATCGAGAGGGCCCTCCTTCAGCAGTACCGAATCGCGCATACCGACTTTACCTACATCGTGAAGGGGCGCGGCCAACCTAATCATCTCGCTCCATTCCTTGTCCCAACCTAACGCTTGTGCAAGCACAGCGGCATATTCGCCAATACGAATAATATGTTGGCCGGTCTCGGGATCCTTGTGTTCTGCAGCGGCAGCCAAACAAGCCAAAGCCTCAGCGTAAGCCTCTTCAACATCACGATTTAAGGAAGATATTTCGGCATTATTTAAAGAGACCTGCTGCTTCAGCAGTATCTCCTCAGTTTGGCGAGCCCGATCGGTGGCAACTTCCCTCTTGGCGCTCATTATGTGTCGCTCAAGTTGATCGAGATCCACTGGCTTAAGAAGAAATTCTTTTGCTCCGAGATGCATCGCACGGATTACTGATTGCGTGTTTCCGTTTCCCGTCATGAAGATGACACGTCGAACCCGCTGGTGTGCGCCCGGAGCGCTATTAATGTTATCCAACATTTCGAGGCCGTTAAGTCCCGGCATCATAAGATCACTCAGGATGATCGAGATTTCAGGATCATCAAAGTATTTACCCAACGCCTCTTCACCATTACTGGCCAGCACCACTGAAAAATCCAACTGCTCAACAAACTCTCCGAGTTCCTCGCGAATATCAGATTCATCATCGACAACTAGTACTTTCACGGACGGCTTCCATTCAACTCAACAAAACGCGCAGTTGCATTTTGCAGCTTAT
>JAURBE010000108.1 GCA_030829145.1 Verrucomicrobiota bacterium | reverse complement strand
GAGCTACACGCACCGAAAGAGGGCTTTGTATACAAAGGGCGGGCAGAGGATGCTCTCGAGACAATGGCGCACTATCGGGTCAATTTGGCACCGTTACGGTTTGGTGCCGGCCTCAAGGGAAAGCTCTTTGACGGCTTTGAAACTGGCACGCCGAGCGTTGGTACTACCATTGCTGTGGAGGGAGTCTCTGGGGAGATTGATTGGGGGTGCGCGGTGGTTGATGATCCTCAGCGATTTGCGGATGCAGCGATTGAGGTGTATACCAATAGTGTATCTTGGTCCAAGGTGCAGAGCCAAGGCCAGCACATTGTGGCCAGCCGATTTGATGCGGCCCATTGGCAGCCAGAATTGCCTAAGATTTTAGAAGAAGCCGTTGCACAGTTGACTACCGATCGGCACACGCAGTTTGTCGGGCGCATGTTGCGCCACCACCAGCACCGTAGCACTGAGTTTATGAGCCGCTGGATTGAAGCGAAGAATCGATCGCTTTAGACGCATCGTAATGAGCTACGGGTGCGTGCAGCGGTTCGAGTACGTTTTCCAGTGTGGCGATTAAGCGGGCCCTCAGTGGCTGGCTGGCCTGCGTGAGGTTTCGTTGCTCATGCTCGTATTCAGTGCGGCCCGCTGCGGTCTCGATCGATATGGCCTTATAGCCAAGCGAGCTGCAGTCGTAGGGGCTGGCGCGCATGTCAATTGTGCGGCAACGGATCGCGAATTCGAAGCAGTCCCATAATAGATCGGAGCCGATCCAAGGCATGCATTTGGCCGCCCATTTGTACAGATCCATATTCGTATGAATACAACCAGGTTGCTCGTTATCCAGGCGGGCCTCTTGGGTGGGTTGTATCTTATTGAGTGGCTTGGCCGAATCGGTGAAGAAACGAAAGGCATCAAAGTGACTGCAGCATGTTGGGCGGCGCTCTACGATGCTGTCGATCTCTGCTTGAGAGAGGCGCAGGGGTAACTTGCCCTCATGGCGTGGGCGCCCTTCAGGGCCACCTTGATAGACCATTGCCCATTCGTGCATCCCGAAGCAGCTAAATTGAGGTGGGCGTTGTTGGATTTTATTGCAGAGTTGCAGGCTCCATCGTAAGCGCTTACGTGTTTTGTCGTCGAGCTTGCTAGGGTCGAGGGCGAGGACATTCCCTTCATGAGTGTAGTGTTTTTCGCTAAATCCCTGCGGGACTTCGAGTGCTTCGATGCCCACGCCGAGACCCGGATGCCAATTCTCTAAAATAGAAGGCGCGAAGCGGAAGTAGATAAACAGGAAATCATGGCTGGGGTGCATGTCTCCAGCAGCCCTGCGGGCGCGATAGGGCTGTGTCCATGCTGCCGCTTTAGCTCGATGGGCTTGAGCGATGGCCTGCCAAGTGGCGGCTGACAGTGGAGCGGCATGAGGCATGTGTATGGGTTTACTCGATGTGCTCATCAGACTCGATATTTGCGGGAAGTTCGTTTGGAAATAAAGTGTAGTAAGTCATGATCACCCAACTGAGTAAGAGGGGATACAGAAGCGTGGTGAGCAGTACTGAACCGACAATGCCGATAATGACTCCAGTCCACATGCTAACGATTTCTTTGACTACCAACACACAGATCGGGATGATGACTACGACGATCGCCAACACATAGCCGATCGAGGTGGTCCCGAAGTAGAAGCCTGAGTCATCTTTCTCGAGTGGCATTGCGCAAAGCGAGCAGTGCTTGTTGAGCCGAAACCAATGCTTAAACATGCCGAAAGCACCACAATTGGGGCAGCGTCCAATCAGGCTCCGTGTGATGATTTCTCTTCGTTCGACATGCATAGTGCGCATACCAACGACGTCGCGAGGGCATGACAAGGATTACTGGTGGCAATGGAGATAGGAATCAATCGCGACAGCATTCTCGATGAGGTGAGATTTCCTCGATTCATTGCTGGTCATTTGTCTTAGAGTCGGCAGTGTCCTTGCATTCAATGGTTCCATAGAGATAATCTCGTGGGACAACTGCAGATATTACGATGACAGCTACTTTTAAACAACTCGGTATTCCAGATGACTTGAGACAAGGGATCGAAGCCCTTGGTATCCTTGAGCCGACGCCAGTGCAGGCACAGGCAATCCCTTTTTTGATGGAGGACGGCGGTGATCTGATTGCTCAAGCGCAGACTGGTACCGGCAAGACCGCCGCCTTTGGTCTTCCGCTTTTAACTAAAGTGGATCCGACGTTTAAGGAAATTCAGGGACTAATTATTGCGCCGACTCGTGAACTAGCGCAGCAGATCGGCAAGCAACTCTTTCGCTATACTAAATTCTCGACGAAGATCTTTGTCGAAGTGGTCGCCGGTGGAGACAAAATTGATATTCAGGTAAAGCGCTTGCAACGCCCAACACAGATCGTGGTGGCTACGCCTGGGCGACTCATGGATTTACTTAAGCTTAAAGCGATTCGCTTGCAATCGATCCGTCATCTGGTGTTGGACGAGGCGGATGAGATGTTGAGCATGGGCTTTCAATCGGAGCTGGATACTATCTTTAAGCAGACCAAGGATCGTAAAAGCACCTGGTTATTTTCCGCGACATATCAGCAGCGTATTAAAAGTATGGTGACTGAACACATGTCAGCGGATGCTCATCTATTGAAAATCGATAAGAAGCATGTGGTGAATCAGAATATTGATCATCAATACGCGATTTGTTCACGTGAAGATAAGGTGGAATTTATTTTCCGCTATCTGGATGCTCGTAGGCAGGAGCGTGGATTGATTTTTAGCCGCACACGTGCAGGTGCAGTGTCGCTTGGGCAGGAATTGACGAAGCGCGGCTTAGCGGTCGGCGTGTTGCAGGGAGACCTAAGTCAAAAGGATCGTGATAAAGTGATGCGTGCATTTAAAAAAGAGCGCACACAGTACCTCATTGCAACCGATGTGGCTGCGCGTGGGATTGACGTGGAAGGCTTGTCGTTTGTCATCCAACAACAGTTGCCGGATGCGATGCAATACTACACGCATCGCAGTGGTCGCACTGCACGTGCGGGTAAAAAAGGCGTGTCGATTACACTGATCGAACCTAAGGAGCGCCGTAAAATCACACAGCTAGAAAAGGAACTAGGGTTAAACTTCACCTTGGTTGGCTAGGTTGTTTTTACTGCGAGGGATGAGTTGAGGTAGACAGACTCATTGCGCCAAATCGTTTAGCAGATCGAGGTATCCACCGTAGACTTGAAAGACGGCGGTGGCGATAAAGACAGCGACGCAAAGGAAAAAGATTGAAGGGTAGACGACCGACGCGGTAGTCATCGCACTATTAGCCTGTGCCTGATATTGTTTGCCAGTTTTGAGCATCATTGCGTCGAGTTTACCACTTTCGGATCCAGTCGCATAGAATGCGATGAAGTCAGCTGGGAAGACTTTGAAACGATGCAGCTGCGTGGCAGGGTCTTCGCCTGCATCGAATGTCGAGCGCAGCGCTTTATACGCTTGGTTAAGGCCAGGGTCGTGAGCGATATTTGCGGAGCCCGCCCATGCCTGCTGTATGGGTACACCGGCGTCAATAAAAGTACCGAGCGCATAGGCGAAATCTGCGAGCGCTTGCGATTGACTGTAACGCCTCAGCAGTGGGACGCAGCGCAAGATGCGGGGCAACAGAGGGTGGTGCGTTTTGACAAGGAAAAGAATTAGGGCAATCAGTGCCCAGAGTGGACCAATCAGCAGCGAACTTTTAACAAGGTACTCTTGAGGCTGCCAGTTGAAGCCATTTTCAAAATCGATCATTTGCACGAGCGGTAAAAGTAGAGCCGCAAAGTGATAGACTCCCATAGGGTAGAGTAGGCCAAGGATGATTTTATGCTTAGTCTTGCCAATACGTTGGTGGCGCTCGGACAAGTTCTGCAGAGTTTGCGGCAGCCGCCCAGTCTCCATTGCGGTGCAAATAAAAGTGCGGTCGGATGTGGGCAACCACGCTGGCGCGCGCTGCATGACTTCAGTTATATTGAGACCGTCTTCGACTAAAGCTGCCATGCGCAAACGATCTTTTTTCGAAGGACCAGAGCAAATACTGAGCGCCTGTGCCAATCGAGTGCCTGCCTCGAGATGTTCGGCCAGCTGCAGGTACCAATTAGACAGAGTTTTATGTGAGGCCATTTGAGGGGTAGAAGTCCGAAGATTTGAGAGTAAGAAAGTTTAAAGGCTGCCGTTAGTGACGGATTTTAGCCAAATTAACCTGCTAGATACACCAGAAACGGGTGGCCGGATCATTTGCCGAGTTCGTCCTCAAGTTGTTTCAAGCGAGTGAGTTTTTCTTTAACACGTTGGCGGTAGCGCCGTTGCCGGTCTGCGTTGTTTTTCAGTTTATGGGCATCGCTTTTGGCCGGTCGGCCTCGGCGTAGTTGTACAACGTTGACAGGCAGAGTGAAGAGATTGCGTTTGCGAAACGACTCAGGGGCTTCACTTAGATCGATCGATTCGTCAATCAGTGGGGAATCGGCAACGCGATGTGGTTGTTTGACCCACTCCGGTGCTTTAGTGCCAGTTAGTTGACAGACCCATTCCACATATGCCGCGAGATAGGCATCACAGTAACCCATGTCTTTGAGTCGGGAGCGTAGCAGAGGCGGCGAGTCCTGGAAGCGTGTGAGTAGCTCTT
>JAURBE010000107.1 GCA_030829145.1 Verrucomicrobiota bacterium | reverse complement strand
GCATCGCTAGCGGACGACACGGAGGTCGTCCCTCCCAAGAGCAGCAGGCAACTCCACCGCCCCCAATATACATCAATGCCTTCCCCCCTCTTTGATGAAGAACCAAAAAAAGCCCACGGAGTGTTCACTCCGTGGGCCAGAAACAAAACAAGTTCTACGAAACAGTCTTAGAAGCTGCCGACAATCTGGAAGGTCGCGTTGAGTGGAGCTCCCACTGTTGCTTGGTTAATGTAGTGTGAGCTGGGATAGTATTCTTCGTCGAGAAGGTTCTCGATATTGACCTGCAGGCGAAGGTTTTCACTGATTTGGTAGTAAGCAGCTGCATCGACTCTGAAGAAGTCAGGAAGATCTGCTGGGCCTTTAGCTAAATCTTTAGTTTTAATTTTGATTTTGCTTTCGTCTTGATAAATGACACCCAGACCAAGGCCGAATTTTTCGGTGAATTGATAGTGGTTCCAGACTGAGAACATATGTTCTGGTAACTCAAACGGTCTTTCGCCGTCTTCAGTTTCACCATCCAGATAGCTGTAGCCGGCTGTGAGCGACCATTGATCAGTGATTTGACCATTGAACTGTGCTTCGAAGCCATTGATTTCGTTGTTCAATGTCTCTGAGCCTCCAGTGCCATCATCTTGGACAATATCCTGTTCAATTTCGAAGATTGCAGCGGTTAGGCTGTAGCCCTGTGCGAAGTCCCACTTAACACCCGCTTCGAGGTTGGTGTATTCGTCTGGGTCGAGACCCTCATCACCAAGATTTGCGAATTGCTCACCACTCTGAGGCACAAAGGTCTCGCTGTAGCTTGCATAGACCGAGATGTTTTCTTGTGGCTTGTAGATGATGCCCGCACGTGGAGTGAACTCTTCATCCTTTTGGCTGCCGCTTAAGTCACCATCTTTATTTTTGCCTGAAACGTCGATGTCGAAGCTGTCGAAGCGTACTCCCAAAACAAGTATAAGCTCTTCAGAGAGCTTAATTTCATCCTGCAGGTAGAGTGAGTATACGTCCACTTCCGAATGTGTATCGTCATAGAATGTGTCGAATTTTACAGAGGTTGCATCGCCGTTTGAATCAATGCCAATCCCTCCTTTAGTTAGGAAGCCACGTGCAGCAAACGTTCTGGCTGCAGTCCAGTTGTCTGTGTAGCGATCATTGTCAGACTCTGTATGAATATACTCAGCACCGAAAATAAGTGTATGTGAAATGTCGCCAGTTTCGAATTCGCTGACCAAATTTCCGGAAAATACCACGCTATCACGATCAGTGGTATCCACGTAACCATCAAGCTCAACTATGTCGCCCGCGTGGTTGTAATCAGATGCATACAGATTCTGATACATTTTTTCATGATTACTATACGAAGTGGTGAAGACACCCTTGAGAGTGTCTGAGAACTCATGCTGGAGCATCGCGCGAATCGCACGAGCTTCGAACTCAGACTTATTTAGATCTGGGTCGCCGAAAACGATATCGTTGAGGGCATCCACCGGTTTGCCATTGGCGGTCGGAATGCCGCGATCAATCGAACGATCATAGTCGATGTACTCGAACGACACATCGAGTGTAGTCTTTTCGGTCAGTTGGAACTTGATCGTTGGGTTGACGCCATAGCCCTCACCATCGGAGTAGTCGCGGTGATTCTCGAAGGTATTGTAGTAGGCATTGATGCGGAAGGCAGTGTTTTCGTTAATGGCAACATTGCTATCGACCGCCGCTTCAGCGCCACCGAAGGTGTCGATGCTGAGTTGGTAGCCGTTAAAGTTCTCACCGATCACACCTTTTTTAGTGACTCGATTAAGGATGCCTCCAGCGCCGCCGCGGCCAAAGAGCAGGGCATTGGGGCCGCGTAAAATCTCGACCTGCTCGATATTGTAGAGCGGGCGGTAGTATTGGACATCGTCGCGGACACCGTCGACGAAGAAGTCAGCAGTCGAGCGGACACCACGGAAGACGACGGCATCACGGTGACCTTCACCTTGTGACATGCTGACACCTGGGGTGTAATCAACGATATCACCGATACTGTCGAAGCCGCGCACCGAGATGTCGTCGGCTGTGGTGATCGACAAGCTTTGTGGCACGTCGATGATCGGAGTGGGAGTTTTTAGTGCATTGACTTGGTCGGTATAGAGCGAGTTGCCGACGACAACGGTTTCGTCCAGCGCGACTTCGCCTGCTGCTTCGGCTGTCTGCCCTGACACTGCAGATGCCGTGATCGCCATCGAGAAAGCGGCACTTATTAGGAACTGAGTAGTTTTTTGTTTCATTATTTAGTGTTGTTTGTGGTTTAGAATGGATAATTCTGCCGCCGATAATACCACTAAATAGTCAGTGTATCTACTCCATGACGGAGTGATTGTGCCCCGATATGGAGCTATTTTATTATGTCATGCCATTCTCTGGCATGACGAATTTGACCGTTTTGTTCTCGCTCAGTGGTTGTAGCAGCATGCGCCGACCGCGGAGCGTTCTGTTGATGCACCAAGAGATAGAGCGGTTCACTGCATACCAATGGCATTCATCCCACAGAGCATCAGCGCTACTGAGCTGCGATTACTTTTTCGATGCTAGCCATAAACTGTGCCACGTCTGGACGCTGCTTGATGCGCTGACTTTGTTGCAAGTGTTTAAGTGCGGCTTGGAATCTGGACTGCGCGACTGCGGTGCGAGCCAGACCTACTAGAGCTTCGACTTGAACCTCTACGACTGATGTGGCGCGTTCAAAATAGAATGTAGCCGTTGCATAGGCTTCCTGATCGAGCTGTACATTCGCTATTAGTAAGAGTGCATCACCATTCAGTGGTTGCTCATTCAGAACCGATTGTAATTGGGCCAGACCTTGCTCGAGGTTGCCGGCTTCGATGGTTAGTTGTGCCGCAACCACGGTTTTTTCCGCGGCCTGCTCTGGGCTAAGTTCGGATTGGAGACTGCTGTCGATTAGTTTCAAATACGTGCGGGCGGCATCAAACAGGCCGAGTTGCATGAGGCGGCGCAGCGGCTTGAGTGCCTGTTCGGGGCGCGTGGTCGGGTCTTGTTTGAGGGCCGCTTGATAGTTATATAATGCGAGCTCATGGGCGTCCTCGTTGAGATACATATCACCGAGCAGGCTGAGGCTCGATGCAGATGGTGGCGCAACGGTATGGGCGATTTCCAAATTGGCGATCGCATCATCCACTTGGTTTTGCGAGAGGTAGCCATTGGCTTGAAAGAGCCAGTAATCTTGCTCGTCTGGATGTTTGCTGATGAGTTCGTCGAAGAGGGCGATTGCAGCGCCGTATTGTTGAGTCATGAGCAAGCATTGTGCTTCACCACGACGTACGTCCATACTGTCTGGTAAAAACATACGTGCGAGTTGATAGGCACTGAGAGCCGACTGGTATTTTTCTTCAGTGAGGTACGCGTAAGCGAGCATACTGTAGCTTTGACCGTCACCACCGCCTAGTTCGATGACACGCAGTAGATGCTTGATTGCGGTTTCGTAGTTATCTTGCTGGATGTAAATCAGAGCAAGATTACGATGCGCACGGCGGAAATCAGGGAATTTTTTGAGCGCGGCATTCAGGTAAGAGGCTGCGTCACTGTAGTTACCTTGTATATAATAGAGGCTGCCGACGAGATAGTCGAACGCGGCATTACTCGTTTTAGTTATACCTTTTTTGGCGAGCTCGATTGCCTTTTCTGGCTTGTTTTGCAAGTAGGGTGCAATCGACTCATAGAGCGGCCGGTCCGCTTGTGTGAGGATGGGTTCGATGGCGGAGTTGATGCCAAAGCTGCCATAGAAGCGTTGCTTGAACTCTGGGCTATTTGGATGGGTGTCCACCAGGTCGAAACTTGGCGATGCGTGCGCAGTGCCAGAGAGTAAGAGAAGTATGAGAAATCGAATCATGCCAAAATAGTTGCAAAGTTTCATTGTGGAGCGCGCAGAAGGATGGGCCATTCGCCGATTACTTTTTGAGGTACGCCACCTACCTTCGGTGGCGTAAAACGGGCCTTACGAATGACTTCTTTTGCCGCCTGAATAAGGCGCGGATCGGAGGCTGATATGATCTCTAATACACGGGCGCGTCCTTTGGTATCGATCTCGATTTTGGCGAGCACCCGCCCCTCACGAATACCGCGGCGAATCAGTTCCCTTGGGTAGACGATACTTGGGCTGTTAATAATGCGCGGGGCACTTTGCAGATCCGCAAAGGTGAAAAGCTTTTGGATCTCGCTGAGAGCATCGACCTCAGTCGCAAAGCCTGTGCTTGTGACGCCGACTCGCAGTGCGCCACTGATGCCTGGGTTTAGGGAAAGCTCCAACTGGCTGAGGCTAAAATCCTGCAACTGTTGTTTAAATTCAGGAGTCGGCTGCGGCTCGGTCTGCTCAACTTTTTCGGGGGGTGGAGGTAGGATCAAGGGTGCTGGTGGAGTGATGGTCATTGCTTCTCTAAATTCTATTAGATCGTTACGCTGATTGCCCAAGTGCTGGGTGATCGGAATCGCCAGAAAAACCAGTAGTGTCATCAACAGTGCACCTAGCAGCGCGAGCGGCGCTCGCGCTTTGTTGTGATTGACTGGTAGTGTTTGCTCCATTAACGGGTGGTTGCTAAGTGGATACTGGTTGCGCCGGCTAGGGCAGCTTCGTCATGTACTTTGGTGTAAAGATCGACCGATACGGTCTTGTCGGCTTGGATGATGACTGGCATATCTGGCTCGCGCAGGAGCAGGCGCTTTACAAT
>JAURBE010000106.1 GCA_030829145.1 Verrucomicrobiota bacterium | reverse complement strand
TTTTGTTCCAAGCCCTGCCAAGGGAGTTGATCACGCAGCGCGTAGGCGGCGGTAAACATGATCGGGGCGGTTTCACCTGCGACACGAGCCACGCCCATAATCGAAGAAGTCAGGATGCCTGGCAGTGCGTAGGGCAATACGTTGGTGCGGACGGTGGTCCATTTCGAAGCACCCAGAGCAAGTGAGCCCTCGCGGAAGCCTTTTGGGATCGCGCGCATCGATTCTTCACTGGCAGCGATGATCACCGGAAGTGCCATGATGGCTAGCGTGAACCAACCAGCGATCATCGAAACGCCCCAGTCGAAGTAGAGGACAAACATACCAAAGCCAAATAGACCGAAAACAATGGAGGGCACGCCTGACAGGTTTAGAATCGATAGACGAATTAACTGCAGCGTAGGTCCCGGGGTGCTGTATTCGCTGAGGAAGATTGCACAAAGTATGCCGAGGCTCAGCGCGATGGCAATGGAGCCAAGCACCAGCAGGCAGGTGCCGACGATTGCGGGGCCGATACCACCTCCACTATAGGCGTAGTTGCTGTAAGCGTAGAGTTCGTTGGACGGTTCTTGGTCGAGCGCTCGGTAGGCATCGTCGCCATACATGAGGCGCCCGTCTTTACGCTGTAGGTCGAGCGCTTTAATTTTCTGCTGCAGTGCGGCGACTTGTTGTTCGAGTTCGTCGGCTGCAGTTGTTTCGTTGGAGCCGAGGTTACGTTGTTTGGTCTGCAGGGAAACGACTTGAGCCTTGGCGGACTTCAGTTCGGTATCGATTTCCTTGGGCTCAAACACATGTAGCGTTTGTGGTTTTGCGGTGAGGAATTCGATATTGATAAAGGGAGCCTTCGGGATGAAGACCGCTTTGGAGCCGTTGTAAGCGATATTCAGAAAAATATATCCAGCACATAGAATGACGATGTAGGTCGCTATGCGGAACGCGCTAGAGATGGTCGCTTCGATCGCGGCCTTGCGAGACGGACGCTTGGCAAAGGTGTGCTGTTCGTTGGTTGCGGACATGGTAAATACGATGGATGCGTGCGTGGGTTAGTCGCCAAGCTTGCTGTACTTTTTGACGACCCACTGGGCGCCGTAGTTAATTAACAAAGAGGCAAAAAAGAGTACGATGCCGACCATGAAGAGTGCACGGTAGTGGAGACTGCCATGGACGACTTCGCCCATTTCCTGAGCGATGATTCCGGTCATGGTGTGCACGGGCTCAAAGAACACGCCTGGGCCTGCGGTGAAGTCTGGGATCTTGATACGATTGCCGGCGCAGAGGAGTACCACCATCGTCTCGCCGATGACGCGACCGAAGCCGAGCATGATAGCTGAGATGATACCAGAGAGTGCGGTTGGTACGATGACACGCATACTGGTTTGTAGGCGTGTGGCACCCATGGCATAAGACGCTTCTTTAAAGTGTCTAGGCACGTTATTAATCGCATCTTCAGCGAGTGTGAAAATCGTGGGAATCGCCATCAGTGCGAGTAGGCAGCCGGCAGTGAATGCATTGAGGCGTTCTTGGACTGGAAAGAAGGGCACCCAATTGAGGGCGTCCAACTGTGAAAGTAGGCGGATCGCTTCACCGAAAACAACGATGCCGAAGAACCCAATCACAACGGATGGGATCGCTGAAATGAATTCGATATATGGCTTGATAAAGTTACGCTCAGCAGGGCCTGCGATTTGGTTGACGTAGATGGCCGCACCGACTCCGAAGGGAACCGCGAAAAAGAGGGCGATTGATGAAATGAGGAGTGAACCAGTGAGCAGGGGGAGCAATCCATACCAGTCTTGTTGGTCACTTGCAGTGACCCAGTGTTTTCCAGAGAGGAAGGCGCCGAGTGCTCGCCAGTTAGAGATTGCTGCATGTTGATCCCAATTCGCGAGTTTCTTACGGTGTATCGGAATCTGGCTGATAAGCATTGTATTCAGCGATTCGAATGTCTCCATACGCTTGTTGAGTGCGGCATTGTTAAAATCAACCGCCTCCGCGCTTTTGAGCACTTTACTGATGGAGAGATCCATCTCAGTCAGGATGTGGGCATAGCGTTCCTGCTCATCGGTGACTTGAAGAATCGCGGTGTCGAAGTCGACGGGCACGATACTAGCCGCCAGTGTGTCATATTCGTTTTGCAGGAGGTTTAAATAGTCTGCGCGATCTGTGTGACTGATGTTTTTTTCAGCCTGAATCGATGCGGCACGTTCGGCTTGGTCAGACTCACGCAGGAGGAGTGAGAACTTGGCGAAATCTTCGTCGTTGAGTGTATAGTTTGGGTTTTCGACGTTGTCGATACGAGCGCCGAAGTTGGTGAGAGTGGTGGCTAAATTTTGGTTGGTGGTATGCTGGTCGCGCATTTCAATCGCGACGTCCATTTTTTGTTTAACGAACCGTTTCAGGTCTGACCCCACACGCATATAGCCGAGGAAGAGCCCTTTCGCTTCTGGGCTGAATACCGTTTTTGATATTTCAGCTTGGGAGAGGCCATCTGCTTTGAGGCCGTTGATCCACTCTGCTTTGACGTCGTTTAGGTAACGTGTGAGCTCGATGTAGTCGTCACGTTGTTCCTTGAGGATATCCACATATTCGAGTCCAGAGCGGCGATATTCCTGAAGGCTTTTATGGTAGAGCCCCATGAATCCAGCGCCTTCTTTAAATAGAAAGAGGGTGATCAGTGCCAGTATCACAATGGCGACCATCGCATTACTACCGAAAAAGGCTTTAATAATGCTATCGGAATCTTTGCCTAAAAACAGCGCGCGACGCTTGCTGAATGCAGGTGTTGAGTCTTTTTGATTTGGATCAGAAGTGGGCATAAGTTGCAGCTAAAGTAGTGACGAAAACCGATGTGCCAAGGTCGCAGTTGTACCAAAATTGTTACAATTGTGTGACAAGCTGTAACTAAAAAGTCCATCGTCATTTACTTAGGAGAGATCACTCAGAGCCGAATGGCGCGGCTATTCGGTCGGGGAGGGTCGACCTCCGTGTCGACCACGGGCACTGAAGAAATCACATGACAATCATTCGGGAGTCTCCAAAAGCGGATGATCATCTCAGAATTTTTCACATCGTTAGCGGACGACACAGAGGTCGTCCCTCCCAAGAGCAGGAAGTCACTTCATCGCCCCAAACATACCATCAATGTCTATCCCGTGAATCGCCGCAGTTGCAAAAAAAATAGGCCGTTGCGGATGCGCAACGGCCTATGGGTTTAAAGCAATTAATTATCTTAGTTTAGCGGATCGACAGGAAGTGTACGCGCTTGACGATTTCCTGGCCCTCATCGCTGAGGCTGAAGTCGATAAACTGCTGAGCGATTGGGCTAAGTGGCTGGCTCTTGTTGGTCAAGTAGTAGAGCGGGCGGGCCAGTGGATAGTCCTTCGAGTCGGGCTGTGCGCCTTCAACTGGCAGCACTTTGACACCAGGCGTGCTGATGTATGCTAGGCCAACATAGCCGATGCCGTTTGCGTTACTGGCGACTTCTGCAGCGATTTGCTCGTTGCCGGCCATCTTCTGTGTGTCACTACCATAGTCGCGTGAGTTCATTGCCATCTTTTGGAAGACGGCATAAGTACCGGACGATGTGTTGCGAGTGTAAGCAGAGATGGAGCCAGTTTGGGCGGTGATGCCTGACCAGTCGGTGACGTCGCCAGAGAAGATCAATTCGATTTCTTCGAGTGCGATGCCTTCCAATGGACTCGCTTCATTTACGATCAGCGCGATGCCATCTTTGGCAACGGTGATGGTGTTCATGTCGACACCCTTGGTCTTTGCCTTGGCAATTTCCTTTGCTTTCGGATCACGAGAAGACATGCCGATTGCAGCAGTGCCGTCGATGACCGAAGCCACACCAGTGGATGAACCTTCAGCGGCGATTTCAAATGCGACCTCAACGCCTTGCTTAGCCATTTTGGCTTTAAACGCTTCAGCGATTTGCGGTACCATTTTGGCACCGAGTGTATCCGAGCCTTTGATCACGATCGTTTCAGTGGCACTGAGTGTGGCGCCGAGTGTGAGTGCGGTAGCAGTTACTAGTGCCTGAATGATTTTCTTGGTTTTCATTAATCTATTTTTTAGTGAATTGTATTTTATTAATTCTCCAATGGAAAATGAAGAATGCATATAGATTAGAGAAGCAGTGTGGCATATCTGTGACTATTATGTTACGAGATTGTGAACTCTGAATTATTAGACGATAGTCTGATCGTTTGTAGCGGATTGAGTTAAAGTTCGACTCATTAGTGGGTGGCACTCAATACAGGCTGCAAGTCTGTATCAAACAGTCGTTCGGGTTGCCTGAAGGTGGGTGTATTGAATGGGCCAATCTTAGGTCTGCCATTTGACTGTATAAAGTGATGTATATAAAGATATTGTCCCTTGCCATTAAGCCTGCCCAATGAGTCGATTGCTCAATGCTTGCTGACAGTTCTGGTGAAGACTCGGTGTGTGCTTTTGCTCATACTGTCGATGACGAAAGTATGCAGATTTAAAATCCCGCAGAACAGATCGAGCTATGGCTTTGTGAGTCTTTTTCACTAGCAGGTGAGGGCGCGGCGATTCATTCGTAAGAATTCACCATTCTGTAACATAACGGCGACAATTTTGTAACAGTGGTCGGTTAGTGTAGAGCAGTTGAAAATATCAACTGAACAAACTAATAAATAATGAAAATACAAAAATTGGTTATTTAGCAAAGGTATATGAGGGATCAAAATATGTTCTTTATGTAAATAAATCCAAGAAATTTATGGAAGCAAAAATCGCTAGAACTTCTCTAGAAAATTCTTTTCCTCCAAGATATGTAGATG
>JAURBE010000105.1 GCA_030829145.1 Verrucomicrobiota bacterium | reverse complement strand
CGCGAAGCAGTCGAGACTTATAATACAGGCTTACGCGAGCTGACTGCTAGGGAGTATCCGACCAGCATCGATCGATTCGAAATGGCCGGCGGTATCTTGGCGGAGCTGGAAGGGCGTGCGATTCAGCAAGTCGGTGGTTTGCTCGAAGCTGCAGCCATTGCCCTAGATGCGTTGGATTTTGCAGCGGCGCGCACTGCGTATCAGGAGGTTTTGCAAATCGATTCAGATAACCGTGCTGCGACGGATGGGCTTGCTATGGTGACAGCGCTTGATGGCATCGGTGCGGAGGTGCGGGCGTTACATGCGCTTGAAGCAGCTGGCGAACTTGATCAGGCGATGGTCGCACTTGAAGCCTTGCTGGTGGAGCATCCGAAAAACCCGTATTTATTAAATGAGCGTCGATCAATCGAATCGCAGCAACAAGCACGTGCGCTACAGGCTGCTTTGGCGCGCGCCGACCAGTTAGAGGCTGCCGGCGATTGGCTCGTTGCTATTTCGTCGTTGCAGGAGGCAATCTTGATACGTCCGAGTCCAGAGCTGAATGAGCGGCTGGCGGCATTGCAAAAAAAAGCTAAAGCCGCTCGTTTAGAGACATTGCTGGACGAGGGCTACAATGCATTAAAAGCGGGTAGCTACGACAGTGCGCGTAAGTCCTACCGCGAGGCGGTTGACCTCGCTCCGCAGTCGAAGGAAGCTCGCACGGGTCTGGAAAAAGCATCCAGCCTGTACCTCGCCAACATTCGCTACACTCAGAATATCAGCTCGGCGGCTAAGTATTTAATTGAAGGGCGTTATCCGTTGGTGGCGAAGTTTTTTAATGATGCGATGGCGAGTCGCCCGAGTACGCTTCCGCCCAGTAAGGTTGAAGAAGAGTCGCGCATTCGTAGCGAGTTGGCACTGCAAAGTAAGGAAGTCAGCTTGCAAATTACTTCCAACAAAAAGACATATGTCAGTCTTATCGGAGTGTTCGCCCCCGAGCGCTTTAAGTCTAAGGATCTAAATTTGTTTCCTGATGTCTATAAAGTACGAGGCACGCGCAAGGGCTATCGCACGGTGGAGTTTGACCTAAAGCTCAACTCTGCAAGTGCCAAGGTGCTGGAAGTGATTTGCACGGAGAAATTATGAGACTGCGACATCCAATCATTCTCTTTGTCCTGTGCCTGATTGCAGGTAGAGTGCAGACGTTGTGTGCTGCCCCAGATCCTGATATTTTTGATGGCCGCGTGCCAACGCCAGCTTCTCAAGGCCAGGCATCAGCGAATGCCGCAGCTTTGGGCGAGACGGAAGCAAATACGTCGAACGGTAAAGCAGCGGAAACTCCTGAGCAGTCACGTGATTTGAGCCAAATCGATGGAACCATCGCCGGAGACTCAGTGGCTACGCAAAGCTCCAAAACCGCTGACGCGGAAATGGGTTCGGCGCGAGATCTGAGTGAAATGAACGCAGTGGGCGGGGGTCAAGGCGTCGCAGATGCTAGTTCTAAGGCAGGCACGACATCGACTGCTGGCATCGCTGAAGCTAACCCTGCGGGTGAAACGTCCAGCAGCGGCGCTGTCGTGGGCGGGCAGAGTGGGTCAACTGCGGCGAATAATTCAGTCGGCGGGGGTAGTGTTATGCCACCCGATCGTAACTTCCAAGATTTTGGCTTTGGTTCCACCAGTAGTGATACTGCCGAGAGTGTCGAAGTGAATCGTTCAAAAGGGGTAAGCACTTCCCTTCCCGGAGGGGCGATGTCCACCGCGGATCAGGCGCCGGCGCAGAATGGTATCGTCAGCACCTCTGTGAGTTCGAGTTCGCAACAACAGAGTCCTGAATCGGCTGCGAGCAACAGTGAGACGACTGCCGGCAACACCGACGGCGACTACGGTGTTAATCTACCATCGGGTCTATAGGTCGGAGGTCTGCCGAAGAGGGCGCAGCCATTAGGAATGACTATGAATTTAAATTGGATTAAAAAAATCGGTGGTAATCGGATGCTAATATCACTGTGTGCGCTGCTGCTTTGCTTGCGCGCATCGAGCCTCTTTGCTCAAGGGCAAGGAGGTCTTCGAGCGATCCCTGAAACGGCGATCCCGTATGCCTCGTTTTTATCGAAAGCCAGTTTTGATCAGCGTTTTCCGGGGGAGCTGAAGGCGGACCCCGCGGAGCTTGATACTGGTTGGTATGTGATCTACGAGCATGCGCAGTTGAGTTATTATTTCGGCCCGATCTTATTACAATCTACTGGTGAGGATTATCTTGCTCAACTGACCAAGACCGTTGAAGCGGCAGTGCTACAGCGCCCTACAATTATTGATTATCGCCTCGAGCTCAGTTATGAGCCGAGTCAGACAACTCAAAGTGCAGAGGCTGAGACGTCTGAAAATAGTCGTCCCAGTGATTCACCTCAGCCACCACCTCCGAGTAGTATTTGGACGTTGCTACGCAGTGTTTTCGGATTTTAAGCAGTGTTTGGTTCATCGCTTTGGATGGTCGTTTCAGGTTTGCTATCGAGTACGATCACGACAAATCAAACTATGATGCAGGATAAAAACATATATTTACTTGCGCTTGAGGCAGAGCAGCAGGGCGATTGGGCGAAAGCACATGGCATGGTGGAGAATATGGTGACTGCCGAAGCAGCGTGGGTGCATGCCTATCTCCACCGCGTGCAGGGTGACGAGTGCGATGCGCAGTATTGGTATAATCGTGCAGTGCAACCGATTTGCATCACTAGTCTAGATGCAGAGTGGAAGGTGTTGTATGCTGAATTCGAAGGATTGGATTGCGACTAGATGGATGGTCGCAATCTGCGTTTGAGTGCAGTGATATTTAACCAAGGATCGAAGTCCAGTGCCCAGTGCTGATCTAGCCATATTCCTAACTTGCACGCTTTCTGTGATTTTGTGGTTAACTCTCTGAGAAATCTCCTTAGCTTCAGCCGCACATGACATTAAACGACCTAGGATGGAACGAGTGCTTTGAAGCCGAGTTCGAACAATATCGTGAGAAGGGCTGGGTGCCGGCGCGCTTGATTCGCGATAATAAAATATCCTATGGTGCCATATTGGAAGATCGCGAAGAGATGGAAGTCGCTCTCGGCGGCGCCGTCTATCATGAGGCGGAGACCGACGCCGATCTACCAGCGGTGGGGGATTGGGTCGCACTAGAAATAGGCGATGAGGGCAATGAATACCAAGCCGTGATTCGAGCGCGGCTCGAGCGACAAACTTGCCTCTCCCGTAAAGCGCCGGGCAAAGGGACCGAAGAGCAAGTGATGGCGGCCAATGTGAATGTCGTCTTTGTCGTCACGGATGCTGGTCAGGATTTTAATCTGCGACGCATGGAACGTTATTTTACGGTGATGCTGCGAAGTGGCGCACGCTCTGTAGTGCTATTGAATAAAAGCGATCTATACTCTGATGAGATTAATCAAATGGCGAAAGATGCGTTGGAGGCCCTTAATCCCGAGGTTGAGGTAATCTTAACGTCTGCTATTGAAAGTTCAGGGGTTGCTACGATTCGGCGTTATCTCGAGCCGGGGGTAACGATTGCCCTGATCGGCTCCAGTGGTGTGGGGAAGTCTTCCTTGATTAATCAATTGATAGGTCAGGATTGGCTGTGGACGGGGGAGGTCAATGGCGTGACGGGTAAAGGCATGCACACGACGACCGCGCGCGAGCTCCTACCACTCAAAGCGGGCGGGATGTTGATCGACAATCCCGGGATTCGTGAGGTGCAGGTGTGGACCGATGCAAAAACGTTGAAAGAAAGCTTTCGTGATTTCGATGAAGTCGCGACCGAATGTAAATTTCACGATTGTAAACACCGCTCAGACAAAGGTTGTGCGATTCAGGCAGCGATGGAAGCGGGCATTTTGAGCCGTGAGCGCTTTATCAATTATCTCAAGCTTGATTTCGAGTTGGAGAAATTGAGCCAGCGTCAAAAGAAGCGTGAGCTCACTGTCAGCCGGCGTACCCGTCGCGAGCTAAAGTCAAAGGCCGATAAGTATAGTAGAAAGTCACCTCGCGAGGGGCGTCGTTAAGTCATTCGAGAGCGCCTTCGATTTCGATGCCATTCGCGCCTCGTAGCTAAGTTTGGATGCGAATACGGTGCCATCGTCCCTTTTAATGGAAGTCTCCTTAAGTGGGAAGCTTCGCTCTGTGGTACGTGATTTAATTTTGGTAAAAACGTTCAATTTGTAGCCTGAAAAAGAATATAATGCTACCTGTGCAGTGCTGGCTTTTGGTGGCTCAGGGTTAACCCTGATTTTACGTGCACAAGCTAGCGCTATTCGGAAAAAAGCCTTTCCTGTTGAATTTTAGCGATTTTTTTACATAAATAGTCGTTATGATGAAAATCTATACCCCACTGTTTCCTCTGCTTTCATTGTTTTTTTTAGTTGGTTGCGCGATCAATACCGCAGACCAATCATTTACAGGCTCCCATACTGGGGCTGTAAATTCTGAGGAGTTTATTCAAGACGAAGAGATCGATGTCATGATTTGTGCTGCAGTACACTTTGCGATATTGGCATTGCATGAAGAGGATACTGAGTCGGCAACTGAATTGATGAACTACTTGGATGGTATATTATTGGAGTTCTCCGTAGGGGCTAAGGTGGAGCCGACTGTATTGCTTGCACAGTTCAAGCAGGATTTGAATGCACAACAAAGGCAGCGCCTTGATGCTGAACTGGTGGCAATAGAGCGTCATATTGTCGGCAAGTTAGCCAATAATTCGATCATCGACTTGCATTATTCGTATACCACTCAGGAATTCCTGACTTGGATGCGAGATGCAGCGAAGTGGTCATCAAATGGATATACTCA
>JAURBE010000104.1 GCA_030829145.1 Verrucomicrobiota bacterium | reverse complement strand
AACCACGCCGCGTTTCGCCTGCTTGCCATTGATGGTTATGATCGGCTTCGAGATATCGGTCTGCACCTGACAGGGCGAGCCGATCAGGCTTTGCACGCTGACAAACTGGGTGACGCCACCCTTCTTCTTGGCGCTGACCAAAAACGCTCCCTCGGTGCGCAGTTGATGAAACGCCACATCTGACCATGCCTTCGGCGAGCCGTTAAACACGCGAATTTTGCCGCCCCAACTCTGTAGCAGCATATCGTGTACACTGCTGGCAAACGACAGCGGTGTTTCGATCACTGGGTTGCCTTCGGCATACATTGTGGTCGGAGAAATGTTCTTATGATTGATCAGGAAATCCAAATAATAGGCGGCCTTTTCAGTCGCGCCCAGTCGTGCATACATAGACGCTGCACCGGTCGCGGTGTAGCCCGTGACCGCCATCGCCTGATCTTTTTGAACCCCGTAAATACTCACATCCAACCAGTGGTCGAGCGACGTCCGCAGCATCTGCGCGTCTGCGGGATTTTCCGGCGTGATCTCCGACAAGGGAAAGAACGGCAGCAAATGCGAATAGTGGCGATGCGGTTTCTCAAAAGGGATCGTCTTTCCAATTCGCAGCCCGTTGGCATCAATCTGATACTCCACCAAGCGATCGAGTATGTTCTGCCACTCGACTGCCAGCGGATCGTTCAATCCGTGTTCGGCATTGATATCGAGCAAGGTGCCGCAGGCCCAGCGCAACAGGCCGATGGTGAAGTTAACGTCCTGACCGTGTCCGCTGGGATATTCCGGCGACCAACTCATCTTGATATGTATCTTGCCGTCGTCCGACTGAACGGGATTTTCCCGCAAGTAATTCAGGTAGCCGTTGACGTTTTTGCGCAGCAACGGAAACAGCCCGTCACGCATACGTTCACGATCGCCCGCGTATTCGCAATGCAACCAGTAATTGTGTAACACCCACGCCAACATGTCCGGCGTTTTTGCGTGGTCAGAAGAAAGACAGTCCTGCGGAAACAGCGCACCTAGCGCCATGCTGTCTTGCCAACGCTCCGGCACATTCTTGCTCAAGTTAAACGCATACTTATCCAGATTATTGGCCAACGATTCGCCGACCGACATACGGTTGGCGGTCAGGTGCGTCCAATAGATCAGCTGCACGTTCAAATCACCCCACACCATTGGCCAGAAAGTGTAGTGATACCACGGCCCCATCACATCGAGAATCGGGCCGTCCTGACTCATCGCCGAGCCCAACTTGTATATTTGAATCCAATAAAAGGCCTCCTTCTCAGCATCGTTAATCGTCAGGAAACTTTGCGGATAATAGTCATGCCACCACTGGCGATGACTGGCAATAAACTCCTCCGCCTGCAGTGATTTTTTTGCCTGATTCAAATTGGTCTGCACCGTCGCTAAACTGTTTCTCTCAGGGAAGCTGTGATGCACGCTCGCGAGCAACACCTGCTTACCGTCCGCGTCTCCCAATGTCTCCCAACCTGTGGTCGTTTCACCGCGATGCTGATAGAGCGCTTGCAAGCAAAACTGCACCCCGTCGATCTCACTCAACACAGGCTCAGGTGGCAGCGAATACGGCGCCTCGCGCATGACATCCCAAGTGCCGCCCTTCGGCCCCCCGCCGCCTTCCAAGGTATTGCGCACCGATGATTTCGCCTGATCAGGATGCCAAGAGATTTGAATCGACTCCCCGTCCGAAGCATCCGTTTCAAAGTAGATCACGTCGTTGGTTCGATGCGTCAAGCCACGCACCTGATAGGAGCCTTTGGTCGTCAGGACCGTGCCCGTCAGCTCCGCGTTCCACAGATCCAAGCGTAAATCCACTGCGGTGATATCGCCCTGCGACGTCACATTGAAATGCCCCAACGGTAAGCGGCAGCGGTAGATCCACAAATTCTGCCTACCCTCATGCGGCAAGCGATGGTCGTAGTAGTCATGACGACCGGTGAAGATCGAGATCACATTTTTGGCCGATCCTTGAGCCTGATAGAAGGTGAATCCCACATTTCCGTTGCCAGAATAAGGTGCCACTTCCCAGCGGTTCGGGATGCGATTCCACTCCATATCGTGGTTGCCCAGGAAGGCTTTATAATCGATCTCCTGACGAAGAGTGGCATCCACACAGACCGGCGCAGCAACCAACCCTAGGGTCATCGCCGATAGAAACAGATTTAATACTTTATATTTCATAGCTCGTTCAATTCAACTTACGTCAGACAAGACCTAGATACTATCTCATTTTATATGGAAAGCCCAGAATGACAGTGGTTCCGGATACCGTTTTTTTAGATTTATTGGATACGTTTATTCGATTTTTCGGGGTCCCTTCCCGTCATCACAATATCTTTACGGCGTGATTCCGGTGTGACTTTCAAATCGATCACTTTGCCGTTTTCCACCCGACCTTCCACGGTGGTGTTATACGGGGCATGCAGTTTAAAGTCGGCATTCCACTCCTTAGGCCAGGCGGGTAGCAGGCGGATGGTGTCCACGTCGCACAGTATCAGCATGCGCTGTAGCGCGATCAAGGTAGCCGAGCCATGGCACTGATCCGGAGTCCCGTCAAAGTTCGGCCCCCAGAAAGCTGGGAAGCGCGGGCTAACGACTGGTGGCGCACCAATGAGAGAACGATCTGGGATGTTCTTTACCAGATCGCCGTTTGGCTCGACCCAGACATTGGCGGCCAGATCGCCATTACCGATCGGCATCGACCCGTGGCAATCCGCGCTCGGCGAATCCCATATCACATTACTACGATCCAGCGAATCACCTGCCGCAGCCTCAAGCCCAGCGCATACTACAAGCGCTGCGCTGAGTATAGAGACACTTGGTATGCTTAATCTTAAACTCATCTAATTTTCTTTTTTTACAGTTGCCTAGCCGTACTATGAAGTTGGCATTTCTGCGTCATTGTCAGTGGGATCAAGACTCGAAGTTTTTAATGTTAACCGCCACTGGTCGCCATCGCCTTAAATCACTGCAGCAAACGACTGTACTTCATCGGCCGTCAGATAACGCCATTCACCGAGAGGGACGTCTAAAGCGATCTCGCCGATTTGCTCACGGTGCAATGACACCACTCGATAACCGACAGCCAGGAACATGCGCTTGACCTGATGAAATTTACCTTCGGTGATGGTTAAGCGCGCTTCTTTCGGAGCGAGGATCTGTAAGACTGCCGGTCGCGCCAATTGCGATTCACCATGTAGTTGCAGACCTTTTTTAAACTGTTCGATCAGGTCTTCCGACAGCTCACGAGATAGACCGACACGATACACTTTCTGACAGTTATTCGATGGTCGAATAATATCAAAGGTCCATCGACCATCATCGGTGATCAGCACTAAACCAGTGGTATCGACATCCAAACGCCCGGCCACATGTAATTCTGAGACCTTCTCGATCTGCAAGGAATTAAAGAGCGACGGATAACCCTCATCGACATTCGAGCAAATCGTGCCCAAGGATTTATGCATCAGCAGGTAACGAAATTCCCGAGCCTGCAAGCATTCGCCATTGAGCGTGATCGTATTATTCTCATGCACCTGTGCAGCCTCATTCATGACCGCTGCACCATTGACCCTAAGCTGGCCAGCATGAATCAATTGAATAGCCTCGTCCTTGCTGTATTCGGTGCTTTTACAAACAAATTTATCTAGGCGCATGAGACGCTCATTAAGTTCAACAGCCACCGAAGGGGTCAACGCAAAGCGTGCAGATCGTCTGCCTTGCGCCAACTCAGGACTTGCCAGCTAGCTAGCCCTAGGGCGGATAAAGCGGCAAGAGTACTGCTTCGACTGCTCGATTGATCGGGATGATTTGGCCACAAGAAGGCACAAGAAACCACAAAAATTTGAACGATCGGAAAGTCAGCCTTTGTATGATTTTTGTGGTTATAAAGATTAGCTAGAATCTCTCCGCCTTAGCCTTCGGTTAGATCTGGCTGGTGAACTCGTTTTTGAATTCTTAGCCTGTCGCAGCGTCGAACCACAATCTAAGGCACCTTCCCTTGCCGAAGAGGCGCCTCACATCCAGTATTAATAAGCTAATTATATAAGGAAAAAGAATATGTATAAAGATATGCCCCCGACGAAAAGTCCTAGTAACCCGCAAAATACGAATTCAAGGTTTACAAAAAGATGTTAGTATACAACAACTATGCTACTATTTTTAAAAACAATCGATGCACCTCATGTCCCAAGCACCCAGTCAACTTAAATCCACCGCGATCATCGCAGCTCTGCTCTCGATCGCACTCACCCCGCACGCCCAAGCCCAGCAGGCCGACTTTATGCACAGCACTGTGAAACAAGCCACCACGCTCGATACTCTCCCTGTGATTCAAGACTGGAAACACCCAGCCAACGGCGTCTGGAGTGCCAGCATTGGCGACATGGCCAACGAACTGCGCTATACCGATCTAGCGGCCGAGCCCCCGCGTATTGACCGTTTGAATACGCTCGGCGATCCAGATTTCCCATTCGAAGCCGATTCGATTCGCTACTCCATCAACCCCGATGGCCGCATCATGGTGCGCATCCCCTGCGGCCCAGATGAAAAACTCTACGGCTACGGTCTACAGCTCGATAAGGTTAATCAGACCAGCCGTGTGCTGGAGCTGAACATGGATCATTGGGGGCAAGGCGGCGGCCGCACCCATGCACCAGTGCCATTCTATGTTTCTTCTAAAGGCTACGGCGTATTCTTCAACACCGCGCGCTTTCTTAAAGTTTACAATCAGATCAGCAATCGCAAAGACGCCAGCCAGCGTCCACCGGAAGTCGATCGCAATCCGCCCGAGGATGAAGTCG
>JAURBE010000103.1 GCA_030829145.1 Verrucomicrobiota bacterium | reverse complement strand
CGAGCTGTTGGTGCGTGCACCGAAGCTAAATGTGGTCAGTACTGTGGGTGCTGGGGATGCGCTGCTGGCGGGCTACTTACACGGTCAGCAATTGGGTGAATCACTCGAAGACTGTGCGCGACGTGCGACGGCGTATGCATGGAGTCGGCTGGAGTCGCTCGTGCCGATGCTTCCGCAGGGAAATGAATTAAATGAGCGATTGAATCGAATTAGCGTTCGAAAGCTTGATTCATCAGTGCGCCCTGTGCTGGACTGTTAATCGCAATGTGGATTCATTTAAGCTGTAAATCTTGTTGATTGAACTAAAGGCGCAGAATTGCTCAGTGGCGTCTGTAGGGTAGTACTAAACCACGGTTTAAAAATGATATATAGCGTTTCAGCGCTGCCTGCGGAGAGACTCTATTGGGGTGGCTGAGCACAAGTACAGAAATCTGGATTAATTGTAAAAATAAGTAGGTTTACATTTCTAAAGAGTACAATATTAGTGAGTTAATATGAAGGGATTAATATTCACAGAATTTCTCGAGATGGTTGAATTGAAATTTGGTTATGAGGTCTTCGATCGAGTGACTTCGTTGCCATCATTGAAAAACCACGGTGCCTATACTTCAGTCGGGAACTACCCGCACGGTGAAATGCTTAAGATGATTGATGAGCTGCATGGTGCAGTCGATTTACCACATAAGGCGTTGATTTTAGCATTTGCTGAATGGTTATTTAGTGCCTTCATCAAGGTGCATCCGGAGTTTTTTGAGCATATTGATAACTCGTTCGACTTTCTAAATGGTATTGAAACTGTAATTCACAGTGAGGTTCGGCGCCTGTATCCGGATGCGCGGTTGCCGGACTTCGAGTGTGAGCGTCGCAGTGAGAATGAACTTATCATGGATTATTCGTCGTGGCGTCCGTTTGCTGATTTAGCGGAAGGCTTGATCCTTGCCTCGAGTGCCCATTTTAAAGAAAAAATTGAAGTGATCCATGAACCTGGCCCCACAGATGACGGTCGCAGCGCTCGGTTTATCCTTAGAAGGCTGCCGTAGTCCGATATGTCAGAGCCGCCCCTTAGCCAAGAAGTTTTTGAGCGTCTATTGAAGCGTGAGCGTAGCTCACGTAAGGAGGCAGAGCGCTTACTTGACCAGAAATCTGTTGAGCTCTACCACACCAATGTGAGTTTGCGTGCACTGGCGGACGAACTTGAGTTGCGCGTGCAGAAACGCACGGCTGAGTTAGAGTCCGAGCGTAATCGAGCAGTTGCCTCGTCCGAAGCCCTTCGAGCGAGCGCCGTTTTACCGATGTTGCCAATATTGTCGGTGAATATCTATGGGAGTTAGATGCAGACTTCTGTTTTACTTCTGTTACAGACCAAGTAGAAGCGGTGCTTGGTTATGCCGAGAAGGATTTGGTCGGCCGTTCGTTTCTTGATTACATGCCGCCTGACGATGCGGTGCAAATGCGCAAGGCTTTGAAGGCTGCGGAGACGGAGGGTCAAGTGTTTACCAAGCTAGCACACCGTGCTTTAACGATCGACGGCGAAGTGGTTTGGCAGCGTAGTAGCGGAGCGTTGAGTTTGGATGCCTCTGGTCGCGTGACAATTATCCGAGGGGCCAGCTTGGATGTGTCCGAGCAAGAGCGTTCAAAAGAGCAAATGCAGCAACTTGTAATTGCTTTGCAGCATGCTAGCGAGGCGATCGTCATGACGAGCCATGCAGGTGCGATATTATTTGCGAATGATTCGTGTGCGAGGATGTTTGCTTATTCAGGTCGGGAGCGCTTGATTGGTTCTCCTTGGCAACAGCTTTATGCGCCCGCCGAGGCGCAGAGATTTGAAGCAGAACTAGCCACGAAATTAGAAGTGGGCGATGGCTTTAGCGGCGAGGGGACTGGACTCCGCCAGGATGGCACTAAATTTCCAGTGCACTTTTCTTTTAATCGTTTGCCAAATGGTGATCTGCTATGGATCTGCCGTGATGAGTCCGAGCGTTTGAGCACACTCATGAGTTTGCAGACGCAGAATTCGTTATTAACTGCACTGATTGACAATATACGAGTTGGTGTGATGTTTGAAGATGCATCTGCACAGCGGGGTCTATTGTTTAATCAAACGATTGCGCGAGCCCTAGGGCTTGATCGAGCTGCATTTGAGGGCTTACAGCGGGCTAACCCACTATTTAATCAGTTACGCCCGCGCTGTCATTCAGCCTCTTCTAAGGCAGTGTTGGAGCAACTGATCGAGCTAAAGGATGCGCGTTATAATATGCTGCTCGATCTTGATCAAGATACCTACTTAGTGATCGATCGGATTCCCGTATATGTAGGCGCAATCTACCGAGGTGCGCTCTGGACGATTCGTGATGTTAGTGAACAAAAACGCCATGAACGAGACATGCTGGAAGCACGACATAGTGCCGAAGCGGGTGATCGTGCCAAATCGACTTTTCTTGCCAATATGAGTCACGAAATTCGCACACCGCTCAACGGTATCTGTGGAATGGCACGTATTCTAGCTGAGGCCTCTTTAGATCATGACGCTTTTGAGCAGGTGCGGGCCATCCAAGTCAGTGCGGATTCATTGTTGCATGTGCTTAACGATATTCTCGATTTTGCAAAAGTTGAAGCAGGGCAAGTGGATCTTGAGATCGTTGATTTTGATTTCGCTCAAGTATTAGATTCGGTCTTTACGGTGTTGCATGGGCAGGCTACTGAGAAGCAACTACGCTTCGACTTTATTTACCCGGATGTAGACATCTGCATGCTCAAGGGGGATCCTAGACGTTTGAGTGAAGTTTTATTTAATTTGATCGGCAACGCAATTAAGTTTACCGCAACAGGAGGGATCACAGTTGTTTCGCGTATTGTCTCTGAAGTAGACGATTCTCTGAGTTTGAAGCTAAGTATCAGTGATACTGGAATTGGCATCAGTGCGGAAGAGATGGAGCACGTCTTCAAGCCGTTTAATCAGGCGGACTCATCGATTAGTCGTCGCTTCGGTGGTAGTGGTTTAGGCTTATCTATTTGTCGTGACCTAATACAGCTGATGGGCGGCACGCTGAGTGTCGAATCTAAGCTTGAAAAAGGATCAGAATTTATTGTCGAGCTTCCCTTTGTTCGTAGCGATTCTACACTTGGATCTTCTAGTGTTGAGCAGGTGCTTGACTGTCCCGTCTTTATTGTGACCGCTTCAGATGATTTTTATCGTGTGGTCAAAACTATGTTTGCCTATACGGGAAAGCGATTGGTGCGTGTGCGTGATGCTGCCGAAGTGCGCACGCAACTAGAGTCTTGCCCAACTGATGCGGTCTTGCTGCTGGATCGTGCGCAGCAGCGAGACTACGACATGACAGAGGATTGTGACTTAAAGTGCCCGATGCCCGAGGGGCTCAAGCGAGTTTTAATTTTGGATACGATTACTGACGAAAACTTGAGCGGTGCATTTCTATTGGCGTATCCATTTTCAAGATACAAATTACTAAATACTATTTATACGCAGTTGGGTCTGCAGTTTCCTAAGGAGCTCTTTCAGGGATATACTCCGCAGCCATTGAGTGAAGTCGATCTCAGTGGACTACGGATTCTATTGGCTGAGGATAATGCCATTAATCAGAAGGTGACGTGTATTACGATCGAGCGCTATGGGGCTGTTGTGGATGTCGCAGGAAATGGTCGCGAAGCGCTCGAAATGGTCGAGCGCTGCGAATATGATTTAATCTTAATGGATATTCGTATGCCTGAGATGGACGGAGAAGAGGCCTGCTTGCGTATCCGCTCGCGTGGTATGACACTTCCGATTTATGCGCTCACTGCAGATGCGATGAAAGGGGCTCGTGAACGTTTCATTCAAGCCGGAATGAATGGCTATCTGAGTAAGCCGCTGGTCGAGGCTGATCTAGTGAATCTACTTATAAATAATGAAAATGTAAAGGTGGCCAATGATGTGGCGGCGAGGGCGAATGAAGATATTGAGGAACTTGTTGTGCCTAATGCTCAGGCCTTTGCTAATAAGTTATGGGAGGAAGCGCGTGAGTTGCCAGTCTTGGTGCTGCAAGAATTTCATGATTTACTCGATGGAGAGCAGGCACTCGCGCACACATTATTACTCGAATTCAATGATTTCGCAATCGACTGCGCTCAGGAGGCAGTGGTTGGCCTCGCTGCTGGCGATTTGAATCTCGCAAGTAGCCGTTTTCATAAGTTAGCCGGGTCTGCGGCAACGATTTGTGCGAAGCAAGCGAGTGCTTCTTTCTTGAGCCTTGAGCACAGTTTACTGGCAGAGCCAGCCGATGAAGCTAGCTGTAAAACCCGAATTTCTGAGTGTATGGATCGATTGCATACACTGTGTGCTGAAATTAAGATAATTGCAGCAAGTGATGAATGACCCGCGCTAGGTCTGGCTAGCGATCGAGTAGCTTTAGGAACTCGTCGTTATTCTTGGTCTGGGTGAAACGGTCGATCATGATCTCGGCGACGTCTTCAATCTTTTGCCCTGCGAGCGCACGACGCAGAAATTGAGCACCTTCGAGATATTTACCAGACAAGATCAACTCTTCCTTACGCGTGCCTGATGCATTCAGGTTAATCGCAGGCCAGAGGCGAAGCTCGGCTGCTTTACGATCGAGCACCATTTCCATGTTACCTGTGCCTTTAAATTCTTGGAAGATTAGGTCGTCCATTTTACTGCCAGTCTGCACCAGTGCAGTGGCGATGATGGTGAGGCTACCGCCTTCTTCACAATTACGTGCCGCGGAGAAAAATTGACGTGGCTTTTCCAGTGCACGACTGTCGAGGCCACCAGTCATAGTGCGGCCTCCTTTGCCGGATGCAGCATTGTAGGCGCGAGCTAGGCGAGTGATG
>JAURBE010000102.1 GCA_030829145.1 Verrucomicrobiota bacterium | reverse complement strand
CAATGTCAGAGCGTAGCGCGCCGCTTTAGCTAGCGTTTTCTTTGGTCGGTTGCTTAGGCACTGTGTGCTAGCTAAAGCGGCGCACTACGCCAGAACTCTTGAAAGACAGTCGAAAAGACCGAATTCAACCTCATGGTCAGCCTTTTCAACCCGTGGGTTAGCGCGCTGGCGTGATTTCGGCTAAACTACGCTCTTCAACGATCATTACCCTCCAAATCTTACGCGGCAACGATGGAGCGTTGCCCTCCAGTCAACTTTCCCTTCTTTAGCAACCAACAACCAGCAACCAACAACCAACAACCAGCAACTCTTCCCCCCTCGATGCCTCACACCTCACAGAACGACAAAGCCCAGCTCCTGACCCGGGGGCCGGTTTTGCGTGCGATCGCCAGTATCGCGATTCCGATGGCGCTGGTGATGGTGGTCAATGCGGTGTTCAGCTATCTCGATCTGTGGTTTATCGCGCGCCTTGGGCCCGACGCCCTGCATGCGATGGATGTGTTGTTTCCGTATATCAGTCTCTCCAATGCGCTGGTCTATGCCGGGCTCGGCACCGGGGTGAGCGTGGTCGTCGCCCGTCAGGCGGGGCGCGGCGGCGCGTCCTGGGAGGGCGTGCTCAAAGCCGGGCTGCTGCTGGCGGTGCCGCTGTCGCTGATATTTGTGGTGGGGGCAGCCTGTGGCAAAGATGTGCTGCTGCGCGCACTGGGCACCGATGCCAGCCGTGCGATGGCTGGTATCTATAGCTTCTGGTATTTCCTGTTTTTCCCGATCATGGCGTTTGGGGCAGTGATCAGCTCGGCGATGCGTGGCAGCGGTTATGCGCTGCGTCCGGCGCTGTATAGTGTCGGCTGTATTGTATTGAAAGCGCTGCTCACACCGCTGCTCAGTTACGAATCCATCGGCTTGGGTTGGGGGATACAAGGCGCGGCGGTTTCCACGGTGATTGCGTATTCGCTGCTGTTGCTCCTACTGGTGGGTGATTTGTCTCGCGGCAAGCAGGGCCTGCGCATCGGTCGCTTCAAAGCGAGTCCGGATCGCCAGGTCTATCAACGCATCGTGCGCTCGGGGATCGTCGCCGCGCAGGTGCCGGTGCTCGCCAGTGTGGTGTTGTTACTAGTGCTTGATGTGATGTCGGCCCGCAGTGTGCAAATGGCCGATGCCTTCTCGTTGGCCAAGCGTTTTGAACTGTATCTGATCCAGCTTACGGTCTGCCTTGGCTGTGGCACCATGGTGGTGATGAGTGCGAGCCTCGAAGCGAGCCATGCGAGCCGAGTGTGGGCTGCCATGCGCTCGTCGCTCAAAGTGCTGTTTACGGCGGGCCTGCCACTGGTGGTTGGTATGAGCCTGTTCAGCGATGTCTTTTATCGCTCACTGACCACTGATTCGGCGATCATCCAAGAAGGGCACAAATACTTTACCTATGGTGGGCTGCACATGCTGTTTACACTTGGCATCATCTTGTTGAATTTCGGCTTTCAGGGCATAGGCCGCCCGTTCCGTGCGCTGCCGTATTTAGTGTTCTCGATCGTGTTGGTGCAGGGGGGCGGTAGTTGGCTGCTGCGCAGCGACTTACTCGATAGCAGCGTTTATTATGTTTTTATATCAGCGGGTTCAGCGCTGGCTTTCTTGATGGCGCTGCGGGTGTTGCGTCGAATGGTGCTTGATGAGGATACGAACCCGGCAATGGTTCCAGCTCTGACCGCAGCAGAGGTTCGTGGGCAGGCCGTTTGATCTTATTTTTATGAACGCATTCTTATCTATTATTTCATGTGCCAGTTTAGCCTTTGTCATCGGCTGTTCAACCACTTCGCAGGAGCAAACGGCATCCACGCCAGAACTACCGGAGGGTGTCCGGGTGCTGCCAGAGGGCGCAAAATGGCAAGAAGTGTTTGATGCCTCCGAGGGTAGCACTGAGTGGGAGGCGAAGACTTACGAGATCGGGGCCGAGGATGTCTCGTTTGATGTGTCGTTAATCGATCCTATATTCCCGGATATGGCAGGGCTTCCGTATTCGGTCGTATTACAGAAAGACGCACGTGGATACCCATTGGAGTATCGAATGTTTCTGCGCACCGGAGTCTGCCTCGATGGTACCTGTAAGCTCTTGGAGGCAACCTTGTTTTGGGATGCATTGGGGCGCTTTGTTCGTTTTGAATATCCGCAAGGGGCACCGTTCACCAAAACCGAGCATGATCCGTTTACCGATGCAGAATATGAAAAGCTTCATGATTTCATGGCCGACACTCGCTCGATTCTCGGCACGCATCCCTTGAGCTTTTTTGTGGTGGAACCTGGCAAAGCGAGTGATGGAGATTGGGACAGTGAGACGAGTGCCACACCACCGGATGCCAAAGCGGCGGTGATCGAGGGTGCTGCGTACACGACCTGGGTGTTGTGGCGCTGGATCCATGGCGATGTCGTCGAGCAGTTGCTCGCGAAGACCAATGAAAATCTCAGCGATGATTATTTAGTCGAGTGTCTGGCATCCGATGACAGCGCGTTTGTACAGTTTGCGCTCAATCATTTACAGACGCAGGGGCTGACTGATGAGCGCTTGTATCTGGGCTGCCTAGAGGTCTTGGAGGAGCGGGGGCAGCGCGACTGTATTCTGGCGCTCGATGTGTTGAGCACGCACAACGAAGATTTGACGAAATTACATGCGGACTTGATCGAGCGGATCGGCGTGAATGGAGGGTCCAGTCGTGTGTTGTTGAATTATTTTAAGAAGTTGAATTCGGCGGATGTCACGGTGTGGCGGCAGTTGGCAGGTCAACTGGATCGCATGAGCGAGTATAAGGATATTGATATTACTTTTGGAATCCTGCGTCTGCGGACGGTGCAGGATCCAGAAGTGCGCGCGCAAATCAGCCGGTTCCTGGAGAGTGGCGATCCATTCCTAAAGCGACGCGCAGAGAATTTCTTACAGTAGTCATTGCTTTATCTTTCAGTGCCTGAGCGGTGCGCGCCGCTTCAGCTAGCGTTTTGTTTTTGTTGAGGTTGAGCTTTGGCACTGTGTGCTATACTGCTGCGCATCACGATTTGTGATTTTAAAAATGGAAAACTCCATGAGGCGACAGCCCAATGCTAGTCTTCTTAGACTGAGGATACGTAATTATATTAACCACCCGCTTGCGTTAGTGTGAAGCGCGCTAAGTCCGTGCGATTATAAACAGAGCAGAAATGAAAGTCTCAGGGTTCGTGCTTTGGCTCTGTTATTTTTTTACCACCCGTTTGCTACGCTGCACTAGAGGCACAGAGGGCACAGAGCAACTCTGACGTGTTCAGGGGCACAGTTTGTCTTGCTGCATTGTAAGCTCTGTGCTCTCTAACGACCAAAGGGAGTGGGTGGTTTAAATCTGCGTATGTTGAGGAATTCAATACAGGACTGGCCTCAATTCCGATTTCTTTCGCCACTTTTTAACTTTTACAGACTCAAAGAAAACTTCTGAAGTTCACTTTCTAATCGCATTTTTTAAGTTGCCGAATTTAGCGTGCTTCACACAGCACCCAAGGGCATAATAAAGAGCACAGAGCGGATTCCACACACCTTGAGGCCTACGACCTCTATGCCTCCTCTGCGTTTCGCATGGCTCTGTGCTTATCATGCCCTTGGCTGCTCTGTGTCCTTTAGTGATCAACGGGAACCGGTGGTGAAAATCTGCGTGGAGTTAGACTTATAGCCTAAAACGTTCGACCCCGTCGGAGAGTTTCTTGACGTTGAAGTTCATCAATAACCCAACGGGAGTCTTCGATAATTTCATGTAGGTCAGCAATTGCGCCTTGTGGATGCCGCTCACTTTATCCACAGCTTTTAATTCAAGCACTAGCCGATCATCGACCAATATATCAATGCGATATCCGCACTCAATCTCGATGCCTTTGTAATAGACTGGCATGGACTTTTCGAGTTTGTGTGGAATCTGATTAAGGGTTAACTCGTGAGAGAGGCATAATTGGTAGGCACTTTCAAGTAAACCTGGGCCGAGTTCGCGGTGCACTTCAATTGCGCAACCAATGACTTTTTGTGTGAAGGGATCATTCATAAAGAGATCATTGCTCTCATTCGCGGAAAAACCAAACAACTATTGGGTATAATTCGAATGCTGTTGGATGAAAATCGATACTGGTTTTCACAAATCTTCATGCGCGGCAGTATAGCGGCGCACTACGGGCAGAACCGCTGAAAGCCGCTCGAAAAGGCCGATTTCAACCTAATGGTCAGTCTTTTCAACCCGAGGGTTAACGCTCTCGCGCGATTTCAGGCATACTACACAGGATATCACACGGTAACGACGGTGCATTGTTCTCCCCATTTAAATCAATATCCCAAGCAAAATCAAAATCGATGCAATATACACGACGTGATTTCCTGAAGGCCGGCTCTCTGAGTTTCGCCATGACCGCCAACGGCGCATGGGGATTTGAAGTCCGTGCCTACCCGCACGGTGCACCGTTGTTAATGGCATGATGAAACGAATTGTCAGTCTTACGATGCTACTCGCCTGCAGCCTACTTCAAGCCGCCAAGTTTGATTTGGCGACCCCTCCGATGACCGATACCGCACCTGCTGCGGGCAAGCGGGTGCGGCAAGTCGCACCGGAATATAAGGGGACGCAGGTGTATCATTCGCTTTATTTACCGACGGACTGGAAGCCGGGTGAGAAGTATCCGGTGATCGTTGAATACACCGGCAATTACTTTCCTCCGGGCAAGGGCAGTGGTGAGGTGAAAGATGCGAACCTCGGCTACGGTATGAGTGGTGGACGTGGCTGTATCTGGGTGGTGATGCCTTATGTGGAAAAAGGACGACAAGAGAATGCGGTGCTGTGGTGGGGCGATACACAAGCGACGATTGACTATTGCAAATTGAACTTA
>JAURBE010000101.1 GCA_030829145.1 Verrucomicrobiota bacterium | reverse complement strand
TAATACCAACAGTTAAGCCATGTACATCAAACCCAACCAAACCCTGCAATGAGAAGTTACCCTCACGCACCCGGTTGTACGCGCGATACAGACGACGATTCAACGCCAGTAATAATCCCAAGGTATGCTCGGCAACCGCATAGGGCGAATAGGACGGTACACGCACTACCTTCATGCCCAACTCGTGGACTGCCTGTAAATCGACATTATTAAAACCAGCACAGCGCAGTGCAATAAACTCCGTGCCCCCAGCATGCAGCACCTCCAGCGTCTCACGATCCAAACGGTCATTTACAAATGCACAGACTGCACGCGAACCTTGTGCTAAAGGTGCTGAAGTCGGGGTCAACTTAAACTCATGAAAGACGAGTTCATGTCGATTCGTCTCGTTTTCCGCAGAAAAAAAAGACTCATCATACGACTTACTACTAAACAGTGTCATTTGCATATCAGGCAACTTGTCGTGATCCACCTCACAGCGCAAGCAAAGGAACACTCAAAGCCCACCAAGGCACAAAGCCATGACTTAACAAATACCCTAACCAAAAACGCTTCGTGCCTTTATGTCTTTGTGAGAAACAATTCAAACCGCTTAATCCTCTCACAAAGCTCACCAAGGCACGAAGCCATGACTCCACAAATACCCTAATCAAAAAACGCTTTGTGCCTTTGTGCCTTAGTGAGAACCAATTCAGTGACTCAACAAACACTTAATCCTCTCACAAAGCTCACCAAGGCACAAAGCTATGACTCCACAAATACCCTAATCAAAAAACGCTTCGTGCCTTTATGCCTTAGTGAGAAACAATTCAGTGACTCAGCAACCGCTTCACCCTAACACCTTACGTAAAAAAAGTTCCCGATGAATCGGGGTCGGGCCATATTTGTGTAACGCCTCACGATGCACGGCAGTGCCATAGCCCTTATGCTGCTCAAAGCCATACTCCGGATAGGTCTTCGCTAATTTCTGCATCACACGATCGCGCGAGACCTTCGCCGCGATACTCGCCATCGCAATTGCCAACGACTTCGCGTCTCCTTTAACAATCCCGGCATGCGCATACGGGAACGGCTTCAGTGGGAGGCCATCGACAATAATTCTGACGTCCAGTGTAGATTCAAATAAAGGGCCATCCAATTCCATCAGAGGTAAGTCCCAATCAGCGCACCGTCGTGCAAGTCCATCCAACGCTCGCCGCATCGCGAGACGATTCGCTCCCAAAATATTGAGCTGCGCGATTTCCTCGACTGAAGCCGAGGCGACCTCAAAGTCCAGCAAGCCTTGCTCACGTAAATTTTCGATCACCGCCAACTGTGCCGCCCGCGCCGTAACTGATAACTGCTTAGAATCATTGATCGCAGCGCTGCATTTAACCGCTTCGACGGATTCAAAAAAACCGGGCTGCAACACACAGGCGCCGGCAGTCACAGGCCCAGCCAAGCATCCACGACCCGCTTCATCAACCCCGATCAAGTATTTAACCTCGGTGAATTGCTGCTGATCATGGCACTGTAGCTTATTCATCCGATGCAAGTTGTAGAGAGCGCGAATTTAATGTGCCGAATGTGGCGATGGAATACCCCGAGTGCTCTTGCCGCCTCTTAATCAGCTGACAGGATGATAGCTGAGCAACAATACACCACTGCCCTAGGCGTGATAAAACCTCCCCTCGGGACACCTTCAAAAAGTCTCTGAACTGATGCATTTCCATTATTGCTAATCACTATGGATTTTATAGGAAACTATTTCACCTATATATTTGTCTATAATAATTTACAACTTAAGGTACGTTTCCCTCCACTATACAACATTCATCAACTAAAGAATTAACAACATGTCAGACATCAGCAAATGCCCAGTCATGGGTGGTTCACGCGCTCATAATGCGACAGCATCCTCCGCCAACGAGCAGTGGTGGCCCAATCAGCTCAACCTTAGAATGCTGCGTCAGCACTCAAACTTGTCAGACCCGATGAAGGGAGACTTTGACTATATCGAGGCGTTCAAAACGCTGGACTTAGATGCATTGATCGAAGACCTAAATGCGCTCATGACCGACTCGCAAGACTGGTGGCCTGCCGACTATGGTCACTACGGCCCATTCTTTATTCGTATGGCATGGCACAGTGCAGGCACCTACCGCATCTCGGATGGGCGTGGCGGTGCTATTAGTGGCTCACAACGTTTTGCGCCACTCAACAGCTGGCCAGATAACGTCAATCTCGACAAAGCCCGACGTCTGCTCTGGCCCATTAAACAAAAATACGGTCGTAAAATCTCATGGGCAGACCTAATGATCCTTGCGGGTAATTGCGCACTGGAAACCATGGGCTTTAAGACCTTTGGTTTCTCCGGAGGCCGTGCCGACGTATGGGAACCAGGTGAAGACATCTATTGGGGACCAGAGGGCGAATGGCTAGCCGATGAGCGCTACAGCGGCGACCGTGAACTCGAAGAGCCGCTCGCGGCAGTACAAATGGGCCTCATCTACGTCAACCCAGAAGGCCCCAACGGCGAGCCGGATCCGCTCGCTTCAGCTCGTGACATCCGCGACACCTTCGGCCGCATGGCAATGAATGATGAAGAAACCGTGGCACTGATCGCCGGCGGTCACACCTTTGGCAAAGCACATGGAGCCGCGAACCCCGACCAACATGTTGGCCCCGAACCCGAAGGCGCTAGCCTCGAAGAACAAGGCCTCGGCTGGAGCAACAGCTACGGTACCGGTAATGGCAGCGACACCATTAGTAGCGGTCTCGAAGGTGCTTGGAATGCGACGCCGATACAATGGGACAACAGCTATCTCGATACCTTGTTCGGATTCGAATGGGTGCAGACCAAAAGCCCCGCTGGCGCGACTCAATGGGTGCCAGCTGACGGCGTTGCTAAGACAATGGTGCCTGATGCCCACGATCCCTCGAAACGCCACGCCCCGATCATGTTCACCTCAGATCTCGCGCTGAAGATGGATCCGATCTATGCCCCGATTGCCAAGCGTTTCCATGAGAACCCAAATGAATTTGCCGAGGCGTTTGCTAAGGCTTGGTTCAAACTGACACACCGCGACATGGGCCCGATCAGTCGCTACGTTGGCTCACTCGTGCCTGAGTCCACTCAGCTCTGGCAAGATCCAATCCCGCCAGTCGATCACCCGCTCATCGACGCGCAAGACATCGCTGCGCTCAAAGTAAAACTGCTCGATTGCGGTCGATCCATTTCAGAACTCGTTCAAACCGCATGGGCCTCAGCGGCGACTTTCCGCAACTCTGATAAACGCGGTGGAGCCAATGGCGCACGTATTCGGCTCGCTCCACAAAAAGATTGGGCGGCCAATAACCCTGAATCACTTGCCACTGTGTTAGAGACTTTAGAAGGCCTCCAAGCCGACTTTAATAATGCACAATCAGATGGTAAGAAAGTCTCCCTAGCCGACCTCATCGTGCTGGGAGGAAGCGCTGCAGTGGAACAAGCTGCAAAGGCTGCCGGCCATGCCATCGACGTACCATTCACCCCAGGCCGGATGGATGCGACGCAGGAAGAAACCGACGTCGACTCCTTCGCTCCGCTCGAGCCTAAGGCAGATGGGTTCCGCAATTATCAAGACCACGCAGTGCAAACACCTGCGGAAGCATTGCTCGTAGATAAAGCGCAACTCATGTCACTCACTGCTCCTGAAATGACAGTGCTCGTAGGTGGATTGCGTGTACTTCATGCAAATACGGCACAGTCGCCGCTTGGAGTGTTCACTCAACGTCCCGAGACATTAACCAATGATTTCTTTGTGAACCTGCTCGACATGAACACCGAGTGGAAGGTATCGCCCCGCTGCGCGCACTTCTACGAAGGCAAGGCACGCGGCACAGGCGAATCAAAATGGATGGCCTCCGCCGTGGATCTGGTCTTCGGCTCAAACTCCGAGCTCCGTGCCATCGCTGAAGTCTATGCATCCGACGACGCTCAACAAACCTTTGTTGAGGACTTCGTCGCTGCTTGGGTCAAAGTAATGAATCTTGATCGCTTTGATCTAAACGCCTAATGACTGTTAAATGATACAACAAAGCCCCGTCAATCGACGGGGCTTTTTGCTGCGCCAGACTAAAGACTTGATTAGCGCCAACCTGAATCCTGCGCAAACAATCTAAGCACTACTTAAATTTCGACCAAACTGGCTTCTTCGGCGGCTCCAGACCCTGCGCTTCGTAAGCCGTCTTGAAATGCATCTTCGCATAGCCCGCCAGCTCACCGGGCCCCTTTGCTGCGATGATTTTTTTTGCCTGCGCCAGCACCTTGGCACTCGCACCTTTCATTAGCTCCTCGCCGCCCAATACATCTTTCAATTCATCCGAAAGACGCTTCATCTCACGTACGTAAATCGCGCGAGCCACAATCGATGCAGCCGCAACTACAGGATCGGACTCCGCCTTGGTGCGACTGACCAATTTAAACTCTTTACGGTCCTGCACATAAGCATCCACCAGCGGTTGCTTGGTAAACTGGTCAAGTAACCCCCACGGGGCAGGACGTTTATCTAGCGCTTCGTTGAGTCCACGGCCATGGTACCAAGCTAGGAGCTTGTTGAGATTATCACCAAACTTCTGGTACAAATGATTGTATTTCGTCATCCGCGCAAATGCAATACCGATGACAACCCCCTTAGTTCCGCGAATCAATTTATCTAGCTTCAGGATCGAATTATCGGTGATCTTTTTACTATCACACACGCCAGCCTCGATCCAGTCGCGCACCATGCCCTCATCCGCCACCACACAGGCCGTCACCAGCGGGCCGAATAAATCACCCTTGCCACTCTCGTCGCTGCCGATGCGCAGTTCGTGAGGGACGAAGGAGAGCTCGTCGCTCACTCCCCACACGCCTCTCGCACCGAACCGGTTCCGAGCGCAGCCAGCACATGGCGTAG
>JAURBE010000100.1 GCA_030829145.1 Verrucomicrobiota bacterium | reverse complement strand
AATTAATGCCTCTACGATTCGTATTTCTGGGCCGAATGCGTTCGGCTATGCAAAAGCAGAACGTGGGGTTCACCGCCTAGTGCGGATTAGTCCGTTTGATTCCAATGCGCGGCGCCATACTTCGTTCTCATCGGTAGATGTGATTGCAGAACTTGAGGACGATGCGGAGATCGAGATTGATCCATCGGACATTCGCACCGATGTGTATCGTGCCAGTGGTAAGGGTGGGCAACATGTGAATCGCACGGAGTCTGCGGTGCGCTTGACGCATATTCCGAGCGGGATCGTTGTCACCTGTCAAAATGATCGCTCACAAATCAAGAATAAGGCCACTGCGATGCGGACCTTAAAGTCGCGCCTGTATGAAAAGCAGGAAGATGAGAAGCGCAGTGAGATGGAGAAATTCTATGGCGAGAAGGGTGATATTGCGTGGGGTAATCAGATCCGTTCCTATGTTTTTCAACCGTATCAGATGATCAAAGATTTGCGAACGGGTGTTGAATCAGGTAATGTACAGGCAGTCATGGACGGTGCTTTGGATCCGTTTATTCATGCATGGTTGCGCGCGGGTGGTCCAATGTCCCGCAAGTCGGCCGCTGAGAGAGAATTTGGCGATGAGTAATCCTGCAGAGATGGTGAATCGCCTGAGTCATGAGGCGGTGTTGAGAGCGTTTGCAGAACAAAGCTTATTTGAAAACAAGACTTGGCGGTATTCGCCGGAGGCATTCGCTCTGAATGCCAAACAGGTAGCGGAGATCGAACTGATCGGACAGGCTTGTTATGATTTTTACCGCGCGCATGAGACTTTATATATACGATCGGCGACGGATAAAAACTTACTACGCAACCGGGAACTGAAGGCTCCTTGGGTCGCTGAGTATTTAGATCGCGGTAAGCCTCAAGCATTGATTGAGCATGCTCGCTCGAAGGCTTTGCGAGGACGCACGCCGATGGTGGTGCGCCCAGATCTGTTGGTCACCGAGGATGGCTTTGCGTTGACCGAGATTGATTCGGTGCCGGGCGGAATCGGACTCACAGCTTTTTTGAATCGGCTCTATTCAGGCGTCCACGGTGATGCTTTAATTGGCGCGGGCTCTCAGGATATGGTAGAGGCGTTTTATCAAGCATTGAGCAGTCGCGCTCCAGATAGGGCTGCGCCGATGATCGCGATTTTAGTCAGCGACGAAGCAGCGACTTATCGCCCGGAGATGGAGTGGATCGCTCAAGAGTTAAGAGCGCTCGGGCGTAAGGTGTATGTGTATCATACCGACGATGTGATGCCGCTGGGAGATACGATTTGTGTGCCGATGGATGGTGAGCCACAGCAAGTGGATGTGATTTATCGTTTTTGGGAGTTGTTTGATTTAGCCAACGTGCCGGTCGCAGACTATCTATTGCAGGCGCGCAGCAAATCGCAGTTAAGTCTGACTCCACCGATGCGGCCATTTCAGGAAGAGAAGCTCAACTTAGCATTGTTTCACCACCATATGTTAGAGGATTTTTGGCAGGAGACTTTACCGAAAGCGTCGTATCGAGTGCTTAAACGAGTGATTCCGCAGACCTGGATTATGGATCCAGTGGAACTGCCGCCCAACGCGGTGCTCGATGCACCTTTAATTGCGGGTAAGCCGATGACACGGTGGACGCAACTTGCGGATGCGAGCAAGAAAGAGCGTAATTTAATTATTAAAATTAGTGGCTTCCATGAGAGTGCTTGGGGCGCGCGAAGTGTGACACTGGGTAGTGATTCGTCGAAGGCAGCTTGGGAAAATGCGATTCAGCAAGCAGTCGCACTTGCAGACACCTCGCTGCATATTTTACAGACATACGAAAAACCACGTCGCTTGCGGCACCCAGTGTATCGTGATGATGGTAGTCTTTATAAAATGGAGGGGCGTATGCGCCTGTGTCCCTATTATTTCGTGGATAGTAAAGCGCATCGCGCTCAATTACATGGTGTCTTGGCGACCCTGTGCCCAGCCGATAAGAAGATCATTCACGGCATGAAGGATGCGGCATTGCTGCCCTGCGTATTAGCGACTTAGCTGAGTGATTTGAGCGTGAAATTAGTGAGGTATACTTTGATGCAGTCAATATCACGAAGGGTTTAAATGGCGCGTCCGCATTGAGTGAAATGTAATTTTTACATGAACTGGCGCCTTTTTTGCTTTCTCGCTTTCAACTGCTAGGAAAGTAGTTAATCTCTCGCGCTGAATTGAGTCGGCTCATGAGCGTAGTGACTCAAATTTTTTTATACACTAATATTTTATGACCAAAACAGCTAAGAAGGCACTTAAACCAGCTGCCAAGAAGAACGCATCTAACAAAGCGAAAGTAGCACAGTCGCCAAATAAATCCTTCCGCTTTAGCACCGAGTCGAGCAAGGACTCGATGAAGGAGTCGATTTTAAACCACTTACGTTTTACACTGGCACGGCACCCAGAAAAAGCGACTCAAGACGAATGGTGGACTGCCACTTGCTCGGCAGTGCGTGACCGAGTGTTGGATCGCTTCATGACGACGCAGGGGGTGCACCATAAAAAAAAGGTACGTCGTGCGTATTACTTAAGTCTCGAATATTTAATGGGGCGCTTACTGGTGAATAACTTGCATAATGCGGGGTTGTTTGAGCAAACTCGTGATGCATTGAGCGAGCTTGGCCAAGACTTTGATATGATCGCCGACGAAGAGGCGGACATGGGGCTTGGTAATGGCGGCTTGGGTCGCTTGGCAGCCTGCTTCCTTGATTCGTTGGCATCGCTGGACCTGCCAGCGATTGGTTATGGTATCCACTACGAGTTTGGTTTGTTTCGTCAGGAATTTAAGGATGGCTATCAAATCGAGCATCCTGATGTATGGATGGAGAAGGGCTGCCCATGGGAGGTGATGCGCCCGAACTTTGCACAAGAAGTACAGCTGTATGGTCGCGTCGAGCATCACGTCGATGACAAAGGCGCATTCCGCCCGGTTTGGGTGGATCAAAAGACGATCGAGGGTGTGCCTTACGATATCGCAATCGTCGGTTACGGCGGTGAGACGGTTAACTTTCTGCGGCTTTGGGATTCAAAGGCATCGAGCGAGTTCGACTTCAATATCTTTAACGAAGGTGGCTATGTCGAAGCGGTGCGCGAGAAGGCAATGGGCGAGACCATTTCCAAGGTCTTGTACCCGAATGATTCGACTGAAAACGGTAAAGAGCTGCGCCTTGTGCAGCAGTATTTTTTCGTCAGTTGCTCGTTGAAAGACATCATTCGTCGGTTCCTTGAGCATCACAGTGACTGGTCAGAGTTCCCTGAGTTTAATGCGATTCAGCTCAACGATACACATCCGGCCATCGCAATACCGGAATTGATGCGTTTATTGATCGATACATATCGCATGACCTGGGATGAGGCGTGGGAGATTACCAGTAAAACATGTAACTACACCAACCACACGCTGCTCCCCGAGGCTTTGGAGAAATGGAGTGTCCCACTGTTTGAAAAAGTGCTGCCCCGCCACTTGGAAATCATTTATGAGATCAACGCACAGTTCCTCCAGAACGTAGTGGAGGCGAAGTGGCCTGGCGATGGTGCGAAAAAGCAGGAGCTATCTATTATTGAAGAAGGCTATCCGAAGATGATCCGTATGGCCTATCTCTCAGTGGTGGGCTCGACCAAGGTCAATGGTGTGGCAGCGCTGCATACAGACTTGTTGAAGAAGAATCTATTTGCCACCTTCCACGAGCTGTACCCGAACAAGCTGATCAACATGACAAATGGGATTACGCCACGCCGTTGGTTGCTGGCGTGTAATCCTGGTCTGAGCAATTTGATTACGGAGATGGTTGGTAATCAGTGGCCGAAGCACTTGGATCAATTGCAAGGCATTGCCAAATTTGCGGGCGATACCAAGTTTCAAAAGCGCTTCATGGATATCAAGCGGGCGAACAAGCAGGCCTTTGCAGATTTTGTGCTGGCCGACTCCGGCACGGTGATCAATCCAGATGCGCTCTTTGATGTGCAGATCAAGCGCTTGCACGAATACAAACGCCAACATTTAAACGTGTTGCATATCTTGACGCTGTACCGCCGCTTACTCAACGACCCCGAGTACGAGATGAATCCGCGTGTTTTCATCTTTGGGGCAAAGGCAGCACCTGGCTATGCGTTGGCAAAGAATATTATACGTGCGATTAATAAAATCGCCGAATTGGTCAATAATGACACGCGTATCAATGATAAGATCAAGGTTGTCTTTCCGCAGAATTACCGTGTGACTATGGCTGAGAAGATGATCCCTGCCGCGGATCTTTCGGAGCAGATTTCGACAGCTGGCAAGGAAGCATCCGGCACAGGTAACATGAAGCTGGCGCTGAATGGTGCGCTAACGATTGGTACACTTGACGGCGCGAATGTGGAGATCGGTGAAGAAGTCGGTGACGAAAATATCTTCATCTTTGGTCATACCGTGGATCAAGTCGAAGCGCTGAAGTCACAAGGCTACAACCCCTATGACTACTATAATAGTAATTGGGAATTGAAAGCGGTGATCGATTGGTTGCGTTCCGACTATTTCACGCCTGGCGAAAAGGATGCCTTCGCACCGCTCTGCAGCAGCCTACTTGAAGGTGGCGATCCGTATCTCTGCTTGGCTGATTACGCAGGCTATGTGCGTGCACAGGAAGCAGTGGATCTGGCGTTTAGCGATAAGAAGCGCTGGGCAAAGATGGCGATTATTAACACTGCGATGATGGGCAAGTTCTCTTCGGATCGTACGATCAGCCAGTACGCCGAGCAAATCTGGAAACTGAAGCCAGTTAAGATCGGCGAATAAGCGCAGCGCTGAGCAAGTCTTTGTGTCGGGGCGGTTACGTTTAAGATGACGTATCTGCCCCGGCTTTTTTTGGGTTCTTCGTCGATTAGCGTGAAAGGTATGTAAGCGTCCGATGAACGT